>NZ_CP042176.1:600000-900000 GCF_005937885.2 Bradyrhizobium sp. KBS0727 | reverse complement strand
CCTATCCGCCGGCAACCCGTGACATCTTCGCGCTGCTTGCCTTCGCCGCCGGCTTCCTGGTGCGCCCGTTCGGCGCCATCGTGTTCGGGCGCGTCGGCGACATCGTCGGACGCAAATACACCTTCCTCGTCACCATCCTGATCATGGGCCTCTCGACCTTCATCGTCGGCCTGCTGCCCAGTGCGGCATCCATCGGCATCGCGGCCCCGATCATCCTGATCGCACTGCGCCTGCTGCAGGGCCTTGCGCTCGGCGGCGAGTATGGCGGTGCGGCGACCTACGTGGCCGAGCACGCCCCCCAGGGCAAGCGCGGTTACTACACCTCGTTCATCCAGACCACGGCGACGCTCGGCCTGTTCCTATCGCTGCTGGTGATCCTGTTCACCCGTACTGCGCTGGGCGAGCCTGAATTCGCCGCCTGGGGCTGGCGCATTCCGTTCCTGGTGTCGGTGCTGCTGCTCGGCGTCTCGGTATGGATCCGGCTGCGCCTCAATGAATCGCCGATCTTCCAGAAGATGAAGGACGAGGGCAAGAGTTCGAAAGCTCCGCTGACCGAAGCCTTCGCCAACTGGAGCAACGCCAAGATCGTCATCCTGGCGCTGATCGGCGGCACCATGGGTCAGGGCGTGGTCTGGTACACGGGCCAGTTCTACGCGCTGTTCTTCCTGCAATCGATCCTCAAGGTCGACGGCTACACCGCCAACCTGCTGATCGCCTGGTCGCTGCTGTTCGGCACCGGCTTCTTCGTCGTGTTCGGCGCCCTCTCCGACAAGATCGGCCGCAAGCCGATCATCCTGGCGGGTTGCCTGATCGCGGCGCTGACCTTCTTCCCGATCTTCCGGATGATCACCACCAACGCCAACCCGGCGCTGGAAAAGGCGATCGAAGCCACCAAGGTCGAGGTGGTGGCGGATCCCGCAGGTTGCGGCGATCTGTTCAACCCGGTCGGCACTCGCGTCTTCACGTCTCCGTGCGACCTCGCCCGCGCCTTCCTGGCCCAGTCGTCGGTCAAGTATTCGACCAGCTACGGCGCCGCCGGCTCCGGCGTGAAGGTCGCGATCAACGGCAAGGACGTGCCGTATCCGGATGCCAAGGCCGGCAACCCGGCGGTCGCCGCTGCGGTCGCAGCCGCGGGTTATCCCAAGGCCGGCGACGCCGGCATCGTGAAGATGTCGAACCCGTTCGATATCTTCCGTCCGCAGGTTGCGGCGATTATCGGACTGCTGTTCATCCTGGTGATCTTCGTCACCATGGTGTACGGGCCGATCGCGGCGATGCTGGTCGAACTGTTCCCGACCAAGATCCGCTACACCTCGATGTCGCTGCCCTATCACATCGGCAACGGCTGGTTCGGCGGTCTCTTGCCCGCGACCGCGTTCGCGATCGTGGCCTCGACCGGCGATATCTACGCCGGCCTCTGGTATCCGATCATCTTCGCAGCGATCACGGCGGTCGTCGGATTCTTCTTCCTGCCCGAGACCAAGGACGTCGACATCACCAAGACCTGAGCTTGATCCGGCGCGATCTTTTATCCGGCGTTGTCGCCGGTGACCTCGAACAAAACGGCCGCGGAGCAATCCGCGGCCGTTTCTCTTTAATCCACGCTGCCGATGAACTGCAGCACGACCTCGCGCCGATGCGGCCGCGCACGGTGCTCGACCAGATAGATTGCCTGCCACGTGCCGAGCGCCAGCGCGCCCTGAAGCACCGGGACCTGCAGCGAGGTCGCGGTCAGCATGGTCTTGATATGCGCCGGCATGTCGTCCGAACCTTCTGTGTCGTGCCGCCATCCGGCGTTCTCGGGCGCCAGCCTGTTCAGCGCCGTCGTCAAATCGGCCAGCACGGTCGGATCGGCATTTTCCTGGATCGTCAACGATGCCGAGGTGTGGCGAATGAACAGCGTCACCGCACCGTCGCGCGCACCGGCGTCTGCTGCGAATTTTGCGACTTCGGCGCTGAGATCGGTAAAGCCGGCGCCACGCGTCTGCACCGTCAACAGCGAGGACACGATGGTGGTGGCGGTGACGGCCGAAGGGGGAGTGCGGGAGACGGATTTGGGTGCGGTCATCAATTCGGTCTCTCAACACGTCGTCCCGGCCTAGTGCGAAATTGCGCACGGGGGCCGGGACGACAGCATCAAACAACAGCGATCAAATCTTGCCGTTGACGTCCTTCTGTACCCGGTTGGCCATTTCGATCAATCGCCGCCAGGCCCGCTCCAGGAACGACATCACACGATCCATGTCGCGGTCGCTCGGCAGCGGGATTTCGATCTTGCGTTCGCCCTCGGCGACCTTCGGCTCGCTTTTCTTCAACGAGTCCGATTTCGGCAACGGCTCTTCGATCTTGCCGGTCACCGTCGGCTCACGTTCGGCGAGTTGGGCTTTCATCTTTTCATTATCGGCCTGCAGCCGGCCGATTTCGGCGTCCAGCGCCGCGCGTTCGTCGGGCACGGCGTAGCAGGCCCAGCCCGCGCCCGAATTGCTGCAGGTCGAGACCGCGCCGGTTCTTGTGTCGAGCCGCAGCACACCATCGGCCAGCGGCGACAGCGCGTAGCGGCCGTTCTCGGTGTCCGGCAGCGCTCCGGCGCGCGCGTGGCCGGCGAGACACAACGCCAGTGCGGCAGCCACAATGAAGGACCAGGATTTGATAAACTTGGATTTCGAGAACGACGTCGCTGTGCTCATGAGCTTGCTCCCGCCTCAGGACAGTACCGGTACGCTCTAGACTTGTGAGCTATAGGCCGCGCGGCCGGACTTCAACGCATCGCCCAGCAAATCGATCCGGTCCTGTCCCCAGAACACTTCGCCATCGAGCACATAAGCGGGCGAGCCGAACACGTCACTCGCCAGCGCGTCCTGGCGATTCTGCTCATAGGCCGCGCTGATCGCCTCCTGCTCCGATCGCTCCACCAACTGCTTGCCGGGCAGACCGGATTCGTCGGCCAGTTTCGCAATCGTCGCGGGATCGGCCAGGCTGAGCTGATCTTCCCAAACTGCGGCAAAACCCCGCGCCAGGTATCGGTCGGGGTCGAAACCGGCCTCGATCGCAGCGATCACGACGCCGTCCGCGAGCCGGGCGTTGAACGGCCAGTTCGCCGGCTGCAGGTGGAATTTCAGGCCGCGCTTGTCGCGCCAGCGCTGCAGCTCGACCATCCGATAGCGCTGCCGCACCGGGTGGCGCTTCGTCAGCGGCAACCCACCGGTCTCCGAGAACAGGTCGACGAGCACCACGGGTTTATGATTTATCTTGAGATCGTAGGCACTTACGAGGTCGCGAAAGGCCCGATGTCCGATATAGGCCCACGGCGATTGAAACGAGAAATAGTAGTCGACCTGACGCGGCATGCGGGCTCCGGAGCGAGGATCTGCTGATCGCTTCGGGCATCCCAACAGACCGGCCAAATCCGCGCAAGATCGATCCGCGGCCCGCTAGCTGCTGCACTGCGATGACGGGTCCACAGGGTCGTGGACGGTCTTCAAATAAATCCAGTTAAATCAATGCACTAACTGGTTACGACGCAATCTTGACTTGATTAGACGCGGTAAGTATGGTCCGCGCGGCTTTTAAGGGTGACGGGCGCAATTTCCATCAACCGCGACATCGTTTACTGTCTTGGGCATGGCCAAAGACAGCAACGACAGCGCAAATGGAAATCGCGATCAATCGTCCTCCGACGAAGCTGCGCTTTCCGCAAGGCTCGGAAGTCTGGATCACCGGTTGTCCGAAATTCGTGACAGCCGAAAAATCAGGACTGACCAACCCGGAACCGAAAGCGGCGATGCGGCTGCCAGAGCTTCGGCGATGGCGATCGGTCTCCGCCTTTCCTCGGAGTTGGTCGCGGGCGTTGTCGTCGGGGCGGCGATTGGCTGGGGGTTCGACCGTTTGTTGTCGACATCGCCGTTCGGTCTCATCGTGTTCTTGCTGCTCGGCTTTACCGCCGGCGTGGTCAACGTGGTGAGGTCCGCTGGCGTGGTTCCGGGCAGGCGCTGAGCATCGACGGGAAGTCACGACATTTGAAATTCGATTGCCGGCCAGGCCGGTGGACAAAGAGCCGCGCGGATGAAAATCGACCCGATCCATCAGTTCAACATCGAGCCGCTGTTCACGATCGGCCATATCGGCAACCAGACGATCGCCTTCACCAACTCGTCGCTCTACATGTTCATCGCGGTAGCGGTGATCTCGATCCTGATGATCGGCACCGGACGGCAACTGGTGCCCGGGCGCCTGCAGTCGGTCGCCGAAATCAGCTACGAGTTCGTCGCCAGCACGATCCGCAGCACGGCCGGCTCGGAAGGCATGAAGTTCTTCCCGCTGATCTTCTCGCTGTTCATGCTGATCTGCGTTTCGAACCTGATCGGCATCATCCCCTACACCTTCACGATTTCGAGCCACATCATCGTCACCGCGACGCTGGCGCTGCTGGTGTTCTTCACCGTCCTGATCTACGGCATCTACAAGAACGGCTTCAAGTTCTTCAAGATATTCGTGCCTTCCGGCGTGCCGATCTACATCCTGCCGCTGGTCATGTTCATTGAAATCCTGTCGTTCTTCCTGCGCCCGGTCTCGCACAGCGTCCGTCTGTTCGCCAACATGCTGGCCGGCCACATCGCGCTGAAGGTGTTCGCGGGCTTCGTCGCCATGCTCGGCGCCTCGCTCGGCGTGCTCGGCTGGGCCGGCGGCGTGCTGCCGCTGGCGCTCACGGTGGCGCTGACCGCGCTCGAGCTGCTGGTCGCGTTCCTGCAGGCCTATGTGTTCGCGATCCTGACCTGCATCTACCTCAACGACGCCATTCATCCGGGACACTAAACCGTCCGGGGAATTTCCACCCACACTTTATCTTACCTCTCAAGGAGCTCAAGAAAATGGAACCGGCAGCAGCAAAACTTATCGGCGCGGGCATCGCATGCATCGGCATGGGCGGTGCAGGCGTGGGCGTGGGCGTGATCTTCGGCAACTACCTTGCCGCAGCGGTGCGCAATCCGTCCGCAGCCCAGGGCCAGTTCGGCAACCTGATCTTCGGCTTCGCCGTGACCGAAGCGCTCGGCATTTTCTCGCTGCTGATCGCGCTGCTGCTGCTGTTCGTTCCGCTCTGAGCGGCACCCTATCGCGCCGTCCGTTCCGGACGGCGCGCCTGACAGCAACAGGAGGACCCCGTGGCTGAAAAGAGTCATGGTACCCCGGCAAAGGGCCACGAGACCGGCGCCCATACCGAAGCCCCAGGCGGCCACGGCGGAGGATTTCCTCCGTTCGAGTCGTCGACCTACGCTTCGCAACTGGTGTCGCTCGTTATCGCGTTCGTAGCCCTCTATTTGATCGTGTCGCGTATTGCGCTGCCGCGTGTCGGCGGCGTGATCGATGCACGTCAGAATGCGATCGAGGGCGACCTTTCGGCAGCGCAGAAGCTGAAGGACGAGTCGGATGCGGCGCTGAAAGCCTACGAAACCGAACTCGCTTCGGCGCGTTCGCGGGCGCAGGCGATCGGCAACGAAACCCGCGAGAAGCTGAACGCGGCTGCGGAAGCCGAGCGGAAGACGCTGGAAGACCAGCTCTCCGTCAAGCTTGCCGCCGCCGAAAAGCAAATCGGGGTGACCCGCGAGACCGCGATGGGCAACGTGCGCGGCATCGCCGCGGATGCGGCCAGCGCCATCGTCCAGCGCCTCACCGGCGTGCTGCCCGACGGCAACACGCTGAACAGCGCGGTCGACGCTTCGTTGAAGGGATAGTCTGATGTTCTTCGAACCGGAAACCTGGGTCGCGGTAGCCTTCGTCATTCTGATGGTGCTGTTCGCCTATCTGGGCATCCACCGCACGGTGCTGAAGGCGCTCGATCACCGCGCCGAACGCATCAAGGCCGAACTCGACGACGCCCGCCGTCTGAAGGAAGAAGCCGCCAAGCTGCTCGCCGAGTACAAGTCCAAGCGATCCAGCGCGGAGCGCGAGGCCGAAGAGATCATCTCGAACGCCAAGGCCGAAGCCGAGCGCATCGCGACCGAAGCCAAGGCCAAGATGGAAGACTTCGTCGCCCGTCGCACCAAGACCGCCGAGGGCAAGATCGCGCTCGCCGAGGCGCAGGCCCTGGCGGACGTCCGTGCCGCGGCGGCCAACGCCGCCGTCGCCGCCGCCTCGACCATCCTGTCGCAGTCGGTCAGGGGTTCGGTGGCGGACGACCTGCTCGCCAAGGGTATTGCCGAAGTTCGCGCCAAGCTGAACTAGAGCGTTTTCAACCCATGAAAAAGCCGGCGCGAGATGATCGCGCCGGCTTTTTTCATGGCTGCTTCTTTTTCCGCGGCGCCGCCGCGGGACGCTCGGGCTTCAGCGCCTGGGGGTCGAAACCGATATAGAAAATGTAGCTGTCGCCAAGCGCGCCGGGCGGGGCCGGATAGACCAGATCCTCGGCCACCAGCGTGAAGGGCTCGCTGCCGCCTTCCGACATGTTGACGGTGGTCTGGTAGGCCTTGGTGGCGATGGTTTTTTCCGATACGCCGCCCTGCACCACGGCGACGCGGACCGGAATCTGGATCGAGGACGGCGCGCCGGCGGGACCGGCAATGACGCGCCCCTGAATGCCGATCCGCGCGGTGATGGTGCCGGCATTGACGCTGCATTCGCGGGCCATCTTGGTAATGGTCGCCTGAAACCGCAGGTCGTTGCCGACCGGCTGCTTGCCGGGCGCCGCCACCGCATAGGTGGACGCACCGGCCCGGACCGTGACCGGCGGACAGGTCAAATCGCTGGTGTCTTCCGGCACGGGCGCTCCCGGCGCCGCCGTGGTCGGCTCCTCCGATTTGCCGCCGAACAGGCTCTTGAAGCGATCGCCCAGCGATTGCGCCGACGCCGGCACGGCGAGCAGGCCGCAAGCCATACCGGCCACGATCGCGCCTTTGACCAAACGAGTGCTACCCATGCGACGTCCCTGGCATCCGCGTCATTTCATCGTCATCGTCCACGGCGGCCTTATAGCAGGCCAATGGCGGCGAACCCAAGGCACCCGAATCAGGGCACCCGAATCAAGGCACTTGGGATCACGCCCGAATCAGCCGCGAAAGTCCTCGTGCAGCAGGCCGAACAGCAGGTGGTCCTGCCAGATGCCGTTGATGCAGAGATAGCGCCGCGCCAGTCCCTCGCGGGTAAAACCGCATTTCTCCAGCACCCGGATCGACGGGGCATTGGTCGGAATGCAGGCAGCCTCGATGCGGTGCAGATTGAGTTCGCCGAACAACGTCGGCAGCAGCACGCGCAGCGCCGTGGTCATATAGCCGCGATGGGCATGGGGCTCACCGACCCAATAGCCGATGGTGCCGGCCTGCACGATGCCGCGACGCACATTCGCCAGCGTGATGCCGCCGATCATGGTGCCGTCGGATTCGCGGAAGACGATGAACGGATACGAGCGGTCGGAAATGATGTCCTCGGCATAACGCCGCAGCCGGCGGCGGAAGCCTGCCCGGGTCAGGTCGTCCGACGGCCAGATCGGCTCCCACGGCGTGAGGTAAGCCCGGCTGGATTCACGCAACTGCGCCCATTGCGGGAAGTCCGACATCTGCGGGGCGCGCAGCAACAGCCCATGGCCGCGCGGCATAAGCGCAGCCGGTCCGCTGGACGGCAAACGAAACAGGGCCATGCCCTACACTCCCCCCGCAAAGAACAATCGTCAATGCAGCAGCGTCTTCGCCTTCGACCGGGTCAATCCTTCCGCAAAAGACACCGCCGTGTCCAGACCCCTGCCGCTGCCAAGCGCCACGACCGCCGGCCGGCTGCGGGACAACAGGCCCCGCGCGGCGTTGCGGGTCGATTCCACGCTAACCGCGTCGATCCGCGCCACCAGCTCTTCCACCGTCAGCGGCCTGCCGTAAGCAAGCACATGGCGTGCCAGTTGCTCGGCGCGCGATGAACAGCTTTCCAGCGCCATCAGGAGCCCGGCCTTCATCTGCGCCTTGGCGCGGGCGATCTCGGCTTCGGTCAGGGTTTCCACGGCGTCGTTGATGACGTCGACGATCACTTCCATCATCTCGGGCGCGTCGGCGGGATCGGTGCCGGTATAGAGGCCGAAAAAGCCGGTGTCGGCATAGGGCGCGTGGAAGGTGTAGATCGAGTAGCACAGGCCGCGCTTTTCGCGCACTTCCTGGAACAGCCGCGACGACATTCCGCCGCCGAGCGTGTTGGTGAAGACCTGCATCGAGAACAGCGACAGGTCGGTCTGCGGCACGCCTTCCAGCGCCAGCGTCAGATGCGCCTGCTCGAGGTCGCGATGCACCACGCGCGAGCCGCCCTTGCCGAACATCGCGGGCTGCGGCTTCGGCGACGCCGCGACATCGAAGCTGGCGAACTTCTGCGCCACTTCCTCGACGACGCGCTTGTGGTCGACCGCGCCGGCGGCCGCCACCACCATGTTGGGCCCGCGGTAATGCGTCGAAAGATAGTTGTTCAGCATGTCGCGATCGAATTTCTGCAGCGTCTTGGCGGTGCCGAGCAGCGAGCGCCCCATCGGCTGATCGGGATAGCAGAGCTCGTTGAGATGTTCGAACACGACGTCGTCGGGCGTATCCTGCGCGGCGCCGATCTCCTGCACGATGACGCCCTTTTCGCGCTCGAGTTCGTCGGGCACGAACGACGGATTGGCGAGAATGTCGGAGAGCACGTCGAGCGCCAGCGGCACGTCGGCCTTCAGCACCCGCGCATAATAGGCGGTGGTCTCGGTCGAGGTCCCGGCGTTGAGATCGCCGCCGACCGCCTCGATCTCCTCGACGATCTCGCGCGACGAGCGTTTGGTCGTACCCTTGAACGCCATATGTTCGAGCAGATGCGAGATGCCGTGCTCGTTGGGCTTTTCGTCGCGGCCGCCGACGCCGGCCCAGACGCCAAGCGCAGCGGTTTCCAGATGCGGCATGGTGTCGGTGATGACGGTCAGTCCGGACGGCAGCTTGGTGACGTCAACGCTCATCCGGCAACTCCCTGCTTCGCGGCACGGCTGACCTTGCGCACGAATTGCTCCACTTCGGCGGAATCATTTTTCATCACCGTGATGTGTTCGGATTTGGTCAGGAGGCCGTCGAGCCAGGCCGGCAATTGCGGCCGCACGCCACAGGCGGCCTCGACCGCGTCGGGGAACTTGGCCGGATGCGCCGTCGACAGCACGATGTTGGGGATCTTCGAATCCGAGGTGTCGCGATCGGCCACCGCCAGCGCCACCGCGGTATGGGGATCGACGAGATCGCCGGCCTCGCGCCAGGCGGCGCGGATGGTGGCCGCGGTCTCGGTCTCGTCGGCGCGGCCGGCGTCGAATTCCTCGCGGATGGCGGCGAGCACAGAATCCGGCAGCACGAAACGTCCGGACTGTTTCAGCGAGGCCATCAGGCGGCGAATGACGTCGGCGTCGCGGCCGCTGGCCTCGAACAGCAACCGCTCGAAATTCGAGGAAACCTGGATATCCATCGACGGTGAGGCGGAAGCATGAACCTCGCGCACTTCATAGATGCCGGTCTTGAGCGTGCGCGGCAGGATGTCGTTGACGTTGGAGGCGATCCGCAGCCAGCGGACCGGCAGCCCCATCTTCTTGGCGACGTAGCCGGCAAAGATGTCGCCGAAATTCCCCGTCGGCACGGTGAAATCCACGGTGCGCGCGGGCGAGCCGAGCGCCACCGCGGAGGTGAAATAATACACCACCTGCGCCACGATCCGCGCCCAGTTGATCGAGTTGACGCCCGACAGCGAGACCGCGTCGCGAAAGCCGTGATGATTGAACAGCGCCTTCACGATCGCCTGGCAATCGTCGAAATTGCCTTCGATCGCGAGCGCATGGACATTGCTGGCGCCCGACGTCGTCATCATCCGCCGCTGCACGTCGGAGATCCGGCCGTTCGGGAACAGCACGATCAGGTCGACATTGTCGAGGTTGGCAAACGCATCGACCGCGGCGCCGCCGGTATCGCCCGAGGTTGCGACCACGATGGTGGTGCGCTGCGCGCGCTTGGCCAGCACGTGATCCATCAGCCGCGAGATCAACTGCATCGCGACGTCCTTGAACGCCAGCGTCGGGCCGTGGAACAGCTCGAGCAGGAATTGATTGGGCCCGGTCTGGTCGAGCGGCACCACCGCGGGGTGGCGGAAGGTGGCGTAGGCCTCGTTCGCCATGCGGCCGAGATCGGCGTCGGAAATCTCGCCGGCGACAAACGGCCGGATCACCTCGACGGCGACTTCCCAATAAGGCCGCCCGAAAAATCCCGCGATGGTCTCGTGCGAGAGCTGCGGCCAGACTTCGGGCACATAGAGCCCGCCGTCGCGGGCGAGCCCGGTCAGCATCACGTCGCAGAAACCCAGTGTGGGGGCTTCGCCTCTGGTCGAAATATACCGCGTCAAATCGCCCTCCAAAGGCCCGACCCCTGCGCCAAGCCTTTGATATTTATGAGTTATACGCCTTCGTCAACCGCGAAGCGCGCGGCACCATAGAGCGTTTTGCCGCGAAGGGGAAATGCCGGATTGGTCGGGCGCTGTCGTTCCGGGGCGATGCGAAGCATCGAACCCGGAAGTTCGAGATTCCGGGTCTGGTCCTGCGGACCATCCCGGAATGACAGTGGATAGATACGGGTCCGCATTCTCGCGGCGCGTTGCGCCCGGAGTTTTGCATTTCGTTTGCCCTCATGAGAACAGAGGGCGCAGGGAAGACCGGGTGCGCGCTGCACCCGCGGTCTCGCGTGCGATGTGCATTAGAAATGCTGCACACGAGCATACAGGTTCAGCGGAGAACACCCGGCCTTCCCTGCGCAATGGCTTTACGGCTTATACGATTTCGTCCTGGTGACCGGCTTTCTTGCCACCATCATCATTGGAAGCTTTCGCTTCCGCCAACTTGACGCCAGCACCGGGGCGTCGGACCCAAACGATTTCGCCGTACGCTAGTGACCGCGCTCGTCAGTCGCAGGATCAGCGTCCACCGCTCCCTGCCCCTCGTTTGCGACGATGGCCAACGCCCCTTGGTGGGACAGGATGGCGGAAGTCCTACGACTGATTTGCCCGACGGTCCCAGCGGAATATTTTTATCCGAAGGGCTGGACAGACTTTTGTTGATTTGCCCGTCGGGCAGCGATGGGCACTAGCGGATGGTGATCCGCGCTCGGCTGGTGGGCGTGAGCAAGCCGCAATCGACGGCTCTAAAGCAAATTGCATCGCTGCAATCCGAGTGATGGAACAAACCGCGTGCCCGGAACTTGGTTCAAAAATCGCAATCCCTGCGATCGGAAGGAAGACCGTATGAAACGTATTTTGATGATTGGTGCCGCGCTGTTCGCTGCAACGCTGGCACTGACCGCGTCCGCCTCGGCCAGACTGGGCATGGCCCCAATGGCCGCACAGGACGATACGGTGATCCAGGTCAGGGGCGGTCATGGACACGGCGGCGGCCATATGGGTCGCGGAGGGCGCGGCCATCACTACGGCTGGGGCCGAGGCCGCGGACATCATTATGGCTGGCGTCATCACTGACCCCATCTTCACGGGAAACCGCGCTCGCCATTGCGCTGATGACCACAGCCATTAGCGAGCGCGGCGCCACGCTCGCTAGGTCTTCCGCATCTTGTCGGCTGCGCGAACCGGTTTCCACCCACGGATCAAGTCCGAGGACATGCTTCGCTGGAAAACGCTCTGGTCTACATCTGCTTGCACGTGTGCCTGCGCGTGCTCATGCCGCCGGCCGACTTGACCCACAGCACCAGGCTGCCATGCGCCTTCGGCTCGATCGCGACGACCTCGACGTCATAGGCAAAGAATTCGCGGTCGCCCTCGCCGCCGTAGAACGAAGCCGCGTCGGAGGTGCATTTCTCGGTCAGCGTTTCTTCCGCGCAGGCGATACCTGGAAGCAAAAGCATCAACACGGCAAGCGCATACTTCATGGTGGGGCTCCCTTGACTGCTTCCTTGGACGGCAGCTGACGGGATTGGGTTCAATGGCGCCCCGCGGCGCGATGCGCCTTTTGGCCGGCCTACGCTCCGCTGCGCCGCTGCGCGCGCCACCACACCGCAAACGCGATCGCCATCACGGCCGCGAGCCCGAACCAGGTGATCGCATATTGCAGATGGTCGTCCTTGAGATGGACCGAGAGCGGGCCGGGCTTGGGAATGCCGCTCTCGGGCGCCGGGCTCTCCAGATCGATATAGAACGGCGCCAAAATCTTGCCGTCTGCGTTCCAGCCGAGCGCGCGCGCCATCGCCAGATGATCCCGAGTGAACCACAGCCGCTTGACGGCGTCCTCATGCGGCGTCAGCGCGCCCGCGGCTTCGGGAAAGCGGAGATAGCCGGTGAGTTTCGAAGGCTGGCCGGTGATGAGCCGGCCGACCGCGCGATCCTCCTGGGCGCGGTCCAGCATCGTGTTCTGCACGAAGCCGGTGTTGACCACGACCGTCTCGCCGCCGGGCAGTTGCGCGGCCACGAACGCCCAGGTGCCGGGACCGGAGACATCGTCGCGGACGGCGGAGCCGGAAGAATACACCATCGCATCCGGCAACCGCGCATAGGTGGCCGCGAAACTGACG
The DNA here is from genome assembly GCF_005937885.2 of Bradyrhizobium sp. KBS0727. NCBI lineage: Bacteria > Pseudomonadati > Pseudomonadota > Alphaproteobacteria > Hyphomicrobiales > Nitrobacteraceae > Bradyrhizobium > Bradyrhizobium sp. KBS0727. The sequence goes on along the minus strand of NZ_CP042176.1, from coordinate 887,470 downwards.
CGGCGAAATTCGTCCCGCGCCGGCGTCAGCGCAGGCCATTGCGACGGCAACGGCAACGCCTCCGGCGATCCCGCGAGCCGTTCGTTCAAGGCGCCGATCAGCGCATGTTTCTCGACCCGGCGCTGCAGCTGCCAGAGGCCGAGACCGACGCAGACCGCCACCATGACAAGCGTGAAGATGGCAAAGCCGGCCCTGCCCCGCCGTCGCACAAGCTGGCCGGTCATTTCGGCTCGCGGTCGATCAGCCGGCCGGGCGCCGCCTTGTGATGAAACTGCAGCGCGATCAACAGCGACTTCATCGAGCGCATCGGCAACAGCGTCGTGGCCAGAATCAGCGGCAGCCAGAGCGCGGCGTGAACCCAGAACGGCGGCTGGTATTTGACCTCCACGATCAGGGCGGCGGTGACCACGATGGCGCCGGCCAGCATGATCAGGAAAATCGCCGGCCCGTCGCCGGTGTCGATGAAGGTGTAATCGAGCCCGCAGGCCTCGCAGTTCGGCCGCAGGTGGAGGAAGCCCGCATAGAGCTTGCCCCTGCCGCAGCGCGGGCAGCGGCAGGCGATGCCGCGCAGGGCGCTCTGGGTCAGGGTGGGGAGCGCATCATCCGACATGGCTAGCCTTCACAAATGAAAAGGGGCGGTCCGCAAGACCGCCCCTTTGTAGCACTTAAGACTGCGGTCAGTGCGCGGCGTGCGCGACGCCTTCAGGGCCGCGGAACCAGACATAGATGCAGATGAACAGGAACAGCCACACCACGTCGACGAAGTGCCAGTACCAGGCGGCGAATTCGAAGCCGAGATGCTGGGTCGGGGTGAAGTGACCGGCATAGGCGCGCATCAGGCAGACCAGCAGGAACACGGTGCCGACCAGCACGTGGAAGCCGTGGAAGCCGGTCGCCATGAAGAAGGTGGCGCCGTAGATGTTGCCGGAGAAGCCGAACGCGGCGTGGGCGTATTCGTAGGCCTGCACGCAGGTGAAGCAGGCGCCGAGCACGACGGTGAGGATCAGGCCGTACTTCAAGCCCTTGCGGTCGCCTTCCAGCAAGGCGTGGTGCGCCCAGGTGACGGTCGTGCCCGAGGTCAACAGCAGCAGCGTATTGAGCAGCGGCAGATGCCAGGGATCGAAGGTCTCGATGCCCTTCGGCGGCCAGGTGCCCGGCACGCTGCAGGCGCCCATCGCGGTGCCGGCGCCGCAGCCGAACACGGCGTCGCGGGTGGCGTGAACCGCGTCGGCGGGGAACAGCGCGGAGTTGAAGAAGGCCCAGAACCAGGCGACGAAGAACATCACTTCGGAGGCGATGAACAGGATCATGCCGTAGCGGTGGCTGATCTGCACCACGCGGGTGTGGTCGCCCTTGTACTGGGCTTCACGGATCACGTCGCCCCACCAGCTCGCCATGGTGTAGAGCACGCCGATGGTGCCGATACCGAAGATGATCGGCGCGGCCGCGAACATGTGGTGCATCCAGGTGATGGCGCCGACGGCCATGATGAAGGCCGAGATCGAGCCGACCACCGGCCACGGGCTCGGATCGACGAGGTGGTAGTCGTGGTGCTTGACTTGCGCCGTGGACATTGCGGTCTCTCCGTTAGCGGTGCCGTGTTCTTCGGCACATCTTCGTCTCAAAAATCAAGTTCCGAAATCCCGCAAGATACGGGAATCGGCGGTTACAAGTTTCCCGTTACAGGCTTCCCTTGCGCTTGTCCGGTTCGCTCGCAGCCAGAGGCTTCGGCGCCGGATCGCGCACGGCATAGAAGGTGTAGGACAGCGTGATGGTCTTGAGGCCGTCGTTTTCGGAATCGGCGACCAGCGCCGGATCGACGTAGAACACGACCGGCATCTCGCGCTTCTCGCCCGGCGCCATGGTCTGTTCGGTGAAGCAGAAGCAGTTGATCTTCTGGAAATACGCCCCGACCGTCAGCGGCGCCACATTGTAGGCGGCCTGGCCTGCGGTGGTCCGCGCCGACTGGTTGGTCACGTTATAGAAGACGGTGACGACTTCACCGATCTTGACTTCGATCTCGTTCTGCTCAGGTTCGAACTTCCAGGGCAGGCCCGGGGCGACGTTGGCGTCGAATCGGACTGCGACCTTGCGCGCCAAAGGTGCGCCTGCCGGCGCCGAGGTCGCGACCTGGGTGGTGCCGTTGAAGCCGGTGGCGCGGCAGAACCAGTTGTAGAAGGGAACGGCGGCGTAGGCGGCGCCGACCATCAGCACCACGACGAACCCGCAGATCGACGCCACCACCGCATCGCGCGTCAGGCCGCGACGCGAAGCCGTCTTGGAAGTCGTCTTGGGGCTCGCGGTCGGATCCTGTCGCATCGTCGGCTGGTTTTCCATCTGGTTACATCGGCCTGACTAGAACACCCGGTCCCTTGACCATGGTGACGGCGAAAAACAGCACGACCAGCACACCGAGCGCGAGCGCGATGGCGATCGAGCGGGAACGGCGGCTTCGCTTTTGCGCCTCGGTGAGGACGATTCCATCTGGCTTCTGTTCATCCATGCCGTCGCCATGCGCCCCCTACCCGAACACGGGCATGACGGCGCGGATCGCAGGCGCGACGGCGCGGATCGCAAGTGTGACCGCGGGAACGACGACCTCGAGCAGCAGGGTCGCAAACAGCGCGAACAGATACAGGATCGAGAACGCGAACAGCCGGCGCGTCGCGCGGCCCGCTGCCTTGCCTTCGCGATGACGGTAGACGTTGATCGCGAGCGCCATCATGCCGGCGCCCAGCAGCAGCGAGGCGATGCCGTAGATCGCGTCGAAATAGCCGAGCGGCCACGGCGCCACCGCGACCGCGACCAGCACGATGGTATAGAGCAGGATCTGCAGCCGCGTCGCATCGGGGCCGGCGACCACGGGCAGCATCGGCACCCCGGCGCGGGCATAGTCGTCGTTGCGGAACAGCGCCAGCGCCCAGAAATGCGGCGGGGTCCAGAAGAAGATGATCAGGAACAGGAGCACCGGCTCCATCGACAGCGAGCCGGTGGCCGCGGCCCACGCCACGACCGGCGGCAGTGCGCCAGCGGCGCCGCCGATCACGATGTTCTGCGCGGTCCAGCGCTTCAACAGCATGGTGTAGATCACGACATAGAAGAAGATCGTGAACGCGAGCAGCGCGCCCGCCACCCAGTTGACGAGGATGCCGAGCGTCATCACCGAGAAGAACGCGAGAATCATGCCGAAGGCCATCGCTTCCGGCGGGGTGATGCGTCCGCGCGGAATCGGCCGGTTGGCGGTGCGCGACATCAGGGCGTCGATGTCGCTCTCATAGGCCATGTTCATCGCACCCGAGGCGCCGGCGCCGACCGCGATACAGAGGATCGAGGTGAAGGCCAGCACGGGATGGAAATGGCCGGGCGCGATCACGAGGCCGACCAGCGCGGTGAACACCACAAGCGACATCACCCGCGGCTTCAACAGCGCGAGGTAGTCGCCGACCTCCGCCTCGGAAATCCGCGGAAACTCGATGGAGTTGTGGTCGACTACCGACAAGATCGATCTCGCTTGGTTGCAAAGACCACGGCGCGCGATGGTCGCACGCCGTGAATAGGCGTTACTGCACCTTCGGCAGCACTTCGAACTGGTGGAAGGGCGGCGGCGACGACAGCGTCCATTCCAGCGTGGTGGCGCCTGAGCCCCACGGATTGTTGGCCGCCTGCTCCTTGCGGACGAAGGCATCGATCACGCCGTAGATGAAGATCAGCACGCCGAAGCCCGAGATGTAGGAGCCCACCGACGACACCAAGTTCCAGCCGGCGAACGCGTCCGGATAGTCCACGTAGCGGCGCGGCATGCCGGACAGACCGAGGAAATGCTGCGGGAAGAACACCAGATTCACGCCGATGAAGGTGAACCAGAAGTGCAGCTTGGCGATCCGCTCAGAGTACATGTAGCCGAACATCTTCGGGAACCAGTAGTACCAGCCGGCGAAGATGCCGAACACGGCGCCGAGCGACAGCACGTAGTGGAAGTGCGCGACGACGTAATAGGTATCCTGCAGCACGCGATCGACGCCGGCATTGGCCAGCACGACGCCCGTGACGCCGCCGACCGTGAACAGGAAGATGAAGCCGATCGCCCAGATCATCGGTGCCTTGAACTCGATCGAACCGCCCCACATCGTGGCGATCCAGGAGAATATCTTCACGCCGGTCGGAACCGCGATCACCATGGTGGCGGCGACGAAATAGGCCTGCGTCGCCGAGGACATGCCGACCGTGTACATGTGGTGCGCCCACACCACGAAGCCGATGCCGCCGATCGCGACCATGGCGTAGGCCATGCCGAGATAGCCGAACACGGGCTTCTTCGAGAAGGTGGAGACGATCTGGCTGACCATGCCGAACGCCGGCAGGATCAGGATGTACACTTCGGGGTGGCCGAAGAACCAGAACAGATGCTGGAACAGCACCGGATCTCCGCCGCCGTCGGCGGAGAAGAAGGTGGTGCCGAAATTGCGGTCGGTCAGCAGCATGGTGATGGCGCCGGCGAGCACCGGCAGCGACAGCAGCAGCAGGAACACCGTCACCAGGATCGACCAGACGAACAGCGGCATCTTGTGCAGGGTCATGCCCGGCGCGCGCATGTTGAAGATCGTGGTGATGAAGTTGATGGCGCCGAGGATCGACGAGGCGCCGGCCAGATGCAGCGACAGGATCGCGAAATCAACCGCCGGTCCCGGATGGCCTGAGGTCGACAGCGGCGCGTACATGGTCCAGCCCGCACCGACACCGTTGGCGCCCGGCTCACCCTCGACGAAGGTCGACAGCAGCAGCAGCGCAAACGACGCCGGCAGCAGCCAGAACGAGATGTTGTTCATGCGCGGGAACGCCATGTCGGGCGCGCCGATCATCAGCGGGACCATCCAGTTGCCGAAGCCGCCGATCATCGCCGGCATCACCATGAAGAAGATCATGATCAGGCCGTGCGAGGTCACGAACACATTGTAGGTGTGGGTTTCGTGGAAGATCTGGACGCCGGGATACATCAGCTCGATGCGGATCGCGATCGACATCGCCGCGCCAATGACACCCGCGATGATCGCGAACACCAGGTACATCGTGCCGATGTCCTTGTGGTTCGTCGAATAGACGAAGCGCCGCCATCCGGTCGGATGGGCGTGCTCATGATCGTCATGACCGTGTTCTTGGGCGTGATCGTCGTGTGTCGCTGCGCTCGTTGCCATGTTCAAATCCTGCCTTGCAGTCCCTTTGTCGGACCTTTCAGGTCCTGTCGCCCTTGTCCCGTCGCCGCGCGATTACTGCGCGGCTGCGCCCGCCGAGGCGAACGAGTTCGCCGGATTGGTCGCGAATTTCTTCTTCGCAGCCTCGGTCCAGGCCGCGAATTCCTGGTCGTTCACGACCCGCACCGCGATCGGCATGAAGGCGTGATCCTTGCCGCAGAGTTCCGAGCACTGGCCGTAGTACATGCCGAGCTTGGTGGCCTTGAACCAGGTCTCGTTGAGACGGCCGGGCACCGAGTCGATCTTGATGCCGAAGGCCGGCACCGCGAAGGAGTGGATCACGTCGGCGCCGGTGGTCTGGATCCGGACCACCTTGTTGATCGGCACCACCATCTCGTTGTCGACGCCGAGCAGGCGCGGCTGCTTGTCCTGCGCCAGCAGCGAATCGAATTCGAACTTGCCGTTATCGGGATAGGCGTAGCTCCAGTACCACTGCTTGCCGGTGGCCTTGATGGTCAGGTCGGCCTTGGGAATGTCGAGTTCCTGGAACAAGAGGCGGAACGACGGCACGGCGATGCCGACCAGGATCAGCACTGGAATCAGCGTCCATGCCACCTCGATCAGCGTGTTGTGCGTGGTCTTGGAGGGGACCGGATTGGTCTTGGCGTTGAACTTCACCACGACGAGGATGAGCAGCACGAGCACGAACAGCGTGATGACCGTGATCAGCACGAACAGGAAATTATGGAACCAGGTGATGTTCTCCATCACCGGAGAGCCCGCTTCCTGCAGCTTGTATTCCCACGGCGCAGGCTGTCCCAATTCGGCGAATGCCGTTCCACCGGCGACAAGCGCCATGCCTGCCACCGCCAATCCCAGCAACCGACGGCCAATCTGGCCCTTCGACATCTTCATGCCGCTCGCGCTCCCTTGATAAATCCCCAAAGCACTCCCGCCGGATAGCCGGAAATGCCGCACGATCCGCCCTGACAAACGGCCAACCGGAGGTACTTCAGAAGTACACCTTGAAGAGTGCCTTGCAAAAGTACCTTGCAAAAGTACCTGCAACAGTCGTTGCGACAGCACTTGGGCCAGATCGTTAGAACGCGTCGAAATCCAGCCTCTCAAACCATAATTCCAAGCCTCTCGCAATGCAGTAGTGGGGGGCCAAGCCATGCGTCACCTTCTATTCGCTGGATGGCAGGTTTTCCCGGTAAATCACGGTCAACCGGCTCGATTGACACCGGGCTGCGCTTGACAGGCGGATTGCCGGATGTAGGCACAGGCAGGGCATTCCGGAGCTCCCTGATTCGCCCGCGGAAGCCGAGTTTCGGGTGCGGAAACGGCGTCTGGACGCCTTCAAGGCGCCGTCATTGCGGTATCAGTCCGAGGCAAGGCAGGTTTGCGGCGCAAGCCCCTTGTCTGTAACGCGTAGAACCGGCCTGGGCCGGAAATATATCGCCGGCAATGCCGGCAAACCTCAGAGGATCGACCCGAATGGGGCGTTCGAAACGTGATTTCAGCCACTGGCTGGGCAGCCTGCTTGCCGTGGCCTTGCTGTTCGGCCTGACCGGGGCAGCGAATGCCCAGGGTGCGGTGCGGTCGGTCCATGGCGACTGGCAGATCCGCTGCGACACCCCGCCGGGCGCGCAGGCGGAACAATGCGCCCTGATCCAGAGCGTGGTAGCGGAAGACCGCTCCAACGCCGGTCTCACCGTGATCGTGCTGAAGACCGCGGACCAGAAGAGCAAGCTGATGCGGGTGGTCGCGCCCCTCGGCGTGCTGCTGCCCTCCGGCCTCGGCCTGAAGCTCGACAACCAGGATGTCGGTCGCGCCGGTTTCGTCCGCTGCCTGCCCAACGGCTGCGTTGCGGAAGTGGTGATGGACGAAAAGCTGCTCGGCCAGCTCCGCACCGCCAAGACCGCGACCTTCATCATCTTCGAGACCCCCGAAGAGGGCATCGGCTTCCCGCTCAGCCTGAACGGGCTCGGCGAAGGCTACGACAAGCTGCCGTAGGCCCCCCTCCCGGTTTGCTGCAACAGCGCCTATCTTTCCTTATCGTCGTTCCGGCCGAGCGACTTGTCCACCGCGCGCCGGAACCATAACCATGTCCGCCTGGTGTTACCGGACGGCCGTGGGTTCTTGCTTAGGACATGAAGACCTGTGGTTATGGGTCCCTGCTTCCGCAGGGACGTCAAAATCGTTGCATTGCTCTGGAGTCCAGATGACCAACCTCGCCACGACCTCCCTGATCGACCGCGCCAACCTCGACCGCGATTCCGTCCGCCGCGAGATCGCGCGGGGGCTCGAGGGCGCCGACGATGGCGAGCTGTTCCTGGAATATGGCCAGACCGAAGCCCTGGCCTTCGACAACGGCCGGCTGAAGCAGGCGACGTATGACACCTCGCAAGGCTTCGGCCTGCGCGCGGTCAAGGACGACGCGGTCGGCTATGCGCATTCCTCCGACGTGTCGCTGCCGGCGCTGATCCGCGCCGCCGACGCGGTCGCCGCCGTGCGCGGCGGTTACAGCGGCCAATTCGCCGCCGCGCCGGCCCACACCAACGTGCGGCTCTATGGCGACGACAATCCGCTGGATGGGCCGGGCTTCGAGGCCAAGGTGAAACTGCTCGCCGAGATCGACGCTTACGTGCGCGACAAGGATCCGCGGGTGCGGCAGGCTTCGATCAGCCTCGGCGCCACCTGGCAGGTGGTGGAAATCCTGCGCCCCGACGGCGAAAGCTATCGCGACATCCGCCCACTGGTGCGGGTCAATATTTCCGTCGTCGCAGGACAAGGCGACCGCCAGGAAAGCGGCAGCAAGGGTTACGGCGGCCGCGAGGGTTATGCGCGCTTCATCGAAACCAAGGCGTGGCGCGAGGCCGCCGACGGCGCGATCCGCGAGGCGCTGGTCAACCTGGAATCGGTCCCCGCCCCCGCCGGCGAGATGGACGTGGTGCTCGGCGCTGGCTGGCCCGGCGTGATGCTGCATGAAGCGGTCGGCCACGGGCTCGAAGGCGATTTCAACCGCAAGCAGACTTCGGCTTTCGCAGGATTGATGGGCAAGCAGGTCGCGGCCAAGGGCGTCACCGTCGTCGACGACGGCACCATGGCTTCGCGGCGCGGCTCACTGTCGATCGACGATGAGGGCACGCCGACCAACCGCACGGTCCTGATCGAGGACGGCATTCTGGTCGGCTACATGCAGGATCGCCAGAACGCGCGGCTGATGAACATGAAGCCGACTGGCAACGGCCGCCGCCAGAGCTACGCCCATGTGCCGATGCCGCGCATGACCAACACCTACATGCTGGCCGGCCAACGCGATCCGGCGGAGATCCTGGCGTCGGTCAAGAACGGCATCTACGCCGCCAATTTCGGCGGCGGCCAGGTCGACATCACCTCGGGCAAATATGTGTTCCAGTGCACCGAGGCCTACAAGATCGAGAACGGCAAGCTCGGCGCCCCGCTGAAGGGCGCGATGCTGATCGGCAACGGGCCGACCGACCTGCACAGAATAACCATGATCGGCAACGATCTTGCGCTCGATACCGGTATCGGCACCTGCGGCAAGAACGGCCAGGGCGTGCCGGTCGGCGTCGGTCAGCCGACGCTGCGGATGGAACGGATTACGGTCGGAGGAACTGGCTAGTGAGCATCGAGAAGAACGAGCTCGTGACGGCGGAACGGGAAACGGCGTCTGCCAAGCCGATCAGCTGGCGCGGGCAGGCCGCCCAACTCGTGGCGATCGTCGCCGTCGTGTTCATCGCCAAGGGCGCGCTCGCCGAACCGTTTTATGTTCCGTCCGGCTCGATGGAACCGACGCTCCTGATCGGCGACGCGCTGCTGGCGTCGAAATTCCCCTATGGTTATGGCGCGGCGTCCTTGCCGATCCAGATCACGCTGCCGGAAACCGGCCGCCTGTTCGGCGAGACGCCGAAGCGCGGTGACGTCGTCGTGTTCCGCTGGCCCGGCGACCGCTCGCAGGCCTGGGTGAAGCGTGTCGTCGGCCTGCCCGGCGATCGCATCCAGCTCCGCCAGGGCCAGCTCTTCATCAACGACCACGCCGCGGCGCTTCAGCCGGACGGGACAGGCGAAGCCGAAGACGACCGCGGCGGCAGCGAGCGGGCCTATCGCTTCATCGAGACGCTGCCGAACGGCGTCACGCACGCGATCTTCAAGATGCGCGACAACGGCCAGTACGACAACACGCCCGAAGTGACGGTACCGGCAGGCAAGCTGTTCGTGCTCGGCGACAACCGGGACAATTCCGCCGACAGCCGCGTCTCGGTGCGCGACGGCGGCGTCGGCCTGCTGCCGATCGACAACCTGGTCGGCCGCGCCGATGCGGTGGTCGGCTCCTGGGACATGGGCGTGCGCAGCCAGCCGGTCTGGACCTGGCTGTCGGGCTTCCGGATGGCGCGGTTTTTCACGTCAGTGCACTGAGCGCAGATGACCTTCGACGACGTCCGGAAGTTCGCGCTTCTGTGGACAGAGGTTGAGGACAGCACCTCCTACGGCACGCCGGCGCTGAAGGTGCGCAAGAAACTGTTGGCGCGCCTGAAGGAAGACGGCGACAGCCTGGTGATGCCTGATGTGCCGCAGGATGAGCGCGAGATGCTGGTGGAAAGCGCGCCGAAGGTATTTTACTTCACCGATCACTACCGCGATTATCCGATTACGCTGATCCGCCTGTCGAAGGCCAAGCGCGCCATCGTCGAACCGCTGCTGCGCCGGCACTGGCGCACGCTGGCGTCAAAGGCGGCGGTGAAGGAATTTGACGCGCTTTAGCCGCTTCCGTCATTGCGAGCGCAAGCGAAGCAATCAATTGCGCGGCTGAGGAAAACCGGCGCATCCAACGTGTAAATCTTCCATGACCCGGGACGAATTCCTCAGCCTTGCCCTGCGCAATCCCGTCAACGCGATCATCGTCGACGAGCTGTTCACGGTCGCACTCCCCGACGCCTGGCTGGTCTCCGGCTGTCTGGTGCAGACGGTGTGGAACGTCACGACCGGCCGCGACGTCGACTACGGAATTAGCGATTACGACGTGTTCTATTTCGATCCCGATACCTCGTGGGAAGCCGAAGACGCGGTCATCCGCACCCTGGCCGAACGCTTCGCCAAACTCGGCGTCACCGTTGAAGTGCGCAACCAGGCCCGCGTGCACCTCTGGTACACGCAAAAGCACGGCCTGCCCTACCCGCCGCTGCACACTTCGACCGAGGGCATCGACCGCTTCCTGACGAAAAACACTCGCATCGGCATTCGCCGCACGCAGGCTGGCTATGACGTCTATGCGCCGGACGGCTTTGACGACGCGGCCAATCTGATCGTGCGGCCAAATCGGACCGCGAATTTCTCGGCGGAGAACTATGCAAAGAAGGCGGCGCGCTGGAAGGCGTTGTGGCCGGAGGTGACGGTGTTGCCGTCATTCCGGGATGGTGCGTAAGCACCAGACCCGGAATCTCGAGATTCCGGGTTCGATGCTTCGCATCGCCCCGGAATGACGGAGGGATTACCGCACCACGCCGGAAATAAACCCGGCCTTGCGGCGCGGCGGCTTGATGTCTTTCTTCAGGTAGCAATGGGCGTCGCGGCCGGCATAGCCCGGCCGGGCATAGGTCCAGGCGCGGCATTTGTTGTCGGCGACGCAGGCGGCCTTGCAGGCGTCGTCGCCTTCAGAGCCGTTGAGATCGAAATTCTTGTAGTCGCCGCCGAAACGGTCGATCGAGGTTTCGACCGTGGTATTCCTGGGTTCGACCACGCCGGCGCCACGCACGCCGGAGACGCAGCAATTATCCTGCGCGCGGGCCGGCACATTGCTCTTGAGCCAGCACACCGCGCCGTTGGTCGCGTCGGTCGGATAGCTGAAGCTCCAGGCCCGGCAGCGCTTGTCGCGCTCGCAGACCAGCGCGCAATCGGCTGGATCCCCCGAGCTGACCGGCGCACTCAGATAATCGCCGCCCGGACGATCGAAATTGGCCTGTGCCAGCGCCGGACGCACGGCTGTCACCCCCGCCAGAAAGGCGAGCGCCACCACACACGCCCTGAGCAGGCGACCTGTCCCCATCTGCGATTGCTTTCGAATACGCGTCGCGAAGCCTCATTTGAGCGGCCTCAACCTGTACGGTGGATGAACGGCTCAAAAATGCGGCATTCGCCAGCGTCGTCGGGCGGGCACTTTCAGGTCATGCGCTTTCAGATCAGGCCTGCAAGCGGACGTGACCCGCGGCCGGCCCCTGTCGCGCGAGCAAGCGCGCCGGAACAAGCCTTCAATCCGAAGGGGTTAGAACGCGTATTCCTGATAGGCCGGCTCCACGGAGCCGCCCCAGGCGCCGTTGAATTTCTCCAGCATCTCTTCGGCCGGGGTCCGCCCGCAATCGAGAATCCGCTCCAGCGGCTCGAGAAACCGGCTCTCGTCGCGGCCGGAATGATCGACGCGGTTGCGCCGCCGTAATCCGGCGTATGACAGCTTCAGGCATTCCCTGGCGATCTCGAACAGATAGCGGTCCCGGATCCTGGCCTTGAAGCCCAGACGCGGCACATCGTCGCGCAACGCCTGACGCTCATAGGCATTCCAGTGGCTGACCAGATCCCAGGCCGCGTTGAGGGTGTCGTCGTCGTACAACAGCCCGACCCAGAACGCCGGCAGCGCCGGCAGCCGGCCCCACGGCACGCCGTCGGCGCCGCGCATTTCCAGATAGCGCTTCAGCCGCACTTCCGGGAAAATCGTCGACAGATGGTTGGCCCAGTCCGACAGCGTCGGGCGCTCGCCGGGGAATGCCGGGTTCTTGCCGTCGAAGAAGGCGCGGAACGACGAACCCGACACGTCGATATATTCGTCGCCGCGCTTGACGAAATACATCGGCACATCCAGCGCGTAATCGACCCAGCGCTCGAACCCCATGCCGTCCTCGAACGCCCAGGGAATCATGCCCGAGCGCGCATTGTCGGTGTCGCGCCAGATTTCGGAACGGAACGAGAGGTACCCGTTGGGCTTGCCTTCGGTGAACGGCGAATTGGCAAACAGCGCGGTCGCGATCGGCTGCAGCGCCACCGATACCCTGAGCTTCTTGACCATGTCGGCTTCCGAGGAGAAGTCGAGGTTGGTCTGCACCGTGCAGGTCCGGTACATCATGTCGAGGCCGTATTTGCCGACCTTCGGCATGTAGTTGGTCATGATCTTGTAGCGGCCCTTGGGCATCATCGGGATCTGCTTGCGCGACCAGGACGGCGTCATGCCGAGCCCGAGAAAGCCGATGCCGAGCGGGGTCGCGATCTCGCGCACCTGCGCCAGGTGCGCCATCAGCTCCGACTGGGTCTGGTGCACGGTCTCGACCGGTGCGCCCGACAATTCGAACTGGCCGCCGGGCTCCAGCGAAATCGCGCCGCCGCCGGTGACGTCGTAAAGCCCGATGATGTTGCCGCGCTCCATGATCGGCTCCCAGCCAAGCAGGAGCTGCATGCCTTCGAGCAGCGCGCCGATGCCCTTGCCGCCTTCATACGGCACAGGCTGGTGGCCCTCGAGCGTGAACGGGGTCTTCTCGTGTTCGGTGCCGATGCGGAATTCGCTCGGCGGCTTCACGCCGGCCTCCAGCCACGCCACGAGTTCGTCGCGCGATTGCAGCGGCGTCATATCGATCTGGTCACGCGCCATAAAAAATCCGGATGTGGGGCGATTCGACCGAACGCGCCGTATGGCCAAGGGGGATACGGACGGCATTGTCCGCAGCAACGAAAGGTATCGGGGCTATCATCGCGCCGGCACGCCGTCTCGGGCGGCCACTGCCTTGATATCCCCGCAGGAGCAGCCGAGCCGGTCGAGCAGACCGCACAGCTTGATGGCATCGGCATCGGAGAGCTTGGAGCCGACGTATTTTTCGATCGCCGCCGAATAGGCGTTCCACATCTTCTTCTGCAGCTCGCGCCCGGCCTCGGTGATCTCGACGAACTGGCCGCGCTTGTCGATCTTGCATTCGCGCCGCGCCGCCAGCCCCTCATCGACCAGACGGTCGATCAGCCGCGAGGTCGAGTATTGCGGGATCAGCATCTGCTTCTCCAGCTCCACCGGGCGCATCTCGCCGGACGGCGCGCGCGACAATTCCAAGAGCGCGTCATACCAGGCCAGCGGCGGGAAGCCGGCTTTCTTCAAATCCTGCTCGACGGCATCGAGCACCCGGCTCTGGACCCGCATCAGGCGGATCCACGCGGCGGTGGCCTCGGTCGAAGGTTTGCGTTTCATCGTTCAGTCCGTCTCTGTCACGGATCAGTGTACCGCACTAAATGCAGCTGCATCAATCTTGACTATTTCATGCAGATGCATTTAGTCACTCCGGAACGTTTTCAAACACCTGATCTCGTAAAGAAAACGTCACACAATAGCGGTTTTGGGCCCCACCGGTTCTGATACGCTCGGGGCCTCAGGCTCAAAAGCCGCAATCCTTAAATGTCGAGGGAAGGAAAATCCGATGAAATTGTATTATTCGCCCGGCGCCTGCTCGCTCTCCCCCCATATCGCGCTGCTGGAGGCCGGTCTGCCCTACGACCTGGTCAAGGTCGACCTGCGCGCCAAGAAGCTGGAAAACGGCGACGATTATCTGAAGATCAACCCGAAGGGCCAGGTGCCGGCGCTGGCGCTGGACTCCGGCGAACTCGTCACCGAAGGCCCGGTCATCGTCCAGATGATCGCCGACAAGGCCGGCAAGGGCCTGGCGCCCGCCCGCGACAGCGACGAGCGCTACAAGCTGCAGGCATGGCTCACCTACATCAACAGCGAATTGCACAAGAACATTGGCCCGCAGTTCAGCCCCGTGCTCGCCGATGACGCCAAGGCGTTCTTCAAGGACCGCGTGATGGGCAAGTTCAAGTATGTCGACGGCGAACTGGCCGGGAAAGACTATCTGATGGGCAAGCAGTTCACCGTGGCCGACGGCTACATGTTCACGATGCTGGCCTGGGCCGAGCGGATGAAGTGGGATCTCGCCGGCATGTCGAACCTGATGGCCTACAAGGCCCGTGTCGGCGCCCGCCCGAAGGTGCAGGAAGCCCTTGTCAAGGAAGGCCTGATGAAGGCGGCATAAGCTTTCAGCATCGGGAATGCGAAAGGGGCCGGATCGATGATCCGGCCCTTTTTTCTGCCCGTCATTCCGGGATGGTGCGCAGCACCAGACCCGGAATCTCGAGATTCCGGGTTCGATGCTTCGCATCGCCCCGGAATGACGTCGTGTCTATTGCCTCGCCGCGTTGCCATTCGCCAATACGCGCGGGCTTACGCCGCCGCCTGCTTCTTCGGCGGGAAGCGGCCATAGAAGGTCTCGCCGTTGGCGGCCATCTCGACCAGCAGTTTCGGCGGCGTGAAACGGGAACCGTATTTGGCCTCGAGCTTGTGGCAGAGTTCGACGAACTTCCTGGTGCCCATGAAGTCGATATAGGACAGCGTGCCGCCGGTGAACGGCGCGAAGCCGAAGCCGAGGATCGAGCCGACATCGGCCTCGCGCATGTCGGTGATGACGTGATCTTCCACCGTGCGCGCGGCTTCCACCGCCTGGGTCACCAGGAAGCGCTGCTTCAGTTCCTCGATGTCGAGCGTATCGGGATCGAGATGTTTCGGCTGCAGCGCGCCGAGGCCCGGCCACAGGCTCTTCTGGCCCTTGCCCTTCTCGGGATAGTCGTAAAAGCCCTTGGCATTCTTGCGGCCGAACCGGCCCTGTTTCTCGACCAGTTCGACCATCAGCTTCTTCTGGTCCTGGTTGACCGCGTTGGGGCCGAGATCGGCCTCGGTCGCCTTCATGACCTTGAGGCCGAGGTCGAGCGCCACTTCGTCCGACAGCGACAGCGGGCCGACGGGCATGCCGGCCATCTTCGCGGTGTTCTCGATCATCGCCGGCGGCACGCCTTCGAGGAACATCTCGGTGCCCTCGGCGATGTAGCGCATCACGCAGCGGTTGGCGAAGAAGCCGCGGGAATCGTTGACGACGATCGGCGTCTTGCCGATCACCCGCACATAATCCAGCGCGGTGGCGAGCGCGAGGTCGCCGGTGTTTTTGCCGACGATGATTTCGACCAGCATCATCTTCTCGACCGGCGAGAAGAAGTGGATGCCGATGAACTTGCCCTGGTCCTTGAACTCTTCCGCCAGCGAGGTGATCGGCAAGGTCGAGGTGTTGGAGGCGATGATCGCGCCCTCCTTCAATAGCGGCTGCGCCTTGGCGTAGGTATCCGCCTTCACTTTTCGATCCTCGAACACGGCCTCGATGACCAGGTCGCAGTCCTTCAGCACGTTGTAATCGGCGGTCGCGGAGATGCGGCCGAGGATGGCGTCGCGATCGCTTTCCTTGGCGCGGCCCTTCTTGATCAGGTCGTCGATCACGGCCTGGGCGTGGCCCTTACCCTTGTCGGCGCTTTCCTGGTCGCGGTCGATCAGCACCACGTCGATGCCGGCCCGCGCCGAGACGTAACCGACGCTGGCGCCCATGAAGCCGGCACCGATCACGGCGAGCTTCTTCACTTTGGTCGGCGGCACGTTGGCCGGGCGCCGCGCGCCCTTGTTCAGTTCCTGCATCGACAGGAACAGGCTGCGGATCATCGCGGCGGCTTCGTTGGAGCGCAGCACCTGCGTGAAGTAACGCGACTCGACCCGCAGCGCCGCGTCGATCGGCAACTGCAGGCCTTCATAGACGCAGCTCATGATGGCGCGCGCCGCCGGATAGTTGTCGTAGGTCTCGCGGCGGTAGATCGCGTTGCCCGCCGGGAACATCTGCATGCCCATCTTGGAGAACACCAGTCCGCCCGGCAGCTTGAAGCCCTTTTCGTCCCACGGCGCGATCGGCTTGCCGCCGCCCTTGATCCAGTCCTTCGCGGCCTTGATCATCTCGGCGGGAGGAACGATGGCGTGAATCAGGTTCAGCGCCTTGGCCTTGGCGAGGTTGATCGCCTCGCCCTTCAGCAACAACTGCATCGCATCCTGCGGCGAGACGATGCGCGGCACGCGCTGGGTGCCGCCGGCGCCCGGAAACAGCCCGACCTTGACTTCGGGCAGACCAAGCCGGGTCTTGGGATTATCCGCCGCGACACGGTAGTGGCAGGACAGCGTCAGCTCAAAACCGCCGCCGAGCGCGAGACCGTTGATGGCCGCGACCCACGGCTTGCCTGAGGTTTCGATCGAGCGGAACACCTGCGAGAAGCGGCGGCTCTGGTCGAACAGCACTTGGTTGGCGGCAACCTCGCCCTTTTCCCTGAGCAGCCCGGCATAGGTCTGGGCCATGCCCTCGAGCATCGAAAGGTCAGCGCCGGCGCACAGCGCTTCCTTGCCCGAGGTGATGACGACGCCCTTGACGGCGGCGTCTTCGGAGGTCTGCTTGATGATCGCCTCGAGCTCGGTGATCGAGGTCTCGTCCAGCACGTTCATCGAACGGCCGGGCGTGTCCCAAGTCACCAGCACGATGCCGTCGGCGTCGGTCTCGGTCTTGAAGTTCTTGAAGGCCATGTGTTGCTCCCAATTGGTTTTCCCTTCTCCCCTTGTGGGAGAAGGTGGCGAGAACACGCGAAGCGCGTTCGAGCCGGATGAGGGGTTTGTGTCCGCGGATAGAGACCCCTCACCCGCCCTCGCTTCGCGAGCGCACCCTCTCCCACAAGGGGAGAGGGGAAAAAATTAAACCCGCTCGATGATCGTAGCCGTCCCCATGCCGCCGCCGATGCACAGGGTCACCAGCGCGGTCTGCTTGTTGGTGCGCTCGAGTTCGTCGAGCACGGTGCCGAGGATCATGGCGCCGGTGGCGCCCAGGGGATGACCGAGCGCGATGGCGCCGCCATTGACGTTGATCTTCGAGGGATCGATGTCGAAGGCCTGCATGTAGCGCAGCACCACCGAGGCAAAGGCCTCGTTGAGTTCGAACAGGTCGATGTCCGACTTCTTCATACCGGAGCGCTCGAACAGCTTTTCGGTGACATCGACCGGGCCGGTCAGCATCATCGCCGGCTCCGAGCCGATATTGGCAAAGGCGCGGATCTTCGCGCGCGCCTTCAGGCCATGCTTGGCGCCGGCTTCCTTGCTGCCGAGCAGCACCGCGCCGGCGCCGTCGACGATGCCGGACGAGTTGCCGGCGTGGTGCACGTAGTTGATGCGCTCGACTTCGGGATGCGACTGGATCGCCACCGCGTCGAAGCCGCCCATCTGGCCCATCGCCACGAACGACGGCTGCAACTGGCCGAGCGACTGCATTGTCGTGGTCGGCCGCATGTGCTCGTCCTTGGCGAGGATGGTGAGGCCGTTGATGTCCTTGACCGGCACCACCGAATTCTTGAAGCGGCCCTCGTCCCAGGCCTTCGCCGCCCGCTGCTGGCTCTGCACCGCGTAGGCGTC
Source organism: Bradyrhizobium sp. KBS0727 (assembly GCF_005937885.2). NCBI lineage: Bacteria > Pseudomonadati > Pseudomonadota > Alphaproteobacteria > Hyphomicrobiales > Nitrobacteraceae > Bradyrhizobium > Bradyrhizobium sp. KBS0727. Next base: position 869,920 of record NZ_CP042176.1, on the reverse strand, counting down.
GACGTCGTCGCGCGAAAAACCGTATTTGGTCGCGATCAGGTCGGCCGAGACGCCCTGCGGCATGAAATATGACGGCACCGCCATCGAGGGGTCCATCGGCCAGGCGCCGCCGGACGCACCGATGCCGACGCGGCTCATCGATTCGGCGCCGCCGCCGATCACGAGTTCATGCTGGCCGGCCATGATCTGGGCGGCGGCGAAATTGACGGCATCGAGGCCAGAGGCGCAGAAGCGGCTGATCTGGACGCCGGGCACGGCCTCGCCGAGGCCGGCCTTCATCGCGGCAAAGCGGGCGATGTCGGAGCCGGCTTCGCCGACCGGATCGACCACGCCGAGGATGACGTCGTCGACGACGTCTTCGGGAAGGTTGTTGCGTTCCTTCAACGCCCTTAGCGGCACCGTCGCCAGCGCCAGCGCCGTGACCTCATGGAGCGAGCCATCGGCCTTGCCGCGGCCGCGCGGGGTGCGAACGTGATCGTAGATATAGGCTTCGGGCATGTCGCCCTCCTTATATGAGGATCATAATATAGTGCTGAAATCGCCGCGGAGTCTCGCCCGCGGCGAAGAATCTCAGAACGCTTCTGCCGCCAGTTCCATGGTGGTGGCAGCGCCGGACTGGATGCGCGCGAGGTGGACGGTCGTCTCCGGTAACATCCGCTCCATGAAGAAGCGCCCGGTCACCAGCTTGGTGGTCAGATAGGGCGTGGCGCCGGAGCCCGCCATCTTGTCCTGCGCCACTTTTGCCATCCGAGCCCACATGTAGCCAAAGGTGACGAGGCCGAACAATTGCATGTAGTCGGTAGCGGCAGCACCGGCGTTGTCGGGCTTCGCCAGTGCGTTCTGCATCAGCCAGCCGGTAGCCTGCTGCAGGTGGCCGAGCGCGGCTAATAGCGGCGTCACGAACGGCTTCATCGCGTCGTCGGCGCCGTGTTCCTTGGCGAAGGCGGTAACTTCGCCGAAGAACGCCATCACGGCGCGGCCGCCGTCGCGCGGCAGTTTGCGGCCGACGAGGTCGAGCGCCTGAATGCCGTTGGCGCCCTCATAGAGCATGGCGATGCGCGCATCGCGCACGAACTGCTCCATGCCGTGTTCGGCGATGTAGCCGTGGCCGCCATACATCTGCTGCGCCATCACGGCGTTGGAGAAGCCGACGTCGGTCATCACGCCCTTCATGACCGGGGTCATCAGCCCCATGTGGTCGTCGGCCTCCTGGCGGTCCTTAGGGTCGGAGGAGCGGTGGGCGACGTCGCTCTTCAGGGCGGTCCACACCACCATGGCGCGCGCCGCCTCGTTGAAGGCGCGGATGGTGAGCAGCACGCGGCGCACGTCGGGATGCACGATGATCGGATCGGCCGGCTTGTCCGGCGCCTTGGCGCCCGTCAGCGAACGGCCCTGCAGGCGCTCGCGCGCATAATTCACGGCGTTCTGGTAGGCGACTTCGGATTGCGCGAGGCCCTGCACCGCGACGCCGAGCCGGGCCTCGTTCATCATCACGAACATGCCCTGCATGCCCTTGTTTTCCTCGCCGATCAGCCAGCCGGTGGCGCCGTCGTAATTCATCACGCAGGTCGAATTGCCGTGGATGCCCATCTTGTGCTCGATCGAGCCGCAGGACACGCCGTTGCGGGCGCCGAGCGAACCGTCGGCATTGACCAGAATCTTGGGCACCACGAACAGCGACACGCCCTTGATGCCGGCGGGTGCACCTTCGATGCGCGCCAGCACCAGATGGATGATGTTGTCGGCGAGGTCGTGCTCGCCGGCCGAGATGAAGATCTTGGTGCCCGTGATCTTGTAGCTGCCGTCGGCCTGCTTGACGGCCTTGGTGCGCAACAGGCCGAGATCGGTGCCGCATTGCGGCTCGGTCAGGTTCATGGTGCCGGTCCACTCGCCCGCCACCATCTTCGGCACGAACATCTTCTTCTGTTCCGGCTTGCCGTGCACCATCAGCGCGGCGGTCGCGCCCATGGTCAGGCCGCCATACATCGAAAACGCCATGTTGGCCGCGCTCTGGAATTCGGTGACGACCTGGCTCAGCGTCACCGGCAGTCCCTGCCCGCCATATTCCGCCGGTGCCGACAGCCCGAGCCAGCCGCCCGCGGCGACCTGCTTGAAGGCTTCCTTGAAGCCCTTCGGCGTGGTGACGCTGCCGTCGTCGTTGCGAACACAGCCTTCGAGATCGCCGGCGCGATTGAGCGGCTGCAGCACCTCCTCGCTCAGCTTGGCCGCCTCGCCGATGATGGCTTCGCGGACGTCGGCGGAGGCATCGGTAAAACCGGGCAGATTGTCGTAGCGATCGATCTGGAACACGTCGTTGAGCAGGAATGTGACGTCTTCCACGGGGGCTTTGTAGGTCGGCATGGCGTTCTCCCGGCAGGGCAGAGATTTGGCGGACAGGTGGGGTGAAATCGTGGGGCGCGCGTTCCGAACCGGACCTTAGCCGGTTCCATTACTCCCGAGGCAGCAAATAACGGGTTGGGCGATACGACCTGATGTCACTGCTTCGCGATTTCCTTCGCGACTTCCTTGGCGAGCTGTTCTCCCATCAGGCGATGCAGCAGATTCATTCCCTTCAGCGGGCGCACCATGACCTTGAAATGAATGATGCGGTCATCGGCGCTGAAGGTGATGATGTCGACGCCGTTGATCTTGATGCCTTCGATCTCGTTTTCGAATTCGAGCACCGCGCCGGTGTCGCTGCGCCATTCTCCGACATATTTGAAGCCCGGGCCGCCCAGCACCTTCTCGGCGCTCGACAGATATTTGAAGGTGATGTCGCGCCCGCGTTGCGGGGTGTGCACGACCGGGCTTTCGAACACCGCGTCGGGGTGCAGCAGCTCCCACAGCGCCGCGTGGTCGTGGGACTTCATGTAGCCGTACCACTTGTCGAGTGCGGTCATGGTCATCATGTCTCCTGCGCGGGCGATGACGGGCTCCGGGACGCAGTCCGGCCCATTATGCGCGTTGACGCATATGCAACTTTATGCATAATGTCAACGCTGCTCATAGCCGAAAGACCGTCCGGAGGTATTTTCTTGGCCCTTGGCGACGCAATCCTGGCCTGCCTGACCGAACGCCCGATGACGGGCTATGAGCTCGCCAAGACCTTCGATTCGTCGATTGGGTTCTTCTGGAAGGCCAACCACCAGCAGATCTATCGCGAACTGACCAAACTTCGCGATCGCGGTCATATCCAGGGCCGCGAAGTCGTGCAGTCCGGCAAGCCCAACAAGCTGGTCTACACCCTGACGCCGGAGGGCCGCGCCGCGCTGCGGCACTGGGCCGCCCGGCCGAGCATCCCGGCCTCGATCAAGGACGATCTGCTGGTGCGGCTTTATGCGCTCGACAGCGTCGACCTGGAACCGTTGCGCGCCGACCTGATGGCGCGGCTGGAACACCACCGCGACCGCTGTTCCCGCTACGAACGGATTCTCGGCAAACGCTTCCCCGACGGCACGGCTTCGCCCGCCGACATGGGCAAGCTGCTTTCGCTGCGCCTCGGGGTCCGTCACGAGCGCGCCGTGGTGGAATGGTGCGAGGAAGCGCTCGACGCACTGTCGGCCGGCACCGTGCGGACCAACGTGGTGTCGATCGGGGACGGCCACCGCGAAAACGGTTAGAGCGTTTTCGAGCGAAGCATGCCCTCGGACTTGATCCGTGGGTGGACGTCGGTTCGCGTAAAGAAAACGCGTCAAAACAAACCAACCGAGTTCTAGATCAGCCACTTTGCCCTGGCCCGGGCAACTTTACTGACCGGCCACCCCAATCCTTAACCCGTTATTTACCGTAACGCGAAAAAGTCAGGATCTGAGGCAGACGACCTGCGCGGAATTCGATTGTCTCTTGGTGGGGACGCGCGGGGAGGCTGATGGCGCAAGTATCGCGCCGGAGTCGGAACCGGACCTGAGCATGAATTCGCGCGTATCGTGGAGTGTTGACGGCATCGATCCCTCGGTTCGCGAAAGGGCCGAGGCAGCCGCGCGCCGCGCCGGCATGTCGCTGAGCGAATGGCTCAATTCCACCGTCGGCGAACCCGTCGGGGCCCCTTCTCGTGAATCCCACGATCAAGGCCCGACGATGCCGAGCCAGGAAAGCCGCGACGTCGCCGACATTCACCAGCGGCTGGATTCCATCACCCGGCAGATCGAACAGATTTCAAAGTCCGCGCCGCGCACTGAAGCGCCGCGTGGCGAAGCCATGCGTGCCGAGCCGACGGTGGCCCGCCAGCTCAACGACGCCATTTCCCGCCTCGATGCGCGGCTGTCGCAGATTTCGAGCGCCGGCGCTGCCCGCCAAGCTCCTTCCCAGGTCCCGCCGCAGGACCGGCAGGTCCAGGCCGCATTGGTCGAGCGCGCCGCAGCCCAGGTCTATCGTCCCTCGCCGCCGCTGAGCCCGATCTCGTTCGACTCCGCGATCGCCGAGATCGCGGCGCGACAGAATGAACTCGACGGCTCGCCCCAGCAGTTGCCGCCACGCAGCGCGCCGCCGACCGCGCCGATGGCGCCGCCGCAGGCCGCGGGTCCGGACTTTTCCGCGCTGGAACGTCATCTGATCAAGATCACGAGCCAGATCGAGTCGCTGCAGAACCCCGATCACGTCGAGGCGTCGATCGCGGCCTTCCGCGGCGAACTCGCCGAGATCCGTCACGCCATCACCGAGGCGATGCCGCGCCGCGCGATCGAATCGATCGAGAACGAAATCCGCTCGCTGTCACGCCGCATCGACGACAGCCGCCAGAGCGGCACCGACGGCCATATGCTGCTCGGTATCGAGCGCGCGCTCGCCGAAATCCATGGCGTCCTGAGCAAGCTGACCCCGGCCGAGCAGCTCACCGGCTACGACGAGGCCATCCGCAACCTCGGCGCCAAGCTCGACCTGATCCTGCGCTCCAACGACGACCCGTCGACCGTTCATCAGCTCGAAGACGCAATATCGGCGCTTCGCTCGGTGGTTTCCAATATCGCCTCCAACGACGCGCTGGCGCGGCTTTCCGAAGACGTGCATTCGCTGTCGACCAAGGTCGACCAGATCGCGCGCGCCGAGGGCAAAAGTGACTCCTTCGCCGTTCTCGAGCAGCGCATCGCCTCGCTGACCTCGTCGCTGGAAAGCCGCGAACGCCCCGCGGCCACTGAGCCTTCGGAATATGTCGAAGGCGTATTGCGCTCGCTGTCGGAACGCCTCGACCGCATGCCGGTCGGCAACGACAACGCGTCGGCGTTTGCCCATCTCGAACAGCGCGTGTCCTATCTGCTGGAACGGCTGGAAGCTTCAACCGACCGCGCCTCCGCGCCCTCCGTCGATCTCGGGCGGGTCGAGGAAGGGCTGCTGGACATTCAGCGCTCGCTGGAACGCCAGCACGCCAATCTGGTCTCGCTCGCCGACACCGCCCGCAGCGGCGGCGCGCCGGCGATGGATTCCGGCATCGTCGATGCCGTCAAGCGCGAACTGTCCGACATCCGCTACAGCCAGTCGGAAACCGATCGCCGCACCCAGGACTCGCTGGAGACGGTTCACAACACGCTCGGCCACGTGGTCGATCGCCTGGCGATGATCGAAGGCGATCTGCGCGCGGTCCGTGCCGCGCCGATCGCGGCCGAACCGATGGCCTCGCTTGTCCCGGCGGCCATCGCGATGCGCGAGGAAGCCCCGCGCCCGGCGGTGCCGCAGCAAACCTCCGCGCCGATGCCCTATATGCAGGCGCTGACACCGCAGCCGAAGCCGGAACTGCCGAATCCCGCTTCCATGCAGGAGACCTTCGCCGCCGCCCCGCGTGAATTCCACGCCGCGCAGCCGTCAGCGCCGCCGTTGCCGCCGCGCGCGATCAGCGAAATCCTCGAGCCGCATGCTTCGGCGCCGCGCGCTGCGATCGCGCCGGACTTGCCGCCGGATCACCCGCTCGAGCCGGGCACACGGCCGGCCGCGCGGATGTCTTCGCCGTCGGAGCGGATCGCCGCTTCCGAGAGCGTGATCAACGAGATTACGGCAGGGCCGAAAGAACCCGTCAGTTCATCGAGCTTCATCGCCGCCGCCCGCCGCGCCGCGCAAGCCGCCGCCGCCGCCGCTCCCGTCAATGAGAAGGCGGCCCGCGCCGCAGCGAAGGCTGCTGCCAAGGACAAGGGCGGCGACAACAAGATCAAGATCGGGGCGAAGCCGTCGCCGCCGGGTGACAAAACGCCGTCCAACGTGACCTCCCGGATCCGCTCGCTGCTGGTCGGCGCAAGCGTGGTGGTGATCGTGCTCGGCACCTTCAAGATGGCGATGTCGCTGCTCGACACCGGCAACCCGCCGCCGATGCCGGCAATGGAAAATTTGGCCGAGCCGGCCGCGCCGCCGTCGGCTCCGGTGGAGAGCAGCGGCACGCCGGCAATGCCGGCGCCGGCCACCCCCTCGCTGATGTCGCCGACCCCGACCGACCGGCAATCGAACAACACATCCGCGCCGAACACGCTGGACAGCGCCCGCGTCGTGATCCCGCCGCAGGCGCAGCCTTCCCCGGCCCCGGTGCCGGCCGGCGACGTCACCGGCGCGATCCCCACCGTGCAGGGCTCGTCAGGCAAATTCGGGGTGGTGCAGGTGCCGCCGAGCGAGCGGCTGCCCGACGCCATCGGCGGTCCGGTGCTGCGCGCCGCCGCGATGAAGGGCGATCCGACCGCGGCCTACGAGGTCGGCGTGCGCTTTGCCGAGGGCAAGGGCATTACCGCGAACCTCGACGAAGCCGCCAAATGGTACGACCGCGCGGCGCAGGCCGGCGTGGTGCCCGCGATCTTCCGGCTCGGCACCTTCTACGAGAAGGGCCTGAGCGTGAAAAAGGACGTCGATATCGCGCGACGCTATTACCTGCAGGCGGCCGAACGCGGCAACGCCAAGGCAATGCATAACCTCGCCGTGCTCGATGCCGATGGCGGCGGCAAGGGCGCCAACTACAAGAGTGCGTCGCAATGGTTCCGCAAGGCGGCCGATCGCGGCGTCGCCGACAGCCAGTTCAACCTCGGCATTCTCTATGCCCGCGGTATCGGCGTCGAACAGAACCTCGCCGAATCCTTCAAATGGTTCAGCCTCGCGGCGGCCCAGGGCGACGCGGATTCGAGCCACAAGCGCGACGATATCGCCAAGCGCCTCGACGCCCAGTCGCTGGCGGCGGCCAAGCTTGCGATCCAGACCTTCACGCCGGAGCCGCAGCCCGACGACGCCGTCAATGTGGCGACCCCGCAAGGCGGCTGGGACTCGGCGCCAGCGACGGCCAATGCGACCAAGCCCGCCGCCAAGCCGGTTGTGACCAAGCGCGCCGCGGTCACGCCGCGATAGCGCCGACATCCTCGGCCATAACGTCGTATACTGGAACCGGAATTCGGCTCCCATTCGGTTTGGCTTGCGACGAGGATCGATTGTCCGCGGACGATAATCAGGACGAAGAACGTCGTATCCGGAGGTCGCCGACGGGGCCTGCGGTCGCGACGCCGCGCATGCCGGCCGCTCCGCCGCCGGCGCCTCCCTTCCAGACCACCCGCCGCAAACGGAATTACTGGTCGATCGCCGTCTTTGTCCTGCTCGCTTCCGGCGTCGGCATTCGTGCCTACCGCGACCTGTCGCGGCCCGATGCCTGGGACTACTGGAAAGACCAGTATGTCTCGCCGAGCTTGACGGCCTCGCTGGTCGCCAAAGCCTACCTCGACAACTCCGATCAGGGCCGGCGCACGCTTTTGGTCAGCGGAACGATCGGCCCGGCCGCCGCAACACTGTTCCGCGACAGGCTCGACGAAGCCGGGCTCGCCGCCGGCGACCTGGTGTTGCTGTCGTCGCCCGGCGGCGATCTCAGTCAGGCCGTGATCATGGGCGAGATCATTCGATCGCGCGGCCTGGCGACGGCGGTCGGCACCACCGACGCCTCTGGCCGCGTCAAACCCGCTTATTGCGCCAGCGCCTGCGTCCTCGTCTACGCGGGCGGCAAGCCCCGCTTCGGGGTGCTGGGCTCGGCGCTGGGCGTCCATCGGTTTGTGACCACCAAGGTCACGAGCGATCCGGTCGCCGACACTCAGCGGGTCGCGGGCGCCGTCCTCGGCTACATGACCAAAATGGGGGTCTCGTCATCGGTCGTCGAGGCGATGTCCGAAACCCGGGACATCCGCTGGCTCGCGCCAAAGGACGCGCTGGCGATGAACCTCATCACCGATCCGCTCGGTAAGCCCTGAGGCCCACAGGCCCCGGGAGCGTTCGCGGCCCGTTAACCGCACCTGTTCACCACAGCCGAGAATGCGTCGAGCTCGGAGGCAAAAAATTGCCCTCCGGTGCATTCTTTGGTCCATCCTGCCACCGAATTCGGTTATGCAAAGGCCGCGGTAACCGGCTCCGCGCACGCGAATCGCGCGGCCTGCCGGATGCCACTACCGGCACCACCACAACCATGCCGTGAGCGGCCTCGGCGAGACCAGCGGCAGAACGAAAAAAAGCAGACACGCGTGCAGCTCTACCTTCCGATCGCCGACATTCCGGTCAATGTCTTCCTCATCCTGGCGATGGGCGCGGCGGTTGGTTTCGTCTCCGGCATGTTCGGCATCGGCGGCGGCTTCCTGATGACCCCGCTGTTGATCTTCGTCGGCATCGCGCCCGCGGTCGCGGTCGCCTCGGTCGCGAGCCACATCGCGGCGTCCTCGTTTTCCGGCGCGTTATCCTACTGGCGGCGGCGCGCCATCGATCCGCTGCTGGCGCTGGTGCTGTTGAGCGGCGGCAGTATCGGCACCGCGCTCGGCGTGTGGACCTTCACGCTGCTGCGTTCGCTCGGCCAGCTCGATCTGATGATCGCGATGTCCTACGTGATCCTGCTGACCACGGTCGGCGGGCTGATGTTCTGGGAAGGCCTGCGGGCGCTGTTGCGAACCCGACGCGGCGGCGCGGCCACGATCCGACGTCCCGGCACCCATAGCTGGATCCACGGATTGCCGCTGAAGATGCGCTTCAAGCGCTCCAAGATCTATCTGTCGGTGATCCCGGTCGTCGTCATCGGCCTGATCATCGGCTTCATCGGCGCGGTGATGGGCATCGGCGGCGGCTTCATCCTGGTGCCGCTGATGATCTACGTGCTGCGGGTGCCGACCTCGACCGTGATCGGCACCTCGATGGTGCTGACGCTGGTCACCATGGTGTTCGCCACCATGCTGCATGCAGTCACCAACCATCTGGTCGACGCCGTGCTGGCGCTGATCCTGATGGTCGGCGGCGTCACCGGCGCGCAGTTCGGGGCGCGTGCGGGCCAGAAAATCCGCGGCGAACATCTGCGGCTGCTGCTCGGGCTGTTGGTGCTCGCCGTCGGCGTCCGCTTCGCTGTTGAACTCGTGATCCGACCCGAAGACCTGTTCACGATCCGGGAAACCGGAGGCGCCGGATGATCGCGCGCGTTCCGCTCACGCTTGCCGGGCTGGTTCTGGGCGCTGCGCTGGCCGCGTCGCCGGCCCGGGCCGAGCGGCTGATCGTATCGGTGTCGAACCACCGCGTGACGGTGACGCCGAATTATTCCGGCGAGGAACTGGTGCTGTTCGGCTCGGTCGAAAAGGACGCCTCGACGCCGGCCGGCCGCAACAATTACGATCTCGTCGTGACGGTTGCCGGCCCGCGCGCCGACATGGTGACGCGCCGCAAGGAACGCAAGTTCGGGATCTGGATCAACACCGATTCCCGCCAGTTCCTGAAAGTGCCGAGTTATCTCGCGCTGTTTTCCAACCGGCCGTTCGACGCCATCGCTTCGCCGGAAGTGCAGCGGCGGCAGCAACTCGGACTGAACAATGTGCTGTTGACCCAGCGCGTCGGCCCTGACTATGCCGACGTGGTGCCGAACGATGCCTTCCGCAGCGCTTTCGTGCGGCTGCGTTCCGAGCACGGGCTCTATCGCGAGGCGACCTCGGCGGTGACGTTCCTGACACCGACGCTGTTTCGTACCGGGATTCCGTTGCCCGCGGAAGTGCCGATCGGCACCTACGACGTCGAAATCAAGCTGTTCGCCGACGGTGCGCTGGTGACCAAGACCGATAGCGCGTTCGAGATCGTCAAGGTCGGATTCGAGCAATTCGTCGCCACCACCGCGCGCCAGAACGGCTTCGTCTACGGCCTCGTCACCGCCTTCATGGCGCTGATGACAGGCTGGATGGCCTCGATCGTATTCCGGAAGGATTGAGGTAACTCCTCATGGTGAGGAGGCGCGAAGCGCCGTCTCGAACCATGAGGCCCGCGGCCCATCCTTCGAGACGCGCGCGATGCGCGCTCCTCAGGATGAGGTCGGTGGGTGCGGCTTACTTGCCGCCAAAAAACATCCCCACGCCCATCGCCAGCACGCTCAAAAACATCGCCGCGGTCGACAGCCAGCCCAGCCAGTACAACGGGCCGGCGATCACATAGCGGTCCATCACGTCCTTGCGGCGTGCCAAGAACATCAACAGCACCATGACAGGAACGGCGAGCACACCGTTGACGACGGCGCTCCAGTACAGCGCCTCGATCGGATCGATCCTGGTGAAATTGAGTGCGATGCCGATCGCGGCCGACAGCGCCAGCACCGAATAGAACGCGATCGCTTCCTTTGGCTTGCGCGCCAGCCCGACCGGCCATCGCCGCCCTTCGCCGACCGCATAGGCGGTGGCGCCGCCAAGCACCGGGATCGCCAGCAACCCGGTGCCGACGATGCCGAGCGCAAAAATCACCTCGGCGAACTGGCCCGCAATCGGCCGCAGCGCTTGGGCCGCCTGCGCCGAGGTCTGGATGTCGGTCTTCCCCGCCGCATGCAGCGTGGCTGCGGCGGTGACGATGATCGCCAGCGCGATCAGGTTGGAGAACGCCATGCCGACGATGGTGTCGGCGCGGATGCGGTGGAATTCTTTCTGTGCGCCGTAATGCTTGTCGATCAGCGGTTGCTTCTTGACGTCAACGCGCTGGTCTTCGGCTTCCTGCGAGGCCTGCCAGAAAAACAGGTAGGGCGAGATCGTGGTGCCGAAGATCGCCACGATGGTGGTGAAATAATCCGCACTCCAGGTCAGGCGCGGCACCAGGATGCCGGTCAGCGCCTCGCCCCACGACACATGCGCGAACGCGAGCGCTGCGACATAGGCGAACAGGCTGAGCGTCATCCATTTCAGCACCGACACGTAACGCTTGTAGTCGAGAAAAATCTGCGCCACGACCGAGGTGACGCCGTAGAACAGCACGTAGATCATGCCGGGCCCGCCGACCAGGAGCCTGGTGGCGTCAGCCATGGCGCCGAGATCGGCCGCGATGTTGATGGTGTTGGCGATGAACAGCAGCGCCACCACCACGTTGAGCAGCCACGGCGAATAGTGCCGGCACACATTGCCCGAGATGCCATGCCCGGTGACGCGGCCAACCCGCGCGGAGATTTCCTGGATCGCGGCCATCAGCGGAAACGTCAGCAGCATGGTCCAGCCGATGCCGTAACCAAGCTGCGCACCGGCCTGGCTGTAGGTGCCGATCCCCGAGGGATCGTCGTCGGAGGCGCCGGTGATCAGGCCTGGGCCGAGCGTTTTCAGGACATGGCGAAAACTGAACGGCTCATACGGCGCCACCTTCTGCGCCGGCTTTTCACTGCCGGCTGTCCTGCCTGTGTGGTGCTTCAGATTCGACTTCCTGTGATCTGCCATGCCGGTCCAGCCGCAGCGACAACGAACCGGACATGATTCTGTTCCGGACCAGGAACTTGCCCGAGGACCCGCTGGCAGACAAGTAGCGGCCGACGTCCCCTACGCGGGAACGAAGGGCTCGATGACGGTCACCACGCCCGGCTCCAGAATTCGCAGCCGCTGTCCGAAGCCCAGCGTATCGAAGGTGGCGCGCAGATCACCGGCGCTCTGCTTGAAATGCTTCCATCCATCGGTGTGCAGCGGCACGATCACGGCGTCGGGAAAGGCGCGCGCGGTTTCGATGGTGTCGTTGGTGTCCATCGTGATGTGGAAGGGCCCGCGGGTTTGCGCCGCGCCGGCAAACGGCAGCACAACGCCGGCCTTGAAGCGCTTCGCCACCTCGGCGACGCCGTCATACCAGACGGTGTCGCCGCTGATATAGACGGGACGGCTGCCAGGCCTGTTCGAGGAAACCACGAAGCCGATCACGTCGCCGGCCAGCGGCTCGATCCCGGCCGGCCCGTGACGCGCGGGCGTCGCGGTGACCGTCAGCGAGTGACCGTTGGGGCCGGTCAGCTCGGTGACCTCCCAGGGCGCAAAACCTTCGGCGTGGCCGCCGAGACGCTTCGCGCCGATTTCCGTCGTCAGCACGCGCCGCGCATGACTTAGAAACGCCCGGCCGGAATGATCGAGATTGTCGGAATGCTGGTCGTGGCTGAGCAGCACCGCGTCGACCTCGCCGATCGCTTCCGCGCTCAGGGCCGGGCCGGTCAGCTTCTCCAGCTTCACATGCGGCAACTGATAGTCGCCGGGCGCATCGAAGGTCGGATCGGTCAGCAGGCGAAAGCCGTCGATCTCGATCAGCGCGGTGGGGCCGCCGATCAGGGTGATGGAAATAGCCATGATTTTCTCCTTTACTTGAACGTTGGCTGCGAGCGGCCGGTCGCCGTCGCGGGGCGGGTCACCAGATAGATGCCGAGCGCGACCGGAACGATTCCGAGAACATCGCGAAATTCGACGTGCTCGCCGAGCACGAGAAACGCGAACAGCATGCCGAGCGGCGGCATCAGGAAGTGATAGGCGCTGGCGGCCGTGGCGCCGCACGTCTTCAGCAGGTGAAACCACAGCAGGTAAGCGAGGATCGATCCGCCGAACACGAGGAACGCAAAGGCGCCGAGCAGCCGCGCACTCGGAACGATCTCGCTGACGTCGGAGAACGTGAACGCGATCGGCAGCAGCACGATCCCGGCGGCGAGATTCTGCACGCCATTGCCGACCCAGAGACTGCCGTTCGGCGCCAGCACCTTGAACAGGATGGTGCCGACCACGATCGAAGCCAGCGAGGCCAAGGTGAACAGGATGCCGTGCAGGCTGTCTGACCCAACCGACATGCGGTGCCAGACGATGAAGCCGACACCGGTGATGCCGAGCACGAGCCCGGCCACCTTGCGCCAGGTCAACGCCTCGCCGAGAAACAGCGCCGCCAGTGCTGCGGTGAACACCGGATTGGCGCTGACAATGAGGCCGCCGAGGCCGGCGGACACCGTCTTGAGCCCGGTGTAACCGAGCCCGAGATAGAGCGCGTTGTTGGCGACGCCGAGAACAGCAAACACCGCGGCATCGCGCCAGGTCAGCGACGACCACGCTTCGCCGCGCAACGCCGTGATGGCAAGAATCACAATCCCCGCCAGCGAAAACCGCGCCGTCAGCAGGATCAGCGGCGGACAATCGGTGACGCCGATCTTGCCGGCGACGAAGGCAAAGCTCCAGAGCAGGCAGAACAGCGCGATAATGAGCGGCAGCGGGTTGAAGCCGGCGCGGGGAGCCGCGACCGAGGGGGCGAGCGACATGGGAAGTCTCCTTTCCCCTCAGGTAGGCCCTCGACTTGATATTTGGAAATTAAATGATAAACTTAGTATCAGTGGATTTATAAATGGAGCATCGCAATGCTCGATCTGGAGCTGCTGCGCAGTTTCGTCTCGGTGGTCGATGCCGGCGGTTTCACCCGCGCCGGCGAGCGCGTCCATCGCACCCAGTCGACCGTCAGCCAGCAGATCAAGCGGCTGGAAGACGATGTCGGCCAACCCTTGTTGAACCGCACGGCCAAGGAGGTCACACCGACGGAAGCCGGCGAGCGGCTATTGTCCTACGCGCGGCGGCTGCTGGCGCTCGCCGAGGAAGCCCGCGACGTGATGGCGCGTCCGGGCAGCGAAGGCGCGGTGAAGCTCGGCATCCCCGAGGATTTCGCCGCTTATCGCCTCGCCAAATTGCTGGCGACATTTTCGCGGTCACGACCGGGCCTGCGGCTCGATGTGCGCGCCGACCAGAGCACCTATCTGCGGCGCGATATCGAACGCGGCGAGCTCGATCTCGCGCTGCTCAAGCGCGATGCCGGCGAGAAGGGCGGCATCGCGGTCTGGCCCGAACGCGTGCACTGGGTCACCAGCAAGACCCACCCGATCGACAGCAAAACCGGCTCGGTGCCCCTGATCGGCTTTCCGGCCGGCTGCCTCTATCGCTCGCGCGCGATCCACGCGCTCGAAAGCGCGGGGCGATCGTGGCACATGGCCTATACCTCGTCGGGCCTCGCCGGCATCCAGGCCGCGGTCGCCGCTGGCCTCGGCCTGAGCATCCTCTCCGACATCGCGATCCAGGCCGATCATCGCGTGCTCACGGCCAAGGATGGTTTTGCGCCGATCGACAAGACGGAAGTGGCACTGGTAGCCTCGCCCGACGCCAGCCCGGCGACGTTGCGGCTGGCCGATCGCCTGGCTGAGTTCTGCGATACGGTGCAGGCGAAGGCGGCGTAATCTATCGAAGCGGGGTAACCATGAGCGAGGCTCGCAGAATAATCAGTCTGATGCTTGCTCTGGCGTTGATGATCTCCGGGCTCGGCTTTCTTTTTTACTTTGCGGCGTTCTCGCCCGTCTGGAGTTGGTGGATGATCACGGGGTCCGGGTTCTTGGGAACCGTCGGCGCCTATTGGCTCTACGAAGACTTCATCAATGCGACACCTAACGACCGAACGTAGCGGCCACATCGGTGGTTGAGAGCAGGTCGCCTCAATAACACCGCGAAGCGGCGATCGCGTGCAGCTTGTTGTCGCCGAGCACATGCGCCATCAGGCCCGGCGCGCGAAAGATTTTGGCGAAGGCCGGATCGCGGATGCTCAGCCCGCCGGTATAGGCGCCGAAGGCCGGCATCACCGCGCGCTCGCCGTCGGATGCAAAACATCTGCGTTCGATCGAGCGACCTCGCGTCGGCACCCGCGCCTTGGGATGCAGATGGCCGGCGATTTCGCCGGACACGCCGGTCGGCTCATGGCGAAACACGATCGGCCCGATCGCGACTTCGCTTGCGACCACGCCGCCAAGATCGGACGGCAGGTGCGGATCGTGATTGCCCGAAATCCAGATCCAGTCGCGCCGCGCCTGCATCGCCGTCAATGCCGCGCGATCAGGTTCCGACAGCCGTTCATGGGCGTTGCGGTCATGAAAACTGTCGCCGAGCGCGATCACCATGCGGGGATCATGCCGCGCGATCACGGCGGCCAGCCGGCTCAACGTTGCCACGGTATCGTAGGGCGGCAACAGCACGCCGCGCGCGGCGAAGCTGGAACCCTTTTCCAGATGCAGGTCGGAGACCACGAGCAAACGCTGCTCCTGCCAGAACAGCGCGCCGGAGAGATCGGCGAGGAACATGACGTCGGCAATGGCAACCTTCGAGACGCGCATATCCTGATCGTATCCCGAAACCTGCGCCGTTGCCGTCACGTTTTATCCTGTCGCCTCTTTGACCAGCTCATCGGCGGCTTCCGCCAGCAACTCGTCGGCCGCCTCGCCATAGACCTGTTCGCGGCCGATTTCCAGCATCACCGGCACCGCCAGCGGCGAAACATGGTCGAGTTCCCGATGGGTGATTCGCCCCTGAATTCGCGAGAGCATATCACCCAATCGCTTGAGATCGAGCAACCCGGTGGCGGCATCGGCGCGGGCGGCACGCAACAGCACATGATCGGCCTGATGCTTGCGCAGCACGTCGTAGATCAGGTCGGTCGAGAACAGCACCTGGCGGCGGGATTTTTCCTCGCCGGTGAAACGCCGCGCGATCAGGCCCGAAATGACGGCGCAGGTCCGGAACGTGCGCTTCATCAGCGCGGATTCGGCCAGCCATGCCTCGAGATCGTCGCCCAGCATGTCCGGATCGAACAACGCGTTGAGATCGAGCTTGCCGTGGCGGATCATGAACGACATGTCGCCGAGACCCCACACCGCCAGCGCATATTCATTGGCGACGAAACCGAGCGGCCGGACCCGCATGCGCTCCATCCGCCGCGTCAGCAGCATACCGAGCGTCTGGTGCGCCAGCCGTCCCTCGAACGGATAGCAAACCAGGTAGTGCTTGTTGCCGCGCGGAAAGGTCTCGACCAGCAGTTCGCGCACGGCCGGCACCCGCGAAAAGCTCCGCTGCAGCGACAGCCAGTCGCGCACCTGATCCGGCAGCGCGTTCCACTGCCGCCTGTCGTCGAGCAGCTTGCGGACGCGTTCGGCCAGATAGGTCGAGAGCGGAAACTTGCCGCCCATATAGGACGGCACCTTGGCGTCCTTGTCGTTGGCACGGGAGACGTACACGTTGTCTTCGGCGAGCGCTTCGTAGCGCACCACCTCGCCGCCGAACACAAAGGTATCGCCGATCACGAGGCCTTCGATAAAGGCTTCCTCGATTTCGCCGAGCATCCGCCCGCCGCGCCCCAACGCGCCGGTCGAGCCCGAGCCGCCGCCGCGCGAGCGCACCAGCTTCACCTTCAGCATCGTGTCCTCGACGATGGTACCGACGTTGAGGCGATAGCTTTGCCGCACCCGGGGATTGGCGACGCGCCAGCGGCCGTTCTTGTCCTGCTTGATGCGCGCGAAACGCTCATAGCTCTTCAGCGCATAGCCGCCGGTGGCAACGAAATCGACCACGTCGTCGAAATCGGTGCGCGTAAGGCTGGAGTAAGTCGCCGCCGTCAGCACTTCCGCATAGAGCTCGTCGGAGAGGAACGGCTCGCCGCAGGCGCAGCCGAGCACGTGCTGCGCCAGCACGTCGAGCGCACCTGTTCGTAACGGCGGCGTATCCTGCGCATTGTCGGCAATCGCGTCGATCGCGACCGCGCATTCCAGCACCTCAAACCGATTGGCCGGCACCAGCACGGCGCGCGAGGCTTCGTCGATGCGGTGGTTGGCACGGCCGATTCGCTGCATCAGCCGCGAGGCGCCCTTGGGCGCGCCGACATTGATGACGAGATCGACGTCGCCCCAGTCGACACCGAGATCGAGCGACGAGGTGCAGACGACGCCGCGCAGCTTGCCGGCCGACATCGCGTCCTCGACCTTGCGGCGTTGGGCGACGTCGAGCGAGCCATGATGCAGCGCGATGGCGAGGCCGTCCTCGTTCATGCGCCAGAAATCCTGGAACAGCATTTCGGCCTGGCTGCGGGTGTTGACGAAGATCAGCGTCGTCTTGTTGTGCTTGATCAAGTCGTACATTTCGCCGAGCGCGTGGCGCGCGCTGTGGCCGGCCCACGGCAGCCTCTCTTTGGTATCGAGCATTTCCACGATCGGCGCCGCGGCGCCGCCCGCCACCACGATGTCGGCGGACACTTCCTTAGCCTCACGCTGCGGCACCAGAAACCGCGCCAGCGATTCCGGCTCGGCCACCGTTGCCGACAGACCGATGCCGCGCATGTCGGGCGCCAGTTTCCAAAGTCGCGCCAAACCCAAAGACAACAGGTCGCCGCGCTTGGAGGTGACCAGTGCGTGCAGTTCGTCGAGCACGATCCGCTTCAGCGAGCCAAACAAAAACGGCGCGTCGTCGGACGACAACAGCAGCGCCAATTGCTCCGGCGTAGTGAGCAGGATGTCGGGCGGATAACGCCGCTGCCGCTGCCGCCGCGATACCGGCGTGTCGCCGGTGCGGGTCTCGACCTTGATCGGCAGGCCCATCTCGGCAATCGGCGCCTCCAGGTTGCGCGCGATGTCGACCGCGAGTGCCTTCAACGGCGAGATGTAGAGGGTGTGCAGGCCGCCGCTGCGTTTCACGCCGCGGCCGGTGGAGATGAGTTCCGAGCGCGACGACGCGAGCCGCTCCCCTCCTCCCGCGCGCGTAGCGCGTGGCGGGGAGGGGTCGGGGGTGGGGGGCGTTTCGGTAGATTCGGTGTCCGCATGATTCGCGGAGAGACCCCCCACCCCCGACCCCTCCCCACCGCTTCGCGGAGGGAGGGGAGATGCGCGCATTGGCGATGAGCGCTCACTCAACTCCACCAGTGTCGGGAGAAATCCGGCCAGCGTCTTGCCGGCGCCGGTGGGGGCAATCAGCAGCGCCGAGCGGTCGTCGCGGGCCTTGGCCAGTAGTTCGAGCTGATGTTCACGCGGCGACCAGCCGCGCGAGGCGAACCATCGGCGAAAACGGTCCGGCAGCAACGCAGCCGTTTCAAGCGGCGCAAAAGGCAAGGGATCTGATGACGGCACGCCCAAGAGGTAAGCGGTCGGGGCGGCTTCGTCGAGGGCTTGAATCGCCTCTCCCCGCGAAGAGCGGGGAGAGGGAGCGGCCTGTTACTCCGACACCGCCTTCTCGGAAATCTGCCATTCCTTGCCGTCGAAGATCGAGATGTGCAGCGTCTTCATCGGCGAGTAGTCGTCGGGGGTGTAGCTGAAATTGATGTCGTCGAGGAAGAACGGCGAGTGGAAGCCGGCCAGCGTCGACGCCTGCTTCAGTACATTGGCGCGGGTCAGGTCGTCGCCGCAGCGGCGCAGGATTTCGCCCATCGAGACCGCCTGGCCGTAACCGGCATAGGCGATGGTGTTGTCCGGATCGACCGTCGGCAGATATTTGGCGCGCAACGCCTCGAACGCCATCACGTCCTTGTCCTTTTCCCAGCGGCCGGGGCCGGCCTCCTTGGAATAGCGGATGGCGACGATGTCCTTGGCGTTCTCAAGGCCCGCGGCCCGCAGGATCGAAAGTCCGGTCGAGCCCGCCGACAACAATTGCAGCGGCTTCCAGCCGAGCTCCGCGACCTTGCGGATCGACTGCGACGACGCCTTGCCGGTCGAGATGTTGTAGAAGACATCCGCGCCCGACTTCGAGAGGTTGATGAGCTGGCTGTCGACCGTCGGCTCGGTCAGGTCGTAGGTCTGCTCGATGATGACCTGGGCGGTGCCGCCGGCGTCCGCCAGCACTTTCTTGAAGGGCCCAAGGAAATCGCGGCCGAAATCGTCGTTCTGATAGAGGATGCCGACCTTCGCATTCGGCTTGGTGGCGACGACGTGCTTGGCGAGAATCCGCGCCTCGGTCGGATACAGCGGCAGGCCCGCCATGGTCCATTTGTAGTTCTTCGGGTCGTTCCATTTCGAGGCGCCGGTGTTGAGCATCAGCTGCGGTACGCCCTTGGAATTGAGATATTTGTGCACGGCGGTCTGCGGCGCGGTGCCGAGCGAGCCGAACAGCGCCAGCACTTCATCCTGCTCGACCAGTCGCCGCGTTGCCTCGACGCATTTCGGCGGGCTGTAGGCGTCGTCCATAGTGAGGAACTTGATCTTGCGCCCGTTGATGCCGCCCTGCTCGTTCAGCATCTGGAAATAGGCCTCGCCGATCCGCCCGAGCACGCCATAGATCGAGCCGGGGCCGGAATGCGGCACGGTCTGTCCGAGCTTGATTTCGGTGTCGCTGGCGCCGGCATCGTATTTCTTCTCCGCAGCCCAGACGAACGGCGCCGGCAAGACGGATGCGGCGGCAGCGGCAAATGCGGTGGCGCCGAACTCGCGGCGCGTCTGTTTCTTGTTCATTGTTGTCTCTCCCTAGGTTGCGCGCATGATGAACATTCCGAACGCGTCGGCAATAGTGAATTTGCCGCCGTGGCGACCCGCGTAGCGCCTGGACTCAAGTTTTTTCGGCGATAACAACCAGGCCGGGCACGGGAACGTGATCTTCGTTGCGGGCGGAGCGATCCTCGCGCAGCGACATCGTGAGCCCGGCGGCCTCGACGGCCGCACGCACATATTCCGCGGCGTGGGCATAGCGCAGCCCCGCGCCGAGGACGACGCCCTCGCCGCCATGGGTCTCCGCGGTGAAGGCGAACAGGCCACCGGCGGCCAGCACGCGCGCGGCCTCCACCAGCAGCGGCGCAATATCGGCGACATAGACCATCGCATCGGCGGCCAGAATCAGATCGGCGCTGGCATCAGGCCTGCCGCGCAGGCCCTGCAGCATGTCGGCGACTTCGAGCTCGGCATAAAGGCCGGTGTCGCGCGCCCGCTCGATCATGCGCGGCGACAGGTCGACGCCGAAGAAATGATCGACTCCCTTGGCGAAGGCCGCGGCAGCCAACCCGGTGCCGCAACCGAGATCGATTGCGCGCCGGAAGAAGGCCGGCTTTCGCGCGGCCGCGCGCACCGACAGCACCGCCTTGAACAACAGCGCCGGGCCGCGATAGCCGAGGTCGCCGACCAGCGAGGCTTCGAACCGCGGCGCATATTGATCGAACAGCGCCTGCACATAGGCCCCCGGCATCCCGGACACGGGCGCTGCGCCGAGCCGCATCAGCCGCAGGCCGGCGCCATGGCGATCAACGGCTTCGCTGGCCTGCGCCGCACGGAACGCCGCGATCGCGGCCTCATGCTCGCCGAGCTGTTCGCGGAGTTCGCCGAGCGTGAACCAGGCCGAGGTGAACTTCGGCGCCAGTTCGATCGCCTGCGCGAGCAGATCGGCGGCGGCGGCGAGATCGCCCTTCAATTGAAGGTCGCGCGCGAATTCGAACCGGCGGTCGGCCATCAGATCGCCGGAGGAGAGAAACAGTCGCGCGGGCATCGGAACCACATTCATCATCGCCGGGGCTTAGTCGCTTGTGCCAACGGCGTAAACCCGCCTGTATCCCCGGTCATCGATTCCGGATTTTTCCGGAAGACCTATGCGCAGGTCAAGCCCGCGCAGGGCGACTAAAAGTCCGGACCAAAGGCCCTATATTACTCCGATGCGTCCGCAAGACCTCCTGCTGCCAGCTCCCGCCGGCTTGTGCTGCAAGCCGGGCGGCTTCCATATCGACCCGGTCCGGCCGGTCAAGCGCGCCGTCATTACCCACGGCCATTCCGACCACGCACGGCCGGGTCACGGCGCCGTGCTGGCGACGCAAGAGACGCTCGACATGATGCGGCTGCGCTATGGCGACAATTTCGCCGGTACCACGCAGGCGATCGCTTACGGCGAGGAACTGCGGCTCGGCGAAGTGACGATAAAATTTCACCCGGCCGGCCATGTGCTGGGCTCGGCGCAAATTGCGGTATCCTGCAAGGACACCTGCATCGTCGCGTCCGGCGACTACAAGGACGCCCCCGATCCGACCTGCACGCCGTTCGAGGTGGTGCCGTGCGACGTTTTCATCACCGAAGCCACCTTTGGTTTGCCGGTGTTCCGCCACGGCAACGCGGCGGATGAGGTGAGGAAGCTGTTGGCGTCGGTTGCGCTGTTTCCGGAGCGCGCGCATCTGGTCGGTGCCTACTCGCTCGGCAAGGCGCAACGCGTCATCGCGCTGCTTCGTTTGGCGGGCTACGACGCGCCGATCTATCTGCACGGCGCGATGGAGCAGATCACTTCCTATTATCAGAGCCGCGGCGTCGCGCTCGGCGAACTGCGCCCGGTCAAGGGCATGAAGAAGGCCGACCTCGCCGGCACCATCACGCTGGCGCCGCCATCGGCCACATCGGACATCTGGACCAGACGTTTTCCCGATCCGGTGACTGCATTTGCCTCGGGCTGGATGCGGGTGCGGGCGCGCGCCCGGCAACGCGGCGTCGAATTGCCGTTGGTGATTTCAGATCACGCCGACTGGGACGGGCTGACCGCGACCATTTCAGCCACCGGCGCCGGCGAGATCTGGGTCACCCACGGCCAGGAAGACGCACTGGTGCATTGGTGCCAGACACGCGGCCTTGCCGCGCGGCCACTGGCTCTGGTCGGCTATGGCGACGAGGACGAGCACGAGCACGAATCCGATAAGACCGCGGCCGACGAGGCCGCCGGCGAGACCGATGCATGAATCGCTTCGCCGAACTACTAGACCGTCTCGCCTACGAGCCCGGCCGCAACAACAAGCTGCGGCTGATCACCGGGTATTTTCGCGAGACTCCTGATCCCGACCGCGGCTACGCGCTGGCGGCGCTGACCGGCGCGCTGTCATTCAAGCACGCCAAGCCGGGGCTAATTCGCGACCTGATTACGGACCGCACCGACCCGGTGCTGTTCGGGTTGTCGTATGATTACGTTGGCGATCTCTCGGAGACGGTGGCGCTGATGTGGCCGAAATCTTCCCCCTCTCCCGCTTGCGGGGGAGGGCCGGGGTGGGGGTCTGGCCGCTTGCTCACTGGGGAGAAAGAGCCCCCACCCGGATCGCCCAACAGCGCAAGGGCGCTGTCGAGCGCTCCGACCTCCCCCGCAAGCGGGAGAGGTAAGGAAGATGCGGCACTCGCGCCGAACCGCCACAACAATCCACCTCCCCCCACCCTCTCCGAGGTCGTCATCACACTGCGCACCCTCGGCAAAACCGAACTGCCGAAACAGCTCACGCGCTGGCTCGACGAACTCGACGAGACCGGCCGCTGGGCGCTGTTGAAACTCGTCACCGGCGCGATGCGGATCGGGGTTTCGGCGCGGCTGGCGAAGACGGCGGCGGCCGCGCTCGGAAATAAGGACCCGCACGAGGTCGAACTGATGTGGCCGGGGCTTACCCCGCCCTATCTCGACCTGTTCGCCTGGCTGGAGGGGAAGGCCGACAAGCCGGTCAATCGCGATCCGACCCCGTTCCGCCCGGTGATGCTGGCGCATGCGATCGAGGATGCGGATTTCCCCAATCTCGATCCGACAGACTTCATCGCCGAATGGAAATGGGACGGCATTCGCGTGCAGGCGGTTTCGGGCCGCGACGAACGCGGCCATCTGCAGACGCGGCTCTATTCGCGCAGCGGCGAAGACATCACCAAGAGCTTTCCGGACCTCACGCCCTCGCTGCATTTGCCAGGCGCCGTCGACGGCGAATTGCTGGTGCTGCGCGACGGCCGCGTGCAGACCTTCAACGTGCTGCAGCAACGGCTGAACCGAAAAGTCGTGTCGCCGAAACTCATCAAGGAATATCCGATCCACCTCCGCGCCTACGACTTGCTCGCCGACGACGAGACCGATCTGCGCGAATTGACGTTTGTCGAACGCCGCGCGCGGCTGCAGGCTTTCATCAAAAAACTCGACGACCCGCGTATTGATCTATCGCCGACGGTCGCCTTCGATAGCTGGGACGGGCTGACGGCCGCACGTGCCGATCCCGCCAGCGCCGGTGCAGGTGAGGACGCCGACGCCGTCGAAGGCGTCATGCTGAAGCGGCGCGACGCACTTTATCTGCCGGGCCGTCCCAAAGGCCAGTGGTGGAAGTGGAAGCGCGATCCGCATTTGATCGATACGGTGCTGATGTATGCGCAACGCGGCCACGGCAAGCGTTCGTCCTATTATTCGGACTACACGTTCGGCGTCTGGACGAACGGAGAGGACGGCGAGCAACTGGTGCCGGTCGGCAAGGCCTATTTCGGCTTCACCGACGAGGAACTGCTGCAGATCGACCGCTTCGTCCGCCGCAACACCACCGAAAAGTTCGGCCCGGTGCGCCATGTCGTGCATGAGCCGGACCAGGGCCTGGTGCTGGAAGTGGCCTTTGAGGGGCTCGCCCGCTCGCCACGGCACAAATCCGGCGTCGCGATGCGGTTTCCGCGCATCAATAGGCTGCGCTGGGACAAACCGCCGCGCGAGGCCGACCGGCTGGAGACGCTGGAGCGGATGTTAAAGAATGTGACAACAAATTAAGGTGCCAACCGCGCATGGCTGCCATTGACGCCCCAACGCGGGTTCCCCATGTGCCCTGCCTTGACCTATACTGTGCGGGCAGAATCCCGCGGGAGAGACCGATGCCCAACGACGTCAGAGACTTGCCGGCCGGCAATGACGGCCTGTACCGCTTTCTCGGCGGCTCGCCGCTGTCGGTGGCGTTCCGGCTGATCCTGCTGTCGGTGCTGGTCGGCGTGGTGCTCTCGGTGATCGGGTTCGATCCCTGGAATATCCTGCACAGCATCCAGACCCTGTTCCGGCGGCTCTGGGATCTCGGCTTCGACGCCGTCAACTGGCTGTGGCGTTACTTCCTGCTCGGCGCCGTGATCGTGATTCCGGTCTGGCTGCTGTCGCGGATGTTCGGCGCGCCGCGCGGACGATAGACCTTCGAAAAGCGGGCAGCCGATGCAACTGCAATTCGTCGGCTGCGGTGACGCGCTGGGCTCGGGCGGCAGGCTCAACACCAGTTTCCACGTCACGGGCAGCCGCGTCAATTTCCTGATCGACTGCGGCGCATCGTCGCTGCCGGGGCTGAAGCGCCTCGGCATCATCAGCGACGATATCGACCTGATCCTGATCACCCATTTTCATGGCGACCATTTCGGCGGGCTGCCGTTCCTGCTGCTCGACGCGCAGTTCACGCGGCGGAGCCGTCCGCTGGTGATCGCGGGCCCGGCAGGCATCGAGGCGAAGCTGACCCAATTGATGGAGACGTTGTTCGAGCATTCCTCGAAAGCCAGGCCGCGCTTCGATCTGTCGGTCGTGGCGCTCGCTCCCGAACAAAGCCGGAGCTTCGGCGATATCAGGGTCACGCCCTACCCGGTGGTCCATGGCGAATCCGGCGGGCCGTTTCTGGCCTACCGGATCGAGGCCGAAGGCCGCGTCATCGCCTACAGCGCCGACACCGAATGGACGCAGACGCTGATCCCGGCGGCGCAGAACGCCGACCTGTTCGTCGCGGAAGCGTATTACTACGACAAGGTCGTCAGAAATCATCTCAGCCTGAAAACGCTGGAAGCGCATTTGCCCGAGATCAACGCCAAACGTCTCGTGCTCACGCATATGAGCGACGACCTGCTCGGACGGCTGCACGAGCTCTCTTATGTCACCGCCGCCGACGGCATGATCGTCGAGTTCTAGCCATGCATTCGCCCGCGGCTCCCTCGAAGGTCACGACAGCGCAGGTGTTCGCCATCGCCGGTCCGGCGATGGTCGCGAACCTGACCACGCCGCTGATCGGCATCGTCTCGACCACGGCGATCGGGCGGCTCGGCGACGCCACGCTGCTCGGCGGCGTGGCGATGGCCTCGGTGCTGTTCGACTGCATGTTCTGGCTGTTCGCGTTCCTGCGCATGAGCACGGTCGCCTTCACCGCGCAGTCGCTGGGCGCCGGCGAAACCAGCGAATTGCGCGCGATCCTGGTACGCGGCTTCATCGTCGCGGCGCTGATCGGCGCAGGGCTCATCGTGTTGCAGATCCCGCTGGCCACGGTTTTGCTGGGCGCGATGGGCGGCAGCGAGGGCGTCACCCGCGCCGCCAAAACCTATTTCACGATCCGGATCTGGTCGGCGCCGCTGGCGCTCGGCAACTACGTCGTGCTTGGCTGGCTGATCGGACAGGCCCGCGCCAAACTGGCGCTCGGCACCCAGATCACCATCAACCTCATCAACATGGCGGCGACGATGCTGCTGGTTCTGGTGTTCGACTTCGGTATCGCCGGGGCGGCGATCGCCGCCGTGATCGCGGAAGCGGCGGGGCTTCTGCTCGGCGTCGTGATCGCGCGTCGCCTGCAGGGGCAATTGGCGGTGGCGCGGGCGACGTTGTTCGACCGCGTCAAGCTGATGCGCATGCTCGCGGTCAACCGCGACATCATGATCCGCACCGCGTCGCTGATCACGGCATTCCTGTTCTTCACCGCGCAAGGCGCCCGCGCCGGCGACATGACGCTCGCGGCCAATGCGGTGCTGAACAATTTCCTTTTGATCAGCGCGTTCTTCCTCGACGGCCTCGCCAACGCCGCCGAACAGCTTTGCGGCCGCGCCTATGGCGCCCGCAACAAGCCCGCTTTCGCCGGCGCGGTGCGGCTGGTGCTGATCTGGGGCTTTGTCTTTGCGATTGCCGTCGCCGCAAGCTTCGCGCTGTTCGGGACCTCGTTCATCGACATGATGAGTGCCAACACCGAGGTGCGGCGGGTCGCCCGCGACTACCTGCCGTTCGTGGTGTTTGCGCCGCTGCTCGGCGTGTTCGCCTTTGCCTATGACGGCGTCTATATCGGCGCCACCTGGGCCCGTGACATGCGCAACCTGATGGTGCTGTCGCTGCTGGTCTTTCTTGCCGCCTGGTTCGCGCTGCGCTCGTTCGGCAATGCCGGACTGTGGGGCGCACTGCTGGTGCATTACGCCGCCCGCGGCGGACTCGAGGCGCTGCGCTATCCGGTGTTGCTGCGGAAGTCGTTTACGGCGTGACGGTTTGTTTTCCCCTTCTCCCCGTTCTTCACGGGGAGAAGGTCGGGATGAGGGGCTCTATCCACGCGTGAAGTTTATCGAGAGACCTATACCCCCTCACCCGGCGCTTTGCGCCTCCCCGCAAGCAGGGCGAGGTAAACAAGCCTTACTTCACCGGCCAGTCTTCCGCCGTAATCGTGGCAGCATCGGCGCCGACGATTTCGGAAAGTGAATCGCGGCCGGTGCGCAGCAAGGTCGAAGCCAGATCGCTCTTGATGTCCTCGACGAGACCAAGGCCCTTGTAGACCAGCGACGAATACAACTGGATCAGGCTGGCGCCGGCGCGGATTTTCGTCAGCGCGGCGCCGCCACTATCAATGCCGCCGACGCCGATCAGGGGGAACGCGCCTTCGGCCCGCACATAGGTCTCCGCCACCATGCGCGTCGACAGCCGGAACAGCGGCCGCCCCGACAAGCCGCCCTGCTCCCTGGCGCGGTTGGTCTCGCGCAGGCTCGAGGGCCGCGCCAGCGTGGTGTTGGCGACGATCATGCCGTCGACGCGGCGCGAACGGGCGATGTGCACGACGTCGTCGAGTTCGGCCAGACTGAGATCCGGTGCGATCTTCAGCAGCACCGGCGAATCGCCGGCGTTCTTGCGCACCCGCTCGCGCGCATCGATCACCTTGGCGAGGAGATCGTCGAGCGCGGCCGATTGCTGCAGATTGCGCAGGCCCGGCGTGTTCGGCGAGGAAACGTTGACGGTGAAATAGCTCGCGACCGGCGCGAAGGTCTCGATCAGCTTGACGTAATCGGCGACGCGATCGGGCGAGTCCTTGTTGGCCCCGACATTGACGCCGACGATGCCGCCCAGATGCGCGCGCGCGGCGAGCCGCCGCAGTGCTACTTCCGCACCGTCATTGTTGAAGCCCATGCGGTTGATCACGGCCTCATCGCGTTCGAGCCGGAACAGCCGCGGCCGCGGATTGCCGGTTTGCGGCTTCGGCGTCACGGTGCCGATCTCGACGAAACCGAAACCGAGCCGCAGCAGCGCGTCCGGCGCTTCCGCACTCTTGTCGAAGCCCGCGGCCATGCCGATCGGGTTGGGAAAATTCAGGCCGAACGCCCGCACCGCCAGTTTCGGGTCGTCACGGCGCGGTTTGGTCGGCGGCAGCAGCCGCAGGCCCTGGATCGCCATACGGTGCGCGTCCTCCGGATCGAACCAGCGCAGCAGCGGCAGCGATAAGGCGTCAAAGGCGCGGATCAAGGTTTCAGCTCCGGAATGTCGTGATAGCCATCGGACTGCGCCCGCATGTCGAGGATCGCGGTGACCGCGCCGAGATCGAGTTCGCCATAGAGGTGCGGGAACAGTTCGTCGTTGCGCGAGCGTTCCCAGCGCAAGGCATCCCCCAGCGCGTCGGCATCGACCGCGATCAGGAACAGGCCGGTCTGCCCGAAGTAATGCTTCCGCGCCGTCTCCGCGACCTGGGCGGCGGTAGAAAAATGAATGAAGCCGTCGCGCAGGTCGTCGGCACTGCCCCGGTAGACGCCCTGCCGTTCGGCCTCGCGCCAGGCCGAGGCCGGACTGATTTTGTAGATCGTGGGCACGGCGTTGCGGATTCCCTGCTTGTTGTTGTTACTCTTGGGATTTTCCCGGAAATTCCCCGGGGCAGGCGCAGACCGTAATGGCGGCAAGCCGCCAACTCAAGCGCCCGGACACCGGGCTGGAGCGGTCTTGGGCGGTCTTTTCCCCTGCCGCGCCCTGTTCACCCAGGCCGGATTTGCGCAAAGCCGCTGATTAAGGCAATAATTCCTAGATCGGTTCGGAGCTTTCAATGGCCAAGCATAAATCACAACGCATTCTCACCCACGCCCAGGTCTGGACCGCGCTCGACCGGCTGGCCGAGCGGGCCGGCATGTCACCCTCGGGGCTCGCCAAGCGCAGCGGTCTCGACCCCACCACCTTCAACAAGTCCAAGCGGATGTCGGTTGACGGCCGCGAGCGCTGGCCGTCAACCGAATCGGTCTCCAAGGCGTTGGCCGCCACCAATTCGTCGATCGAGACCTTCGTGCAGTTGATCGGCGACGGCGCACGCAGCACCCAATCGATGCCGCTCCTGGGGCTGGCGCAAGTCGGCAGCGGCGGCCATTTCGACGAAAGCGGCTTTCCCGCTGGCAAGGGCTGGGACGAGGTGGCGCTGCCGTCGTCCGGCGACGAGCACGCCTATGCGCTGGAGATATCCGGCGATTCGATGAAGCCCGCCTATCGCGACGGCGACATCGTCATCGTGTCGCCGGGCACCGCGATCCGGCGCGGCGACCGCGTGGTGGTGAAAACCTCGGGCGGCGAGGTCATGGTCAAGGAATTGAAGCGCCGCACCGCGAAACAACTCGAACTGCAGTCGCTCAATCCCGTTCATGCCGACCGCACGCTGGATGCCGACGACGTCGTCTGGATCGCGCGGATCGTGTGGGCGAGCCAATAACCACAGCCGTGCCTGACGTCCTGCAGGACCTGTTGCAGGAGCAGCTTCGCGTCGTCCTGTGCGGAACGGCCGCGAGCACGGTGTCGGCTACCGCCGGCGCTTACTACGCCAACAAGCAGAACAAGTTCTGGAAGATTCTGTACGAGACCAGACTGATCCCCGAGCCATTGCAGCCACACCAGTACCGCGAGCTGCTGCGGCATGGAATTGGCCTCACCGATCTGGTGAAAACGCATTTTGGGATGGACCATCAGATTCCATTGACGAGGCTCGATGACCCGCGCACCCGCTTGAACGCGTCAATCGCCGCGTTTCGCCCAAAATTCCTCGCGTTCACCAGCAAAACTGCGGGACAAAAATTCTTCGGCGGCAAGCGCGATTACGGCGAGCAGTCCGAGCGGATCGGCGATACCAGAATTTGGATTTTACCGTCGACATCGGGGGCCGCGAATGGAAGTTGGCGGCCGGAGATCTGGCATCGGTTTGCGGATGAGGTGCGGGAAAGCTCAGGCGCCTAATTCGTAGGGTGGGCAAAGCGAAGCGTGCCCACCAACTAGTATCGCGATTTGAACCAATGGTGGGCACGGCGCAATCGCGCCTTTGCCCACCCTACGAAGGCACTCCGCTACGTCGCGTAGTCAGGCTCTTTGCGATCCAGCATGCGCTTCAACGCATCGAAGTGCCGCTGCGCCGGGCTGGGTCCCCGATAGAGATGATCGTCGCGGTAATCGCGCTGGGTCTTTTCGACCACGGGGGCGGGAAGCTGCTTCAGCCTTTGCCCGGTCCACATCGCGTAGATCTGCACCTGCGCGGCGCGCTCGACGTAGTAGAGCATGTCGTAGGCATCAGCGACGGTGGCGCCGACCGTCGAGATGCCGTGATTGGCCATGAACAACACCTTTTTGTCGCCGATCACGCCGGCCAGCCGGGCGCCTTCGGCGGGATCGAGCGCCGGGCCGGTGTACTCGTCGTCATAGGCAATGGCGCCTGACAGCCCGACCTCGGTCTGGCCGATCTCCTTGATGCGCGGGTCTTCGAGCCGCGTCAGCGCGCTCGCATAGGGCATGTGGGTGTGAAACACCGCTTTGGCCTGCGGTAGCGCCTTGTGGATCGGCGCGTGGATGCAATAGCAGGAGCGCTCGACCTCGCCCTCGCCGCGCTTGACCTCGCCGTCGTCGATGCCGACTTCCATGAAGCAGGAGGCGGTGACCTCCGACCAGTGCGTGCCGAACGGGATCTGGTAATAGCGATCGCTGCGCCCCGGCACCGCGAAGGTCAGGTGGTTGAAGATGCCCTCGCTAAAGCCCTGGTTGAAGGCCAGCCGATGCGCGGCGGCGAGATCGACCCGCGCCTGCCATTCCTCGGCGCTGGAGTTATCGAGCGCCTTCGGCGAAACCCTGTCGTGCATAGGCATCCTCCTGCTGAGCTATAGCCGGCCTCTCTGCGGAGGCCTGGACTGCGAGCCAACAGTCTAACGCAATTCAGGCCGGCCGCGGCTGATTTTGCCGGGGGCCTGCTATCTCGATTTGCGGCTCTCCGTCGCAGCGGGCGAAGATTTTCCCTTCTCCCATCGAAGTCGGATCTATCCGACTTCGACAGATTAGTATGCCCCAACGCGGGTGAACCCGAGTTGGGTGGGAGAAGGAAAAACTTACGCGCTCCGCGCCAGCGCGCCGTCGATCATCGCGACTGAGTTTTGCACGCCATAGACCGCGACGAACGAGCCGAAGCGCGGGCCTTTTTCCTGGCCGAGCAGCACCTGGTAGAGCATGTTGAACCAGTCGAGCGAAACGCCCGGTCGGCCGTCCTTACCCTTCTTGACGGGATCCAAGAACGGCTCGCGGCGGCCGATCTCGTAGACCACGTTCTGGATATCCTCGGCCGATGAACCCGCCGGCATGTTGGACAGTGCATCGCGCAGATCCTGCAATGCTGCGCGCTCGCCGTCGGTCGGTTCGCGGAACTGCTTGGTCGGCGCCACGAAGTCACGGTAGTAGTTGATGGCGTAGCCGACCATTGCATCTAGCTTCGGATGCGTCTGCGGCGTGACGCCCGAACGATAGCGCCCGATGAAGCCCCACAGCGTCTCGGCATTTTCCGCGTTCGACGACGACACCAGCGTCAGCAACAACTGGAACGTGACCGGCATGTCGGCCTTCGGCGGCTGGCCGGAATGAATATGCCAGACCGGATTGGCGAGCTGCTGCTTGGCATCCTGCCGCGTGTAGCCGTCGAGGAACTGCTGGTAGTCATCGACGTTGCGCGGGATCACGTCGAAGTACAGCCGCTTCGCCGCCTTCGGCTCGCGATACATGAACAGTGACAGCGATTCCGGCGACGCATAACGCAGCCATTCGTCGATGGTCAGGCCGTTGCCCTTCGACTTGGAAATCTTCTGGCCCTTGTCGTCGAGGAACAGTTCGTAATTGAACCCCTCCGGCGGCGTGCCGCCGAGCGCCGCGCAGATCTTGCCCGATAATTTGACCGAATCGATCAGATCCTTGCCGGCCATTTCGTAGTCGACGCCGAGCGCGAACCAGCGCATTGCCCAGTCCGGCTTCCACTGCAGCTTGCAACGCCCGCCGGTCACGGGAACCGTGACGCTCTCCTTGGTCTCCGGATCTTCATAGGAGATGGTGCCGGCCTTGGCGTCATGCGCCGTGACCGGCACATACAGCACCATGCCGGTGCGCGGACAAATCGGGAGGAACGGCGAATAGCTCGCGGCGCGTTCCTCGCGCAAGCTCGGCAACATGATCTTCATCACGGAATCGAGCCGCTCCAGCATGCGCAGCAGCGCGGCGTCGAACCGGCCCGAGGTGTAGTACTCGGTTGAGCTCGCAAATTCGTAGTCGAAGCCGAAGGTGTCGAGGAAGGCGCGCAGCCGCGCGTTGTTGTGCGCGCCAAAGCTGTCATGGGTACCGAACGGATCCGGCACGCGCGTCAGCGGCCGGCCGAGATGCTTTTCCAGAAGCTCCTTGTTCGGCACATTGTCCGGCACCTTGCGCAGGCCGTCCATGTCGTCGGAAAACGCCAGCAGCTTGGTCTTGATCTTGTCCTCGGTGAGCACACGAAACGCATGGCGCACCATGGTGGTGCGCGCGACCTCGCCGAAGGTACCGATATGCGGCAGCCCCGACGGACCGTAGCCGGTCTCGAACAGCACCTCGTCCTTCGGGCTTTTCTTCAGCCGCGCCACGATCGCTTTCGCCTGCTCGAACGGCCAGGCGTTGGATTGTTCGGCGAGCGCCCGCAAGTCGTTCGGGCTGGCGGCAAGGTCGATCGTGGACATCAGAGGTCTCCAAGGCCGCGGAAACTAGCGCTTCCGCGTCGAAAAGCAAAACGGTGGTGAAGCCGTCATTCCGGGATGGTGCGTTAGCACCAGACCCGGAATCTCGAGATTCCGGGTCTGGTCCTTCGGACCATCCCGGAATGACGGAGTCTCAAACTTCTAGAACGGGCTGATCGAAAAATAGCGCAGCCACAGGTCGGTGAAGCGGCCTTTTTCCCAGATCCGGAACAGCGCCCAGTTCAGCGACTGCCGCAGCAGGTCGTTGCCCTTGCGGACGGCGATGCCGATGCCCTCGCCGAAATAGCGGCTCTCGACGAAGGGGCCGCCCGAGAACGCGCAGCATTCGGCCGAATCGGTGCCGTTGATCCAGAACGCCAGCGCGATCGCATCGCCGAAAATGAAATCGACCTCGCTCCGCCGCAGCGCCAGCCGCAGCGCGTCGTCATTGGCGTAGGACTTGATCTCGGCGTCGGTGAACATCGCCTTCAGATAGGCCTCGTGCGAGGTGCCGGCGATGACGCCGATCTTCTTGCCTTCGAGATATTCGGGGCGAATTTCCGGCATCACGGCATCGCGCCGCGACACGAAGCGGGCCGGTGCGCGGTAATAGGGATCGGTGAAATCGAGCCGGGCACGCAATTGCGGCGTCACCGCCAATGAAGCGATGATGGCGTCGCCGCGATTAGAGGTGATGGCGTCGACCAGCGTCTCGAACCGGCGCATCTGGATGGTGCAGGTGACCTTGATCTCGTCGCACAGCGAGCGCGCCAGATCGACATTGAAGCCGGCCGGATTGCCGTCCGGCCCGGTGAAGTTGAACGGCGGATAATCGGTCTCGGTCAGGAAGCGGATCACGGTGAGGCGCGACAGGTCGGGCCGGTCCGGACGCCGCCGCGGGTCCCAGAACCCGGGCACCGCCTGCGGGGCGGCCTCGACCGGCGGCTTGGGCAGGGTCTGGGCGCCTGCCGGGCCGCTGGACACGACGACCGCCAATACAGCCGTGATCGCCCATCCCGCCAGCAAGGCGCTGAAGGTGCGAGACAGGCTAAGGTTGGACAACAGGGCGGTCGGGCGTGGCATGGCCGGAATGTCTGTGGAATTTGATGGCCTTATAGACCATCCGGCCTGCGATGCGAGGGCCGTTTTGCGGCGTTTACCGTCGGTTGCAGGTTAAAGATACCGTTTGAGGTCGGTCGCGGCTTCCTGCGGCGTCCGTTTCAGGTTGAACGGCGAGACGAAATGGCCGTCGCGATCCATCAGATAGATCAACGCGGTGTGGTCCATGGTGTAGTCGCCGTCCTTGAGCGGGACCTTCTTGGAATAGACCCGGTAGGCCGACAGCACCTTCGCCACCGCCTCGGGATCGCCGGTCAGGCCCTGCAGATGCGGATCGAAGCTGGAGAGATAGTCCTTCATGGCTGCCGCGGTGTCGCGCTCCGGATCAACCGAGACGAAATAGGCATTCACCCGATCGGCGTCCCTGCCCATCGCCTTCAGCACCTCGGAAATCTCGAACAGCGAGGTCGGGCAGACGTCCGGACAATGGGTAAAGCCGAAGAAAATCAGCGTCGGCTTGCCCTTGAGACTGCTGTCGGTCACGACCTGGCCGATCTGGTTGGTCAGTTGAAACGGCCCCCCGATCGCGGCCGGGGCCGTCGCGCTGCGCAAGCCGCCCAGCGCCCACAGCATGATCACGAGCCCCACCACGAGGCTGCCGGCGAAAGCCGCGAAAATCACCAGCGGGCGGGTGGTCCGGTCCATGATGGAATTCCTTCTTGCCGGATCAGAAGCAGGCCGAGATGCCGGCGGCAATCATCTCAAAAAACACCGTGGTGCCGTATTGGAACCACAAGACCAGCGCGCCGAGCAGGAACAGCGCGCCGAGGCCGGTGGCGGCCCAAACGATGGCCGAGGCCACCCTGCCCTGAGGCCGGGTTGCCGCCATTACGCCGAGCTGGGTGGAAACCGGCTGAACCATATCAGTGAGATAGGGCCCATTCCCCGGGCAGGCAAGCTTAATGGCCGCAGCCCCGATCACGTGATGCGGAGGGGGATCAGTACATCCGGGTGCTCTGGAGGGGTCGGACACAAAATCGCGAAAACAACCCCATGCAAAGTAGAATGGCCGCAGGCCCGATCACGTGATGCGAAGTAGGATTGGCTCGGCAGCAGCGGGGGCTCGATCCTTCGAGACGGCGCTAACGCGCCTCCTCAGGATGAGGTCTGGCAGGGTCCTCATGGTGAGGAGCGCGGCAAAGCCGCGCGTCTCGAACCATGATGTCGGGCATAGTTACCGCGAGGAAGCAGCAGCCGGCTTGGGCGCGGGCACGGAGGCCTGGGCGTCTAGGTAGCACGGTTTGTAGAGCGCCTGCAGCTGCTTGCCCCTCAGGAAGATCATGCGCGGGGTCAGGCCGCCGCGCGCCGAGATCCACTTCCGCACCGGCGACGGATACATCGAATACAGCATCTGCGTCGCCTCGGTATTGGTGACGGCGCGGCCGTTGGCGCCGAAATCCCAGGCGGCATGGAAACCGAGATTGGCGTGCGAGGTCACGCAGATCTTGTCGGGAGCAATTGCGCCGAGAACGATGGTGCAGGCTGAGGCGCACAGGCCGTCGATGATGACGGTTTCGCCCGAGGTGCGCAGGCCCTGGTACTTGTCGACATAGGTTCCGATCCGGCCGCCGCGGTCGTCAGCAATGCGAACCACCGCATGACTCGCTCCACCCCCCGCCAACAGCAGCACCGCTGCGAGCAACCCCGTCAACAGCTTCATGTCCCCAGCCCCAGTCGAAAAAAGTCGAAACCGAATCTGACTGTCTTGGTGATGCAAGACTGACGACAAGGTCTTTCGAGATCGTGATTTTGTCTAGGCGGCGAAGGCCGTTCAAAACAAATTCAAATTAGGTGTTGCTGGGGCGCTGCACCGGAGGCTCAGGAAAATCCCAAACTGGAACAGGTTACGGTTGCGAAGGTGGCGGCACAGCCACAGGCAAGGGCCATTTGTCGTTGACCGCGCCCGATGACGCGGTCTTGAATCAAAAACGGCTGGGGGAGGACGCGATGGCTCAGGACGCAGACGTAATCGTGGTCGGCGGCGGACTGGCGGGGCTGGTCGCCGCCACCGAAATCGCCGACGCCGGCAAACGCGTCATTTTGCTGGACCAGGAAGGCGAGCAAAGCCTCGGCGGCCAGGCGTTCTGGTCGTTCGGCGGATTGTTCCTGGTCGACAGCCCCGAACAGCGCCGGCTCGGCATCAAGGATTCCCACGATCTGGCGCTGCAGGACTGGATGGGCACCGCGGGCTTCGACCGCGACGAGGATCTTTGGCCGAAGAAGTGGGCCGAGGCCTATGTCGCCTTCGCCGCCGGCGAGAAGCGCGACTGGCTGCGCGCGATGGGCCATCGCATCTTTCCGGTGGTCGGCTGGGCCGAGCGCGGCGGCTATGACGCCATGGGCCACGGCAATTCGGTGCCGCGCTTTCATGTCACCTGGGGAACCGGTCCCGGGATCGTCGAGCCGTTCGAACGCCGCGCGCGCGAAGCCCAGAAGCGCGGCCGGCTCACGTTCAAGTTCCGCCACCGCGTCGATGCGCTCATCGTCACCAACGGCACCGTCGAAGGCGTCAGCGGCGCGGTCCTCGAACCGGATGCCGTCGAGCGCGGCAAGAGCTCCTCGCGCAAGGTGGTCGGCGATTTCACCCTGCGCGCGCCGGCGGTGATCGTCGCCTCCGGCGGCATCGGCGGCAATCACGACCTGGTCCGGCAGAACTGGCCGAAGCGTCTCGGCACACCGCCGAAGTTCATGATCTCGGGCGTGCCCGAGCATGTCGACGGCCGCATGATCGGCATCACCGAAGCGGCCGGCGCCCGGCTGATCAACCGCGACCGGATGTGGCACTACGTCGAGGGCATCCGGAACTGGAACCCGATCTGGCCGCGCCACGGCATCCGCATCCTGCCCGGCCCGTCCTCGATGTGGTTCGACGCCACGGGCAAACGATTGCCCGCGCCGCTGTTTCCCGGCTCCGATACGCTCGGCCAGCTCGACTACATCATGTCGACCGGCCACGACTATTCCTGGTTCATCCTGACCCAGAGCATCATCAAGAAGGAATTCGCGCTCTCCGGCTCCGAACAGAATCCGGATCTCACCGGAAAAAGCTGGCGCATGACCATCAAGCGCGCCACCAACAAGGGCGCGCCGGCGCCGGTCGAGGCGTTCAAGCAGCACGGCGCCGACTTCATCGTGCGCGACAACCTCGCCGATCTCGTCAGAGCCATGAACGCGCTGTCCGGCGACAATTTGCTGCAACTCGATTCCATAAAGGCGCAGATCGAGGCGCGCGACCGCGAAATGACGAATCCCTATGTGAAAGACGCGCAGGTGATGAACATCCACAATGCGCGGCGTTACATCGGCGACAAACTGATCCGCACCGCCAAACCACACCGGATCCTCGACCCCGAACACGGGCCGCTGATCGCGGTGAAGCTCAACATCCTGACCCGCAAGACGCTGGGCGGCTTCGAGACCGATCTCGACTCGCGCGTGTTCGGCAATCACGGCCAGATCATCCCTGGACTCTACGCCGCGGGCGAAGCCGCCGGCTTCGGCGGCGGCGGCGTGCACGGCTATCGCTCGCTGGAAGGCACCTTTCTCGGCGGCTGCCTGTTCTCCGGCCGCAACGCCGGGCGCGCGGCGGCGAAGGCGGCATCCTGACGCCGGGGTCGGTGCAATAACGCAGTGGCGCGGGGCGCATCGGCGCGCTAAGTAACCGGCCTCACAGATCAGGAGAGCAGTATGACCATCCAGCGTTTCGAAGTCGGACCTCGCATGAGCCAGGTCGTCGTTCACGGCAACACCGTCTATCTCGCGGGCGTGGTCGCCGGCAAGGCGGCCGGGAAAAGCGTGACCGAGCAAACGCAGGACGTGCTCGCGATCATCGACGGCCATCTCGCCAAGGCCGGCACCGACAAGACGAAATTGCTGTCGGCGACGATCTACATCACCGACATGAAGACTTTTCCGGAGATGAACGCGGCGTGGGACGGCTGGATTTCGGCCGGCAATACCCCGGCCCGCGCCACCGTCGAAGCCAAGCTGGCGGCGCCGCAGTACAATGTCGAGATCATGGTCATCGCGGCGAAGTAACGCTACTACGGACGATAGCATTCGTCATGGCCGGGCTTGTCCCGGCCATCCACGTCTTTGGAGCAGCAAGAAAATAAGTCGTGGATGCCCGTAGGTCGTGGATGCCCGGGGCATAGGCGAGCGGAAGCGACGCCGTCCTTTGGACGGCTATGCCCGGGCATGACGACTCAATTGCATCTCCATCACCTCACGCCGCTTTCGCCGCGCCCCGTTCCGCCTCGATCTTTCTTGCCAGCACCCACCGGAAATACGTCAGCGCCGCATCGGCGCCGATCGCGAGCAGTTGATAGTTCGGATCGACGTCGAACACCTTCTGCTGCGCCTCGATGATCGCCAGGTCCTCGTTGAACGCCTCTTCGAGGCTGTGGCGCAGCGACAGCGCGATGTTCGGATTGTCGAGATCGAAATCGTGCAGGTAATTCCAGAAGAAATGCGTCGTACTGCGCGTCTCCGGCGTCATGAACTGGGCGTTACGAAATTGCCGCGTGCCCGGAACCTGAACGCCCTTCTCCGCACCCTGCCCAGCCGGTGCGAACATCGTATCGAGCAGGAAGATACCGGGGACCAGCATCCGTCCGATATTGCGGCGGTCGACCTTGTCGGTCTTGTTCGCGATCACCTTGCAGAGATATGGCGGCGGCTCGGCACCCATGTGCCAACGCTCGACGCGAAAGCCGTCGTCCAGTTTCTCGATCGCGACCGGCTTGGTCTTGTAGGCATATTCCTCAGAGCCGCCGAGCGTGTGGGTGTGCACGAAGGCGAGATGCGCGAAGTCGCTCAGGTTGTCGACGATCAGGAGCCAGTTCGCCTTGTAGTGCATATAGCCGGGCAGACCGCTCCATTTGGAATCGGCGAGCGGCGGATAGTCCACGATCAGGTTCGGATCGGCTTTCTCGACATCCCCCATCCAGATCCAGATCAGGTTGTAGCGTTCGACGATCGGATAGCTGCGCACGCCGAGTTTTGGCGGGATCATGTCCTGGCCGGGGATTTGGATGCACTTTCCGCCCGGCTCGAATTTCATGCCGTGATACATGCACCTGATGTCATCGCCCTCGATGCGGCCCATCGAAAGCGGCGCGGCACGGTGGCAGCAGCGGTCGTCGAGCGCGACAACCTTGCCGCTGGCACCGCGGTAGATCACCACCGGCCGTTCCAGGATGGTGCGGGCGAGCTTGCGGCCGTCGATCAGTTCATGATTCCAGGCCGCGACGTACCAGGTATCGCGCAGAAAGATTCCGTCGTCCGACATGCCGTTCCTCCCTCTCGTGTTTTGCGAAACGCTTTTCTTTTTCGTCAGAGCGTTTTCCAGCGAAGTGGAAACCGGTTCGCGTCAAGAAAACGCGTCAAATCAAAAACCTGGAGCCCCGTTCCGATTCCATCGGAACGGAAGAGGCTCTAGCGTCATCTTCTATGTCTTCTATGTCATCGGGATTGCGGCGAGTATCCGAATTCCCTGGACACACTGTCCCGCCACATGGACGATTGCCGGATGGACTGGCGCGATTGGGAGCTGTTTTGCGAGGTTGTTCAGCACGGCGGCTTTAGCGCCGCCGCGCGCGTGCTTGGGCATCCCAAGTCGAGCCTCAGTGCTGCAGTGCAGCGACTGGAAGGCAATCTGGGCCTGCGGCTGATCGAGCGGACCACGCGGCATCTTCGCCTGACCGATGCCGGCGACACCATCTATCAGCGGGTCAAGCCGCTGTTCATTGCACTGCACGATACCCATGGCGAGGCGCTGGCGATGAGCAGCGCCATATCAGGCACGCTGCGCATCAAGTCGCCCTACGAATTCGGCGCGCACCATGCCGGGCCCGTGGCCTGCGAATTGATGAATCGCTACCCGGATCTGGCGATCCGGATCGATGTCGAGCACGAGATCGTGAGCCCGGTCGCCGAGAATTACGACATCGTGTTTGCGATGCTGGAGGCACCGCTGCCCCCGACCGGGATCGTCATCCGCAGGGTGTCGTCGCTGCAACGCGGCCTCTATGCCGCACCTGCGCTGCTCGAACAATTCGGCGCGCCGCACACGCTGGAAGACCTTGCGCGGCTGCCGATGCTGACCGCCCCGAATGACGCGCCCTGGGCGCTGACCACGCCTGAAGGCGTCACCGAACATCTCACCGTGCAGAAGGCGCGACTGGTCAGTTCGAATGCGGACATAAGGTTGCAGGCGGCGCTCGCCGGGCTCGGCGTGTTGCGGGTGACGGCGAGCTTTACCAACGCGGCTGTGGCGGCGGGATTGCTGCAGCGGCTGCTGCCGGATCATGTCTGCGAGCCGCTCAACGTGCACGCGCTGCTGCCGGCCCGCCAGTTCGTTCCGGCCAAGGTACGCTGTTTTCTCGATGCGCTGGAAGCGCATGGCCGCGGTGGCGGACGGGAGGAAACATGATCCGGATTGTTGCCATCGTCGCTGCGATCGCATTCGCCGCCGGCCCGGCCGCCGCCGAGACCATCGAGATCGGCGGCGTGACGCGCACGTTCCTCACCCAGTTCCCGGACTTAAGACCGGCGCCGCTCGTTATCGTGCTCCATGGCAACACCCAGGCCGGCGCCGACATCAAGGCGCGCACCTCCTGGCCGTTGGTCGCGAACCGCGAGCGCTTCGGCTTGATCTTTCCCGACGGGCTCAACCACGCCTGGGCCGATTTGCGGCCGGATACCAAGCGCGCCGGCCGCGTACCGCCCAAGGGAACCGACGATGTCAGCTTCATCGTCCGGCTGATCGAAAAATACGTGGCCAACGGATCGGCCGATCCGAAGCGCATCTATGTCACGGGGTTGTCGAACGGCGGCGCCATGACGATCACGCTGGTTTGCGCCCGCGCCGATTTGTTCGCGGCCGCCGCCAGCGTCATCATCAACCTCACCGACGAAGCGGCGGCCGCCTGTCATCCGTCGCGGCCGATGCCGACGCTGATGATGAACGGCACCGCCGATCCCCTGATCCCGTTCGAGGGTGGCAAGGGCGGCAGCCGGTTCGCCGTGGGTGGCTTCTGGCCGGCGATGAAGACGCTGGCGTTCTGGCGGAAGCTCAATGGCTGTGACATCGGGGATGGCGCGGTGACCGACCTCGAGGACCGTGATCGCGAGGACCAGAGCACGGTGACGCGGATCGAGTCGCGCTGCCCGCCGGCGCGCGACGTCGTGCTCTACCGCGTCAATGGCGGTGGCCACCGCATGCCCAGCGCGTTCTCCGACGCGCGCTTTCCCCGCATCGCCACCGCGTTCCTGGGGCCGCAAAACCACGACATCGACGGCGCCGAGACCATCTGGGCGTTCTTCAGGAAATTTCCGTAGGGTGGGTGAGGTAACCACCCGGTCCTCATCCTGAGGAGCCGCAAAGCGGCGTCTCGAAGGATGGCCACGGGCCACATGGTTCGAGACGGCGCGGAGCGCCTCCTCACCATGAGGAGTTAATGGTTGCGACGAACTTCAAGCAATTGCCCTGAACAGCAAAATTCTTGACCTCCGAGGTAATCGATCGGCGCGCGGCATTGTCAGATAGTCGGTCAGCCGATCCATTCGGCGCCACGTTGAGGAGATGATGATGACCGACGTTACGAAGATTGCCCGCAACTATATCGATCTGTGGAACGAGCGGATGCCAAGCCGCCGCCGCGAAATCCTGGCCACGAACTGGACCAGCGACGCCCGCTATATCGACCCGCTGATGTCGGGCGACGGCCTTGACGGCGTCGACGCCCTGATCGCCGGCGTTCAGCAGAAGTTTCCGGACTTCAAGTTCAGCCTGATCGGCAAACCCAACGGATTCGGCGACCATGTCCGTTTCTCCTGGGGCCTCGGCCCGGATGGGACCGACGGCCCGATCAAGGGTACTGACTTCGCGGTGCTCAAGGAGGGGCGGATCCGCAGCATCACCGGATTTCTCGACTAGGTGCCGCAGGGGGCGTGACGGATCCCCACACGGTTGCCCGGGCCACCCGGGCAACCGTGTTGCCGGCATTCCAACTATTTCGGGAACCTTCCGGCCTTTGCCGCATCCAACCCCCAATACCCTGTTATTGGTGGAACCATGATGCGTCAGCCTCATCCCCAGCAAATCGCGCCCGCCGCCAGCAACGACGCCGAACTGGTGCGGCGGGCGCTGGCCCGCGACGAGGCGGCGGTACGCGCCATCATGCAGGCGAATAACCGCCGGCTGTACCGGCTCGCCCGCGGCGTGCTACGCAACGACGGCGAGGCCGAGGACGTGGTGCAGGAAACCTATGTCCGCGCCTTCACCCATCTGGAAAGCTTTCGCGGCGACTCCAGCCTGGCGACCTGGCTGTCGCGGATTGCCATGAACGAGGCACTGGGCCGGCTGCGCCGCCAGCGGCCCGGGGTCGAAATCAGCTCGCTGCCGCAGGGCGTGCTCGAAGCCCAGATCATCCAGTTCCCTCTCGCGGTCGCCGAAGATCCGGAAAAATCCATGGCCCAGCGCGAAATTCAGCATGTCGTCGAGCACGCCATCGACGAATTGCCGGAAGCGTTTCGTCTCGTCTTCATCACCCGCGTGATCGAGGGGATGAATGTGGAGGAGACCGCCGAAATTCTGGGGCTGAAGCCGGAGACGGTGAAATCGCGCCTGCACCGCGCCCGCACCATGCTGCGCGACATCGTCGAGAACAAGATCGGCCCGGTGGTGATGGAAGCATTTCCGTTCGCCGGCAGGCGCTGCGAACGCCTGACGGACGCGGTTCTGAAGCGGCTAAACTTCGAATAATTTCGGGAACCTCCGCACCCGAGCGTCATCCAACTCCTGTGACCCAACAACGCGCGCGGCCGCAGTGCCGGCGCCACAGGAGTATCAACCATGTTCGTTCGATTGAGTGCGGCGGTCGCCGCCTTCAGCCTGCTCACCGGCGCCGCGCTGGCGCAAGCCGCAAAGCCCACCGATCCGCAGATTGCGCATATCGCCTACACCGCGGGGGTGATCGACATCACCGCGGCGAAGCAGGCGATTTCGAAAGCCAGCAACAAGGACGTCAAGGCGTTCGCGGAAGACATGGTGCGCGACCATGAGGCCGTGAACAAGCAGGCGCTCGACCTGGTCAAGAAGCTGAAGGTAACACCGGAAGACAACGACACCAGCAAGACGCTGTCGAAGCAGGCCGCCGACAAGCTCGCCGAACTCGGCAAGCTGAAGGGCGCCGACTACGACAAGGCCTATGTCGCCAACGAGGTAGCCTATCACAAGGCGGTCAACGGCGCGCTGGAGACGCAGCTGATCCCCTCGGCCAGCAATGCCGAGCTGAAGAGCCTGCTGCAGACCGGCCTGAAGATCTTTCAGGGCCACCAGCAGCATGCCGAACACGTCGCCGCGGCGCTGAAGTAAGGGAGCCAGACATGCAGCCGAGACACCTTCTCCTGGCGGCGCTGGCGCTCGGCGCAATGGCCGTCCCGGCGCGTGCGGCAACCATTCAGGTCGTGATGGAAAATCTCGTGGTGTCGCCGGCCGAGGTCTCGGCCAAGGTCGGCGACACCATCGAATGGATCAACAAGGACGTGTTCGCGCACACGGCCACGGCGCGAAACGGCGATTTCGACGTCACCCTGCCGCCGAAAAAGACCGTGACATCGGTGCTGAACAAGGCCGGCTCGGTCGAATACTACTGCCGCTACCATCCCAATATGAAGGCCGTGTTGAACATCGCGCCCTAACGGCTCGCCGCATCGCTGCGTAGGGTGGGTTAGCGTAGCGTAACCCACCCTCACGGCGAACAAGACGGTGGGTTACGGCTTCGCCTAACCCACCCTACGAAGCGATATCCGCCGCGGCGGCATCGGTCAGGCGTTGCACTACATCAGCATCGCCGATGCGCACCATCGCGAGCAGCGAAAAACGCGCCAGGAACAACGGCGCGCGGGCCTCGCCGAGCTCCGTCATGGTCTTGCACAGATGCGTGTAGGCGGTGTCGAGTTCGGCTTCGGTCATGGTCGTCGTACCCGTCATGGTCGCAGCAAATGGTCGATGGCATCAGTCACGGCCGCGGTATCGAACCGGCGCCAGCGCGCGAACACATGGCCGTCGGGACGGACCAGATAAAGCGTGCCGGGCGCCGCGTCGTACATCGTGAATAGCCGGCCGGTGCTGTCCCAGCCGCGCGCCTCGGCGTTACCTGCGTGCCGCGCCACCGCTACGATCGCGAAGGGAATGCCGCGGGCGCGCATCGCCGCATCACACGTCGTCAGAACATCCGGCACCGCGCCGTCGTCGCTGAAATACAGCGCCGTGATCACGGGCCCGATCAGGTCGGTCAGATGGCCCGCGCGCGTGGACGAACCCTCGGCGATCGTCAGCGGGCACTCCGTCAGCACGTGGCCGGGAGCAGGTCCTGCGCCGAACGCCGCCTCCTGCGCCGCCACATTGAGCGGCGAATGCGTGTAGGCGATCGCAGAAGACTGCCGCGGATTGATCAGCGAGCGCAGTTCGGGAAATTTCACGGCGAGACCCAGCACGGCCTTTCGCATCAGCTCGAACGCGAACGAAGGCGGCGCCATGAACTCGGTGCTCTTGGTGCCGTGCCTGAGGTTTTCCCGTGCCGCGGCGACCCGTTCGGCCGAATAGCTGTCGAGCAGTTTTGGCGACGCGATCCCCTTGACCACGAAGGCAAGCTTCCAGGCGAGATTGTCGGCATCGTCGATGCCGGAATTGGCACCGCGGACGCCGAAGATCGGCAGCAGATGTGCGGCGTCGCCGGCAAACAGCACGCCGCGGTAGCGGTAGTCGTCGAGCGTGAGCGCGTTGGCCTTGTAGATGCCGATCCAGACCGGGCTCCACGCGCCCTTCTCGCCCATCATCCCGAGCAGACTTTCGACGCGCGGCATGACATTTTCGGGCTTGATCGCCTCATCGGGGTCTTCGCCGTCGCGCAACTGATAGTCGACGCGCCAGACGCCTGAAGGCTGCTTGTGCACCAGCACCGTCGAGCCGGGATTGCAGGGCGGATCGAAATAAGCGAGCCGCTCCGCCGGACGCGCGCTGTCCA
Organism: Bradyrhizobium sp. KBS0727; assembly: GCF_005937885.2. Taxonomy (NCBI): domain Bacteria; kingdom Pseudomonadati; phylum Pseudomonadota; class Alphaproteobacteria; order Hyphomicrobiales; family Nitrobacteraceae; genus Bradyrhizobium; species Bradyrhizobium sp. KBS0727. The sequence goes on along the minus strand of NZ_CP042176.1, from coordinate 826,036 downwards.
GCACGATGTCGACGACGACATAGCGGCCCTCGTAGCTGGTGCCCTTCAGCTTCAGTCCCAGCGTTTCGCGCAGGAAGCTGCGGCCGCCATCCGCGGCGACGACCCAGTCGGCCTCCATCGTGTAGGCCCCTTTCGGCGTCTCGACGGTGAGCCGTGCGCCATCCTCGCGCGCGTCGATCGCGCTGACGCGGTTCTGCCAGCGAATTTCGAGCAGGTCGCTGCGCGGCTCGGCGGCGTCGAGCAGCAACTGCTCGATCGAATATTGCGCGAGATTGATCATCGGCGGATGCTTTTGGTTTTCGTCCATCGGCATCTTGAAATGCAGCACTTCGTCGTCTCGATAGAAGCTGCGGCCGCCGGTCCAGGGCAGGCCCTGCTTCAGAAAGCCATCGGCCGCACCGAGACGCGATATGATCTCGAGGCTGCGCCGCGAAATGCAGATCGCGCGGCTGCCGAAGCAGACGGAATCATCCGCCTCCAGCAGAACGACCGGCACCCCGTGACTGGCGAGCCCCAGCGCCGCGCAATAGCCGACCGGTCCGCCGCCGACCACCACGACGGGACGCCGCGCCTGGTCGGCGCCGCCTTGCAGCGGCGGCAGCGACGCCGGATATTGCTTCGCCGTGAAGGGATAAGGCTTGAACGGGCGGTTCACGAATCTTCCCTTAAGTTTTTTGCCTTGATGTTCTTTGGCCGCGCTCCTGATGCGGTGAACAGGGGCTCGCGAAATATCTGTCAGGCAAGCCGGCGTCGGCGCAAGGCCATCGCCAGCCGCACCGCGACCGCGGCCTGCCAGACCGGATAGAGAAACGAGGTCTGATCGAGGCCGAGCGCATTGTCGAGCGCCAGCAGCGCGCCGGCGATCGTCCCGGTTACCAGCATCTGCAGCCACGTCACGGTGTCGCGCGGACCGGCCGGCAACAGCGCAATGCCCAGCGCCATCAAGCCGCTGCCGGTGAAACCGCCGGCGAGGCCCGCCAGGATGTTCCGCATCATCTTGTCGGCACCGATGACCTGCCCGTCGATAAAAATCGCGGCGTTCACGGCACAGACAAAGGCGATCATCGTCATCACGGCCGCCACCAGCGCCGCCCACAACGGGTTGCTGCTGAAGCGCTGGACCACCAGGAAAACCAGAACGGCAAACGGGACCGCGACCAGCGCCAGCCGGATGTCAGCAGGCACGCCCACGATCTTGTCGAGCAACGTCGGCAACAGCGGCGTGAGAATGCCCGACAGCAGGCCGGCGCCGGCTACGATCAATAAATTGCGGGAGGTGTCAGCCGAAGCGATCGCCTGGGTCAACGCTCACTCCTTTTTTGCGGCACCTCTCAGGCCTAGCACGGCAGCGGCCGGAATTGAAGGCAACCCATTTTCGGGCGAACCGGCCCCCAAATAAAAGCCGCGCCGACCCGAAGGTCGACGCGGCGATGGCCGTTCTGTTGCCAGGTGGACCAACCCCGAACAGGTTACGCCGCGAGGCGCACTTCGTTCAATGCAACGTTATCGTTTGCATTTAGGTTTTTGACCCGATAACGGCGGTATCATGCCGAGCACAATTCAGAGCTTCATTGCGACCATCGATCCTGGTTCGCCCCCGCCTTAGCAGCCAGCCTTAACAAGCTTTGGGATTTTGCCTTCCGGCCAAATCAATCTCACCGTGATGAGACCTTTAACTCAAGCTGCTAAGGTGGAGGCGCCGGGTACTGCCCCCGGGTCTGCCCGCAGTCCACTCTAAGGTTCAGCGCCATCGTCTTGCGACGTGGCGACTGTACCCGCGATCGAGGCCGAAAGATAGGCTGCTGTGGCTTGAAATCTTCTTGCGAAGGAAGTCCTCGATATTCAAGTCGCTGCCTGCGGACATCGCTCAGCGAGGATGAGACTCCCGAAAAGTGCCACAGAGCGGTCACCGGCGTTCCAAAAGCCGGATGGTCACCGTGTCTCCAGCCTTCTTTCCGATAGCAGCCCGCAGGTCCGCTTTGATAGGCAATTTATGGACACCGCCGCCTATCGCCATGAATGCGGTGCGTAGCGGGTGATCATCGACTGTACAACTTACCTTTACCAAGCCCTTTGTACCAAAGAACGCTGCGGACTTCGGCCATACGACATACGTCCAGCCCCCCTTTTTTGGACTTTTTTGAAGCCGAGCTTTGAATTCCTTGTTTAGAATAGCCATAGCCCCGACCTTCCTGGCTGGAAGACCGCTCGTGAAGCGGTACTTCGATGGGTCGCTTCCTTACAAGACGGCCTGAATTGGGCCGGACCGACACGTGACGCATATTTTTTTCGAGAAGCTCGTAGGACGGATTGAACTGCAAAGGCGCCACCGGTCAGGCGCAAGACCGCGGGGCGGATGAGAGAAGGGCGCAATCTGCCATCTCTGCACACTCATAATCCGCTCGAAATACCCGGCTAATCCGAGCAAGCATCAACGATGGCCTGAAGCAATTCTTCGCCGGTAGCATACCATCGCGAGAAGCCTACCTGGCGGCGCATATCGCTGATGACAGACATCGCGATCGAACCGCTGTCCTCATCCTCGAAGATCTTGTCCAGTTGCACGTGTAATTTGGAACCTTCGAGAGCGGCGATTTCGATCGCCAACCGATCCAGTTCGTTCGCCGCTTCGATGTTGCGCGCGTCGCCAGGAAATTCGATTGCCTTGTTTCGGCGCCAGTAGGCGGTGCCCGCGCAATCGACCAGTGCACCAAGGTCGATGAGCAATGCTCCCCTCCCTGGCCGCGCGTAAGGCGGATCAGCGTAGCGCGATCCGCCAACACCGTATTCCTCGGCGGGCTTACGCCTTCGGCCGTTCCGCCCGCATCTGACTAGTCCCTCTCGTCATCGGCAAAAATTTCCTCAATATCCTGCCGTCCATCGAGCACACGCACGATTTCCGGCCGACCGTTGTTCAAACGATAAATACGACCTGGGGAGAGGCGGCGAGTGAACGCAGGCCCGGACGAACTTCGTCACGCGTACGTCCCGCCGAAGGAAAGTCATCAAGAGTTTTAACGACTTTCGCGATCTGGCGGATGATCTTGTCCGCAGTCGCCCGCCCTGCAATGTGAGCGTAGTAGTCCCAAAGGCGGTCAACATCCGCGAGAGCCTCTGGCGACCAAATAGTTGGGGGCCTAAGCCCCACCACGGCTTGAATTCTTCCTGCGAAGGAAATCTTCGATATTCAGCGCGCTGCCCTGGCCCGCATCGAGCGAACTAATTCCCCGGTCGATCTCACCGCGAAGCGAATTGAGCTTTTCGACGTGCGAAAGCAGCTTGCGGCCGATGTTTTCCTGATCGGCGTCCGGTAGACGGGAAATTTGCGCAATGGCTTGTTCGAGCGTTCTAACCATGGGCCCAGCCTAGCATATTCCGCTTCGCGCGGCCTGAAAATTTGGAGCGGGCGAAGGGAATCGAACCCTCGTATGCAGCTTGGGAAGCTGCCGTTCTACCATTGAACTACGCCCGCGAATGCTCGCCCTTGATTAGCCGACCCCGCGCCATCCGCCAAGGTGTTCCGTCGGCTTCCGCCCCCGCCCTTAACCGATCGCAAAGATTCCAGATGCGCCGGTTTGGGACGGTGTTATGGTCCCGTCCGGGGCGGTGGCGTATGACGGGGCGTGGGTACACCATATTCGATACGGGGATTGGCCGGTGCGGCATCGCATGGGGGCCATCCGGTGTCATCGGCGTACAGCTCCCCGAGGCCCGCGAGATCGATACGCGCCGGCGGCTATTCCAGCTCTATCCCGACACCCGCGAACTTCGCCCGCCGCTGAATGCCGAGATCGCGATCGAAGGCATCGTGGCGCTGCTGCGCGGCGGGAACAGCGATTTCTCCGACGTCGCGCTCGACGTGACCGGCATCCCGGCCTTCAACCAGCGCGTCTACGCGCTCGCCCGCCAGATCCCGCGCGGGGAAACCCGTACCTATGCCGAGATCGCCGCCGGCCTGCGCGCCTCGGGGGCAGTCTATTCGGTGGTGCAGGCGATCGCCCGCAACCCCTTCATGATCATCGTGCCCTGCCATCGCGTGCTCGAGGCGGGCCACTATGCCGACAAGATATCGCCGAATGGTGGGGCCATCTCCAAGCGGCGGCTGCTGTCGATCGAGGGCGCCCACCCGACCTCGAGCAAGACCCTGTTTGACGTGCTGCTGCCCGTTGCGCCGCCACGGGCGCCTACCTAAATTGGCGGGATGACCGCGACCACGCTGCTCGAGCGCCCATCGATCTCGGTATCCGACTTCCGCTGCGACGCCGGGCCGGGCGACAGGCCGTTCGCCGAACACCATCGCTGTTACTCGATCTCCTATGTGCGCAAGGGCAGTTTCGGCCTGCACAGCCGCGGCAAGTCCCATGAGCTGGTGGCGGGATCGGTGCTGATCGGCCATCCCGGCGACGAATATACCTGCACCCATGAGCACGTCTGCGGCGACGAGTGCCTGTCGTTTTTCCTGAGCGCGGAACTGGTGGAGACGTTCGGCGACAGCAAGGCGATCTGGCAGGCCGGTTGCGCGCCGCCGCTGCCGGAACTGGTGGTGCTCGGCGAGCTGGCGCAATCGGCGGCAGATGGCAACAGCGACATCGGCCTCGACGAAATCGGCCAGCTGCTGGCGAGCCGCTTTGTCGAAGTGGCCTCCGGCAAGCCGCGCAAGGCCGCCTTCCTCGCCGCCCGCGACCGCCGCCGTGCGGTCGAAACCGCATTGTGGATCGATGCGCATTCACACCGGGCCATCGGCCTGGAAGACGCCGCCGATCAGGCCGGCATCAGCCCGTTCCATTTCCTGCGGCTGTTCTCGGACACGCTCGGCGTCACCCCGCATCAATATCTGGTGCGCTCGCGGCTGCGCCACGCGGCGCGGCGGCTGGCCGACGACGACAGCGCGATCACCGATATCGCCTACGATGTCGGTTTCGGCGACCTCTCCAATTTCGTACGCACGTTCCACCGCGCCGCCGGCGCCTCGCCGCTGAAGTTCCGCCAGGCTTCGCGGGGTGATCGCAAGATTCTCCAAGAACACCTTGCCCTCAACTGACTAGGGTTACTCCAGGCCGCGCGGCAATCTCGCGCGCTTATTACTGGAGAACACCATGTACGACCACATCGGATTGCGCGTCGGAAATCTCGACGCCAGCGTTCGCTTCTATACCGCGGCGCTCGCCCCCCTCGGCTATGTGCTCTGCTCGCGGGATGATTCCGGCGCAGGCTTCGGCCCCAAGGACCAGCCTGCGCTCTGGCTGCATCTGCACAAGGGAAATTCAGGCACCGGTGCGCATGTCGCGTTCCGCGCGCCCGATCATGCGGCGGTCGGAAAATTTCACATCGCAGGCCTGAAAGCCGGCGGCCGCGACAATGGCGGCGCCGGACCGCGCGCCGATTACAGCCCGACCTATTACGCGGCGTTCTTGACCGACCCCGACGGCAATAATGTCGAGGCGGTGTGCACGTAAGCTGCGACCATCACGAATGTCATTCCGGGGCGATGCAAAGCATCGAACCCGGAATCTCGAGATTCCGGGTCTGGTCCTTCTGACCATCCCGGAATGACGAACGTAACAGACAAGAGGACTCATCCATGGCTTCCATCTACAAAGACATCATCATCGACGCGCATCCCGACGACGTTTGGGACGCGGTGCGCGATTTCGGCGCGGTGCATACGAGGCTCGCCCCGGGCTTCGTGCTCGACACCAAGCTCGACGGCGACGCCCGCATCGTGACGTTTGCGAACGGTTCGGTCGCCCGCGAAACCCTGGTCGATTGCGACGACAAGCGACGCCGGCTGGTCTATGCCATCGCCAGCGAACGCCTGAAGCAGCACAGCGCGTCGGCGCAGGTTTTTGCCGAGAGCGATGGACGCACCCGTTTCGTCTGGATCACCGACGTGCTGCCGAACGAGATCGCGCCCTATATCGACGCGCAGATGGACCAGGGCGCGCTGGCGATCCAGAAGGCATTAGGGCGCAACGCCGCGTGATCGATGTCGGGGGCGGCAGGCATGGCCGAAGGTATCGGCGATGGATAGCTATGAACTCAGTCATTCCGGGATGGTCCGAAGGACCAGACCCGGAATCTCGAGATTCCGGGTTCGTGCTTCGCACGCCCCGGAATGACGGCCGCTATTTGTCGCGTCTCACGACAACGCCGGCCGCGCCGCGGGAATACCGACCTGCTTCGGCCCCCACCTTGTCAGGATCACGCTGGCGCAGGACAGCACGCCGAGTACCACCATCGAGGCGGACGCCAGCACGAAGAAGTCATGGGCGGTGGCATTGTGGGTCGACAGCCACCAGCCGCCGGTGCCGATGAACAGCAGCCGCGCGGTCTGCGCCATCACAGGGCCGACCACCTTGGCCGCGCCCTGCGATGAAAAATACATCGACGACGCCAGCCCGATGAAGGCGTACATCGGTGCCGCCGTCGACAGATATTGGTGGCTCGCGGCGCGCACGCTGGCATCGTTGGTGAAGAGGTTGACCCAGACATCGGGGAAGATCGCGATCAGGGTCGCGATGGTCCCGACCGCGAGGAACGAGACACATCCAGCGCTCCAGGCCACGCGCCGGGCGCGCGCGATGCGCCCGGCGCCGACCGACATGCCGATCATCGGCACCGAGGCGATGCCGACCGCAAACGACACCGAAGTCAGCAGGAATTCAAGCCGCGCGCCGATGCCGTAACCGGCGAGAATTTCGGTGCCGAAACGCGCCAGCATGTGGGTGAAGATGCTGATGGTCAGCACCGATTGCAGCGGCGAGAAGCAGGAGATGGCGCCGACCCTCAGGATGTCGAAGAACATCGCCCATTGAATCCGCAGGCCGAAGATTTTTGGAACCACGCGCGACCGTCCGGAAAACAGGTACCAGGACATCACGGAGATGCTGATGAGATAGGCGGTCAAGGAGCCTGCGGCGACGCCGCGCATGCCGAATTGCGGGATCGGGCCGAGGCCGAGGCCGAGCGTGCCGCCGAGAATGATCTGGCAGACCGCGGACGACAGCATCATCAGCGACGGCAGTTTCATGTTGCCGGTGCCGCGCAGAACGCCGGCCATCGTGTTCATCAGCCACGGCGCCACGGCGCCGCCGAAGAAGATCTGCGTATAGGCGATCGCCTGCGCCAGCACGTTGCCGCGGCCGCCGAGCAGTTCCAGCAATTTCGGACCGAAGAGCAGCATGCCGAGCATGAAGGTCAGCCCGAAGCAGAGGCCGATCAGCAGCGCATGCGCGGCCAGCGTCGAGGCGCGCTCGACATCGCCGGCGCCGAGCGCACGCGCGATCGCGGAAGCCACGCCGCCGCCCATGGCGCCGCCCGACATCGTCATGGTCAGGATTACACAGGGAAACACCAGCGCCATCGCGGCCAGCGACTCGACGCCGAGCCGGCCGATATAGGAGGTCTCGGCGATGACCACGCAGGTGCTGGCGCTGAGCGCAATCACGTTGGGCCAGGCGAGCCACAGCAGCGTCCGCAGGATCGGGCGATCGAGCAGCGCATTCTTCGCCGGCGCTTCCGGCGGCGGAAGCGGACGCTCGTCCTCGTCTACGGGTAGTTCGGCGACGGCAATATCGGGCATTTCGTCTCCCGCGCGCAGTCTGATTGCTGCGCCGCGGTGTTGTCCTACCACGGCCGGGCAGGATTCCCTGTGCACGGGGCGCAAGGGGGGCCTGCACGATTGCAGGCGAGCGAGGTCTCTCTACCCGATCGACCAGACAAACGGCGCCTTGCCGCCGACTGGCGGCTTCAGGTGCACCGGAATGTGGCGGCCACAGCCGGCCGCCAGACCCTCGAACAGGCCTTTAAGAACGTTCGCACAGGCCGGGTGATAATCGCCGACATCAGCCATCAATTTCCAGGTCTGCTGCCGAACTTCGAATGCGCCCTCCGAGGCGCTGATCTCGGCGACATCGTCCTGCGACTCGAACAGCACGCGCAGGAAGGCGACGAAATCCTTCGCCGAACCTTTCGCGGCTCCCTGGTCCATCGCGAAGCTCCGCGCGATCTCGTCGAAATACTGCATGCCGATCAGTTTGCCGGTCAGGTGCAGCAGATAGCCGGCGTCTTCCGGCCCGAACACCTGCACCATCACAGCCGCCGCCGTCTTCACATATTCCATCGCGTAGTTGCGATAGGCTTTTTCCAGCCGCGGCTTGGGCCAGCTATCGACCGGCAGCGCCGGCGCGGTCGCCGGATCGAACATCGGCGCTTCGAGATGCCGCGCGAACACCAGCCGCGCGTCGAGCTCGAGCGGATGGTCGTATTCGCAGTAGTAGCCTTCGAGCCCGTCCTGCCCGTCGACGCTCTGCTTGGTGCAGACGAAGCCGAGATTGAGATTGCCCAGCGCCACGCCGTTGTTGGCGTGCCATCCGCGCAGCATCGCGCGCGAGACTTCGCCGGGCACGCCGCAGATCGCCGTTCCCCGCCAGATCCAGCGCGGCGGCGGATAGCGGATCCAGGCCTTGCGATCGGTCTCGTACATGTATTCGACATGCACACCACCGATCCAGTTCGAGAGATAGTGATAGCGCGCGGCCGCGACCGCCGGCGGCAGATGATCGAGCCCGAGCTTGACCAGCCCCGGCAGGAAGCGCTCCTGCTGTTGGCGGCGGAATACCCGGAACACGAACTCGGCAGCATCCGCGGTGCCGCGCCTGGAGACCACGGCGAGAATCAGGCCGGTAAAAAACGCATGGTAGAGATCGGCGACGCTGCGCCACTTCGTCCATTGCGCTTCGCGTTCGCGCTCCTGCCCCGTCATCGCTTCACTCCCTTTTCTTGTGGAAGCACATTGTCATCGCGAGCGCGGTGGCGCAATGCGCCGCGCGCGAGGCTGGATTGCCTTGACGCCGACGCTTGCGAAACTATGGTCCGAAGCCACGCCGAAGGGATCGATTGCATGACATTGCCGATGAGCTGGGATGAGTGGACGCGGCACGACGGCACGGCGCTGGCCGCGCGCGTCAGGAACGGCGAACTCACGGCACAGGAATTGGCGAAGCAGGCGGCCGCAGGGATCGCCAAGGTCAATCCCGCGCTGTCGGCCGTCGTTGAAGTATTCGAGGACGCGATCGCCGATCCCGTCAGCAACGGCGCCAATCCCGAAGGGCCGTTTGCCGGGCTACCTTTCCTGATGAAGGATCTCGGCCCGACGATGAAGGGCCGGCTGCAGGAAATGGGATCGCTGATCATGCGCGGCAATCGCGCGACGTCAGATACGTTCCTGACCGGAAAATTTCGTCACGCGGGACTCAATCTGATCGGGCGGACCACCACGCCGGAGTTCGGGGTCTGCAGTTCGGCCGAAAATCCCGCCGTCTATATCACGCGCAATCCCTGGAATACCGACTACACCACCTGCGGATCGTCGGCCGGCAGCGCCGCGATGGTCGCGGCCGGTGCAGTCCCGATCGCGCATGCGACCGATGGCGGGGGTTCGATCCGGATTCCGGCCGGGGTCAATGGCAATATCGGGCTGAAGGTGTCGCGCGGGGTGTTCTCGCTCGCACCGCATCTGTCGGACCTGACTGGGCTGGTCTCGATCCAGGGCTGCCAGTCGCGTTCGGTGCGCGACACCGCCGCCTTTGTCGATGCCTGCCGGGGTCCAGCGCCCGGCGAGTTCATGCCGTTCTGGACCACGCCGGAGCCTTACATGGAAATGATCGCGCGCGATCCGGGCCGGCTCCGCATCGCGCTCTCGCATCAATGGGGCGAGTATCGCGCGACAGCGCAGATTGCGGCCGAGCTTGAGCGGGTCGGGCGCTTCCTCGAAGGCCTTGGCCATCACGTCGATTACGCGCTGCCGGAACTGGACTTCCCCGCGGCCTTCGAGGCGCAGACGACGTGTTATGTCAGCAACTTCGCCCAGGTGATCGGCAACATGCTCGCCGCGCGCGGGCTCGACCGGCCGCCGGCGGACCTCATCGAACCCGTCAACATCCGGATCTGGGAAGCCGGCCGGCACACCAGTTTCACCGAACGCGCGCGCATGCAGGCGGTGTTCAACACGACATCGCGCGGCTTCGGTGATTTCTTCGAGCAATGGGATATCATTCTGACGCCGGTCACCGCGCTGCCGACGCCGAAGGTCGGCACCACGGAGTACCTCACGATCAGCGACAACCCGTCAGTCGCCGACTGGTTCGGCAATCTGTGGCGCAACTTCGCGTTCACGCCGCTCGCCAATCTCTGCGGCATTCCCGCGATCTCGTTGCCGCTGGCGACGCACGAACACGGGCTGCCGCTCGGCATTCAGGCGCAGGCAAAGCAGGCCAATGACGGCCTGCTGCTTCAGTTCGCGGCCCAGATCGAGCGCGCGATCGGCGGTAAGTGGAATTCGGGCGAGCGGCCGGGCGTGCACGTGACGAAGGGCTGATGGCCGGCGCTCACACCTTGAAATGCTTGGAAAGCTTCAGGCCCTGCGCTTGATAGTTCGAGCCGATCTTCTGGCCGTACATCGCGTCGGGCCGCGCCAGCATTTTCTCGTAGACGAGGCGCCCGACGATCTGGCCGTGTTCGAGGATGAACGGCACTTCGCGCGAGCGCACCTCTAGCACCGCGCGCGAGCCCTGCCCGCCGGCGCCGGCATAGCCGAAACCGGGATCGAAGAATCCGGCATAGTGGACGCGGAATTCGCCGACCAGGGGATCGAACGGCACCATCTCCGCGGCGTAGTCCGGTGGCACCTGCACGGCTTCCTTGGAGGCCAGAATGTAGAACTCGCCGGGGTCGAGGATCAGGCTGCCGTCGGGCCGCGCCTCGATCGGCTCCCAGAATTCGCCGACCGCATAGCCGCCGCGGCGATCGATATCGACCACGCCGGTGTGGCGCTTGGCGCGGTAACCGACGAAGCCGCTGGTATTTTCGCCGGACAGGTCGACGCTGAGCGCGACGCCATTGGCGAGGTCGGCGTCGTCGATATCGACCAGTCGTTCGGCCGCGTGCAGCGCGTCGAGCTCGTCGGCATTGAGGATGGCGTCGCCGGTACGGAAGCGCACCTGCGAGAGCCGCGAACCCTCACGCAGCAGCACCGGAAACGTCTTCGGGCTGATCTCGGCATAGAGCGGGCCGTGATAGCCGGCGCCTATCATGTCGAAGCGGCGCGTGCCGTCGGCGATCACGCGGGTGAACACATCGAGCCGACCGGTCGAACTCTTGGGGTTGGCGGCGGCGACGATCTCGGGCGGCAGCGCCAGGCTTTCCAGCAGCGGGACGATGTAGACGCAATTCGTCTCCAGCACCGCGCCGTCGCTTAGATCTATTTCATGCAGCTTCAATTCGTCGATGCGCTCGGCGACGGTGGCGCCCGGACCGGGCAAGAAGCTCGCGCGCACCCGGTAGGCGATATCGCCGAGGCGCAGGTCGAGGCTTGCCGGCTGGATCTGGCTTTCGACAAAGGGGTATTCGGGCAAAATGAGGCCCGCATCGGCCATCGCCGCGATCATGCGGTCGGGCAGAATTCCGTTGGCGTCGGGGGGCAGCGAAAACGACACGGCATGGTCCTCTGAGGCGGCCCATCGGGATGGTCCGAATGCCATCCAGACCTCATAAATAAGGGCTTTTACGGGTTATCCGATGGCCGCCTTGACGAAAAGGGCGCGAGGGAATATCAGCATGACTTATCCCGTGGTGATTTGAGCCGGCCGGCTTGCAGCCACGTTAAATAAGTAGCTAAACAGGCCGGGGACACGTGTGATCCCGGCCTGTGGAAATTTTTCCAGGCCGGTTTTTTTGTGACCATTTCTAGGGATGGTCACGACGGAGGTCACATGTCTGACGCTAATTCTGCTGCCCGCTATCGTCCCGAAACCCGGCTGGTCCATTCCGGCACCCTGCGCTCGCAATACGGAGAAACCTCCGAGGCGCTGTTCCTGACCCAAGGCTTCGTCTACGACACTGCCGAGCAATGCGAGGCACGGTTCAAGGGCGAGGATCCCGGCTTCCTCTATTCGCGGTTTTCCAATCCCAACATCTCGATGTTCGAGCGCCGCATGATCGAGCTCGAAGGCGCAGAGGCCGCGCGCGCGACCGCGACCGGCATGGCCGCGGTGACCACCGCGATCCTGGCGCCGCTGAAGGCCGGCGACCACGTGGTGGCGGCGAAGGCGATGTTCGGCTCCTGCCGCTACGTGGTGGAAGACCTGCTGCCGCGCTACGGCATCCAGTCGACGCTGGTCGACGGCCTCGACCTCGACCAGTGGAAGAAGGCGATGCGGCCGAACACCAGGACCTGCTTCCTGGAGAGCCCGACCAACCCGACGCTCGACGTGATGGACATTTCGGCGATCGCCGAAATCGCGCATCAGGGCGGCGCGCGGCTGATCGTCGACAACGTGTTCGCGACGCCGATCTGGCAGAGCCCGCTGTCGCTCGGCGCCGACGTCGTGGTCTATTCCGCCACCAAGCACATCGACGGCCAGGGCCGCTGCCTCGGCGGCATCATCCTGTCCTCGGAAGCGTTCATCGCCGAGCACATTCACAACTTCATGCGCCAGACCGGCCCGTCGATGTCGCCGTTCAATGCCTGGGTGCTGCTGAAGGGGCTGGAGACATTGGCCGTGCGCGTACGCGCGCAGACCGAGACCGCGGCGAAGATTGCCGACGCGCTCGCCAGCCATCCGAAGATCTCGCGGCTGATCTATCCCGGCCGCGCCGATCATCCGCAGGCAGCGCTGGTGAAGAAGCAGATGCGCGCCGGTTCGACCCTGATCGGCTTCGAGGTCAAGGGCGGCAAGGCCGGCGCGTTCCGCTGCCTCAACGGGCTGAAGATCTCGCGGATCTCGAACAATCTCGGCGACGCCAAAAGCCTCGTCACCCATCCCGCCACCACGACGCACCAGCGGCTGGCGCCGGAAGCACGCGCCGAACTCGGCATCAGCGAAGGTTTTATTCGCTTTTCCGCCGGGCTCGAGCATGCCGACGATCTGATCGAGGATTTCGCGGCGGCGCTGGAGAAGGCGTGAGCGCATCCTCGTCATTGCGAGCAGCGAAGCAATCCAGCTCTCATCCGTGGCGGGCATGGATTGCTTCGTCGCTAACGCTCCTCGCAATAACGGCGGAGAGTAGCGACTTCGCTGCTCTACTCACATCGGCCGATACGTGCGCACGTTGGCCGGCACGTTGACGCCGAGCTTGATCTGACCGACCGACTTGATGATGTCGTCGCCGAGCAGTTGGGCGAAGCAGGCGTAGCCCCAGTCGTTCATGTGCAGGCCGTCGGAGATGACGAAGCTGTCGATCGGGATCGACTGCTTCTCGTGCCAGTCGCGCATCACCTCGAAGCGCGGAAACACGCCGACGTGACGGAGTTCGGCGACCCTGCCGAGCAGCTTGACGATCTTGCCGGCGCTTTCCGGATGTTCGTTGACGCGCGGCGAATATTGCGGATCGACCAGCACGAGGTCGGCGCCGGCCGCCTGAATGCGCGCGACGCCCTCCTCGACCATGTTGGCGGTCTCGGTCGGATCGAGGTTGCGCAGCACCGCGTTGGTGCCGACCTGCCAGATCACCATGTCCGGATGCATGTCGATCACTTCGGCCTGCAACCGCTTCATCATTTCGGGCGCGTCCTCGCCACCCTTGCCGCGGTTAACGACGGTGATGTCGGCGGTCGGATATTGCCGGCGCAGCTGCGCGGCGAGCCGGTTGGGATATTTGAATTCGGGCGACGACGCGCCGTAACCGTCGGTCGAGGATGACCCGAACGCGATGATCACGACCGGCTGGCCCGCGATCAACTTGTTCGCGACATGCGGCAGCGAGCCCATCGACACGGCGAGGCCCTTCGGCGACAGACACGGCACGCGGCTGAAGACATCGCTCGCCGATTTCGCGACCTCCTTCACCTTGTCGAGCGCCCGGCCGGTGAGGCCCTTTTGCTGTGCCGGAGCGGCCTGATCGACGGCCGCGGCATTGCCGGCGCCGGTGGTCGGTGAACCGACTGAGGTCGGCGAGCCGCCCGTCGTCGGCGCGGCCGGCGGCTTGGCGGCTTCAGCCTTGGCATTGTCGCCGAGCGCGGCCTGCTGCGCGGCCTGCGGCTGGGCAACTTGCGCGTGCAGCGGCAAAACGCAGGCAGGCGTCAACAGCGCAAAAGCGGCGGCGGCGAATGTGGTCAAACGAAAAGGGTAGTGACAACTCATTAACGCTAGTTCCCTTAATTCTGCTGCGCCGCATCAAGGTGGGCGGTATCGATCACGAATTTCGACAGCGCGCGGCCGAGGCAGGCGTGGACGCGCTTGGCCAGATCGATGCCGTGCGCGGTACTGAACAGGTCGAAATCTCCGGCGTCGTTCCAGTGACGCATGATCGCAAACCGGTCGAACAGCGGAACCTCGTGCTGCTGCGCCACCACCCGCATATTGTCGAGATAGGGCGGCGCAGAAATCATCGTTTCCGTGCGCGGACTGTATTGCAGGTTGACCAAGACCACATCGGTTCCAGCTTTTTGCAGCGCAACAACACCTTCGTCCAACGCGCTGCGAAAATCGTCGGGATCGCCGGATCGCATAGCATCGACGGTGCCGGTCTGCCAGATAACCAAAGTAGGCCTTTTTGCTTCCACCAGCTTAACGAGCGTGCCGGCCGTTTCCTCGGCGGATTTCGCGGACTGTAGTTCTACGGATAGGTTGATCGCGAGCTGCGGCAGCCGCTCTTTCAGCGCCTCCTGCAACCTGGCGGGGTAGGCGCTGGCTTCCGCGGAGGGGATGGAGGAGGAACGGCTGCCGACCACCAGGATGGTCAGCGGCTGGCCGTTTTTCACGGCCTCCGCCACTCTCGGCAGCGAGTTTTCGCTGGTCAAAAGATAGGCCGGCACATCGCAGGTCTGGGGGGCATCCTCGGCGCGCGCAAAACCGGTAGCCGCCAAGCCGGCGAGCAGCGTCATGCCCAGCAGAGTCCTGACAGCGGACCTCATGCGCCTCCTCCCGCCATGTCGGCGTTGCCGGCGGCGCTTTTTGTTTTCGACGCACCCTTGTCGGCAGAGTGCTTGTACCACGAAATCACCCACGCCATTCCCCACATGATGAGGATCCCGGAGATGCTGACCAGCAAGTGCATTGCAGCACCGCCGGAGACTTCGGCCAGCACGAAATGCCCTGCGAAAGCCAGGAAGACACCGAGGCAGAATATCTCAAGCGAATGCTGACCGCACAGGATCAATGGTCGCAGCCAGGGCGATTTCAGCCCCGGCCAATCCCTGGGCAGGAAGCGCACCGTGATCGCCGCCAGCGCCAGGAAATGAGCGAAGCGCAATACGTCGAGATCGGTCTTGTCGATCGGATACATCCACTGTTCGACGACGCGCGGCATCAAGTGGCTGAGCTGGGGCACGTACCAGGTCAGGGTGACGCAGAAAGAGGCAAACAGGTAGACGAACGAAATCCACATCGTCACCGGCGACACCAGGATCCGCGACATCCGCTGAGCCCCGCCCATCGCGCACCAGGCCCCGAACACGAACAGCAACTGCCAGGCCAGCGGGTTGAAGAACCAGACGCCATTCGGATACGCCGACAGGTACCAGTCGAAATGCCAGGTCAGCGCATAGATCAGCGCCGACAGCGCCAGCGTGACGTCGGGCTTCCACTTCATCAGCCACAGGATCAGCGGCAGGAACAGCATCAGCACGATATAGAGCGGCAGCACGTCCATGTTGACGGGGCGGAATCTCAGCAGCAGCGCCTGGACGATGGTCACGTCAGGCTGCTTGAGAAAATCCATGATGCCCATCTCTTCGCTGTAGAGCGGGTTCTCGAAACTGGTGGCGACGTAGGAAATCTCGGCCAGGAAGATCGTGAACAGGAACACATGCGCGACATAGATCTGCCAGACCCGCCGCAGGATCCGCGCGGTCGCCACCACGACGCCCGCCTCCAGCATCGCGCGGCCATAGACAAAGGCCGCGGTATAGCCGGAGATGAAGATGAAGATCTCGGTGGCGTCGGAAAATCCGTAATTGCGGATCGTGAACCAGGTCAGGATGTTCGGCGGCAGATGATCGATGAAGATCAGCCACAGCGCGAGCCCGCGAAACAGGTCGAGCCGCAATTCGCGCTCGCCGGCGGCCGGAAACGCAATCGCCGGTGCGGACGCAGCCGCCGCGGCGTCGCTCGCCGCCGGCGTGGCCTTGATATCGGGCTTGATATCGGGCTTGGCACCGCCAAGCGGCGTACCGGCGATGGGATCGGCAATGGACGTCATCTGGCACCGTCTCGGCAGGTGGTAATTCCGCGCTTGCACTGTCCGAAATCGATCATATCGGCCCGTAGGTTGCAGACAAGATACGCAAGGAGATACATGGCCAGCCGCACGCGGGTGCGCTTTAGAAGGGAACTATGTTGAAACCGCGATGAAAGGCGCCGCAACCGGCCCCGCCGGCCCTTCCTGCGATTGGTTCCCGGCCATTTCTTGGGTATCACTGTTTTCTTGGCTATGATGCGCGCCAGGATTTTCGAAAGCTTTTTCGCATGTACCGTGCCGTCACCCGTCAGATCGAAGTTACCGTCGAGCCGAACTTCATGCCGGAACGCTCGGCGACCGACCGGGGCCAGTATTTCTGGTCCTACACGATTGTGATCACCAATACCGGCGCCGAGACCGTGCAGCTCCGCACCCGGCATTGGGTCATCACCGACGCCACCGGGCGCAAGCAGGAAGTCCGCGGCGAAGGCGTGGTCGGCGAACAGCCCGTGCTCGCGCCCGGCGAACGCTTCGAATACACCTCCGGCGTGCCGCTGCCCACCGCCTCGGGTTTCATGACCGGCCGCTACCAGATGGTCAACGAGAGCGGCGAACGCTTTGAAATCGACGTGCCGACGTTCTCGCTGGACAGTCCGGACAGCAAGCGGGTGCTGAATTAGGATTGGGAGCTCGCCCGCCGTTCCACCCACCGTCGTCATACTCCGCGAAGGCGGCAAGCCGGACGATGACAAGTGTGGCTGGACCGCTCGACTCCTCACCGTCATTGCGAGCGAAGCGAAGCAATCCATTCTTTCTTTATGTGGTGAGATGGATTGCTTCGCTTCGCTCGCAATGACGCGGAAGCACCGGTCTCTATCGATGTCATTCCGGGGCGATGCGACAGCATCGAACCCGGAAGCTCGAGATTCCCCGGGGTGCAATTGCACCCCTGAGGTTCACGCTTCGCGCGCCCCGGAATGACGGCGGATAGATACGACTTCTCATTCTCGCAGCATGATTTGCCCGAAGTTTTGCTGGAAACCTTGCCCTCAAAATCGTCGTGCCAATTTGTCGCTAGCTGACGTGATTTACCCGTCGGGCAAAATCGTTGCGCCGCTACTCCTCCACGCCCGCTTCCTGCGGCGTGAATTCGTAGACCGACGAGCAGAACTCGCAGGTCACGATCACCTTGTTGTCCTTGACCATCTCGGCGCGGTCCTTCGCGGCAAAACTTTTCAGCATCGCCGAGACCGCATCGCGCGAGCAGGAGCATTGCGCGCGCAGCGGCAACGGCGGAAACACCCGCACGCCGCGTTCGTGGAACAGCCGATACAGCAGCCGCTCGCCGGACAGATCGGGATCGATCAGCTCGACGTCCTCGACGGTTGCGATCAGCGACTGGCCTTCGACCCAGGCGTCGTCCTCCTCGATCTCGTGCTTCGCCACGCCGTCCGGGACGTCGCCGGGATCGAGATCCGCCGGCCGCGCCCGCTCCGGCGCCTTCGGCAGAAACTGCAGCAGCATGCCGCCGGCGCGCCAGCGATGCTTCGGGCCTTCGCCGCCGCCACGCCATTCTTCGCCGACAGCGAGCCGCACGCGGGTCGGGATCTGCTCGGAGCGCAGAAAATATTCGTGGGCGGCGTCTTCGAGATTGCCGCCGTCAAGCGCCACCATGCCCTGATAGCGGCTCATGTCCGGGCCCTGGTCGACGGTCATCGCCAGATGGCCCTTGCCGAGCAAGGCGCCTGAATCCTGGCCGTCCTTCAGCCGCGTCGCGTCGTAGCGCGCATAGGCGCGCAGGCGATCGGGGGCCTGGAAATCCACGATCAGGAACGACACCGGACCGTCGGTCTGGGTCTGCAGGATGAAGCGGCCTTCGAACTTCAGGGAGGAGCCCAAGAGCGTCGCCAGCACGATCGCCTCGCCCAGCAGCTTGCCGACCGGGGCGGGATAATCGTGCTTGGTCAGGATGTCGTCGAGCGCGGGGCCCATTCGGGTGAGCCGGCCACGCAGGTCGAGCGCACTGACCTCGAACGGCAGCACCGCATCGTCAACGGGAACCGAGGACGGCGCGCGGATAGGGGCCTCGGCCGTGATTTTCGTATCGGGGGATTGTGACATGGCGCTCTATCTGGGGTCGGCGGGGGCGGAAAGAAAGGTCTCTCGGCGTCATGGCCGGACTTGTTCCGGCCATCCACGCCTTGCTTGCCGATAGTTTTGAAGACGTGGATGCCCGGGACACCTAGCGCGAAGACGCGCTTCGCGCTACTGCCCGGGCATGACGAAATTTTGGCTTCCCGGAGCTCTTTACGCCACGGCGCCGAAGCACCAGGCCAGAATGCCTTTTTGCGCATGCAGGCGGTTTTCGGCTTCGTCGAACACCACCGATTGCGGGCCGTCGATCACCTCGTCGGTAACTTCCTCGCCGCGATGGGCCGGCAGGCAGTGCATGAAAATCGCGTCCTTCTTCGCCAGCGACATCAGCTTGGCATTGACCTGATAGGGCTTCAGCACGTTGTGACGATGTTCGCCTTCCTTGTCGCCCATCGACACCCAGGTATCGGTGACGACGCAATCGGCGCCGCGCACGGCTTCTTCCGGATCGGCGCCGAGCACGATCGGGGCTTGGGTGGCCTTGATCCAGTCCTTCATCGCCTTGTTCGGCGCGAACTGCGGCGGGGTGGCGACATTGAGCTGGAACTTGAAACGCTCGGCCGCATGCGCCCAGGAAGCCAGCACGTTGTTGTCGTCGCCGGTCCAGGCCACGGTGCGGCCCTCGATCGGCCCGCGATGCTCCTCGAACGTCATCAGATCGGCCATCACCTGGCAGGGATGCGAACGCCGCGTCAGCCCATTGATGACGGGCACGGTGGCGTAGGCGGCCAGTTCCAGCAGCGCCTCGTGATTGAGGATGCGGATCATGATCGCATCGACATAGCGCGACAGCACGCGCGCGGTGTCGGCGATGGTCTCGCCGCGGCCGAGCTGCATCTCCGCGCCGGTCAGCATGATGGACTCGCCGCCGAGCTGGCGCATGCCGACGTCGAACGACACCCGCGTCCGGGTCGACGGCCGTTCGAAGATCATCGCCAGCGTCTTGCCTTCGAGCGGCTTGTTGACCTTTTCATGCGCCTTCAGCTTCGCCTTCATGGCGGCGCCGGCGTCGAGTATGTTGCGCAGCTCTTGAAGCGGCAGTTCGCTGATGTCGAGAAAGTGACGGACGGGCTTGCTCATTACCCCGCCGCCTTCTTCAACGGTGCCCCTGACAGCGCGATGCAGGCGCGCTCGAGCATTTGCACGGACTGCTCGATCTCGGCCTCGTTCACGATCAGGGGCGCGAGGAAGCGCACCACATTGTCGCCGGCGCCGACGGTGAGCAGCTTTTGATCACGCAACGCATTGACGAGATCGCCCGAGGGCACCACGGCCTTGACGCCGACCAGGAGCCCCTCGCCGCGCACTTCCGACAGCACGTTCGGATAGCGATCGACCACCGAGGCCAGTTTCTGTTTCAACAGCAGCGACATCTTCCGCACGTGGTCGAAGAAGCCGGGCTTCAGCATCACGTCGAGCACGGCGTTGGCGGCCGCGATCGCCAGCGGGTTGCCGCCGAAGGTCGAGCCATGCGAGCCCGGCGTCATGCCGGACGCGGCTTCCGCGGTCGCCAGGCACGCCCCGATCGGGAAACCGCCGCCGAGCGCTTTCGCCAGCGACATCACGTCGGGGGTGACGCCGAGGCGCTTGTAGGCGAACAGATCGCCGGTGCGGCCCATGCCGGTCTGCACCTCGTCGAACGCCAGCAGCAGGCCGTGCTTGTCGCACAATTCGCGCAAGCCCTTGAAGAACGCGTTCGGCGCCGAGCGCACGCCGCCCTCGCCCTGCACCGGCTCGATCAGGATGCCGGCGGTGTGCGGGCCGATCGCCTTCTTCACCGCTTCGAGATCGCCATGCGGCACCTGGTCGAAGCCGTCCATCGGCGGCCCAAAACCCTCGAGATATTTGGCGGAGCCGGTCGCGGCCAAGGTCGCCAGCGTGCGGCCATGGAACGCGCCTTCGAAAGTGATGATGCGATAGCGCTCGGGATGACCCTTGGCGGCCTGATACTTGCGCGTCACCTTGATCACGCATTCCATCGCCTCGGCGCCGGAATTGCAGAAGAACACATAGTCGGCAAAGCTCTGCTCGCACAGCCGCGCGGCGAGCTTGTCGCCGTCGGGCGACTTGAACAGGTTCGACATGTGCCACAGTTTCGTGGCCTGTTCCTGCAGCGCTGCGACCAGTTGCGGATGGGCGTGGCCCAGCGCATTGACCGCGACGCCCGAGGTGAAGTCGAGATAGCGATCGCCGTTGGTGGCGACCAGCCAGGCGCCCTCGCCGCGTTCGAAGCCAAGGTCGACCCTGGCGAATACGGGGAGCAGATGCGACGCGGCGCTATGGGTCATGGCGATCACTTGAGGTTTGAGAGCAGTCCGTTTGCGAGCTGCCAGGGTGCGCGAGCCTTCGCGCACGCAACCACCGGCCACCCGAAAACAAAACGTGCCGCCTTTTGGGGCGGCACGTCAGGGCATTCTATGCTGGCGACGGAACGTGTCAACACGCCGTAGAGCCTGCTTCGCAGGCTCGTTCACCTTCTTGTTTGAGCATGATCTTCTCGGAAAACCGGTGTCCACTTTTCCGGATCATGCTCCAGCCGCCTTCCTGCACTGCGATAAAAGGCAATCCGTACATTTCCGGTGTGGTGGAAAACACGCATTGCAATGCCTAGATGTCGGAACATGTGGACGCTTAGCTGCGGACTCTTGCGCCAGAGTCACGCCATATTGTAGCGTCTGGGCTGTCGGGTACGACATCTCGTGCGGCAGTTCTGATCCTCTTGAGTCCATGTGTTCAGCGTACACGTTCGGGCGCGACTTTCGCGCCCGGCGAGGGCTAAGGGATTCTGACCGCAGGGATTTTGGAGATTTGGCATCGCCAGCGCTGCCCCCGGTTGGCCCGCGCGAAGCGAAGGGAAGAATTCGATGACCGTATTGACCTGGTCCGACGATCGCGTCGAGCAGCTTAAGAAGCTCTGGGAAGGCGGCCTGTCCGCCAGCCAGATCGCCGCGGAACTTGGGAATGTGACGCGAAATGCCGTGATCGGCAAGGTGCACCGGCTCGGTCTGTCCGGCCGCGCCAAGAGCCCCTCCTCGGCCGCCCCGCGCCAGCGCAAGGCCCGGCCCGCCCAGCACATGATGCGGGTGGCGCGTCCGGTCTCGCGCGGCAACACTGCGCTCGCCCATGCCTTCGAAGTCGAGATGGAGCCGGATCCGATCTCCTACGACAACGTCGTGCCGATGAGCCAGCGGCTGTCGCTGCTGGAATTGAACGAGGCCACCTGCCACTGGCCGGTCGGCGATCCCTCGAGTTCGGACTTCTTCTTCTGCGGCGGCAAGGCGCTCTCCGGCCTGCCCTACTGCGCGCATCACTCGCGCGTCGCCTATCAGCCGGCCTCCGATCGCCGCCGCCCGGCGCCGAAGCCGACCAGGTAAACTTACGCGATGCTATCTGTGTCGTGAATTGAGCGGACTATATCCGCCGTCGTCCCGGCCTATTGCGCACAGGCGCCGGGACCCATAACCACAGACGTGCGTGGTTATGCCGAGCTGAAGCTCCAGCTCTGTTAGACAATCAACATCGGCGGGTATCGGTCCCAGCTCAAGGCCGGGACGACAGTAGTTACGACTCCGCCTTCGCAAAGCGATCGTCCAGCGCGTAGCCGGCGCCGCGCACGGTGCGGATCGGATCCTGCTCGCGGCCGGGATTGAGCAGCTTGCGCAGGCGGCCGATGTGCACGTCGACGGTGCGTTCGTCGATATAGATGTCGCGGCCCCAGACGCTGTCGAGCAACTGCTCGCGCGAGAACACACGGCCGGGATGCTCCAGGAAGAATTCCAGCAGGCGATACTCGGTCGGGCCGAGATCGATCTGGCGGCCGGAGCGGGCGACGCGGCGTTTCTCGCGGTCGAGTTCGATATCGCCGTACGTCAGCACGGTGGCGAGCCGCTCCGGGCTGGCGCGCCGCAACAGACCCTTCACCCGTGCCAGCAATTCCGGCACCGAAAAGGGCTTTACGATGTAGTCGTCGGCGCCGGTGGCAAGGCCACGGACGCGCTCGCTTTCCTCGCCGCGCGCGGTCAGCATGATGATCGGCAGCTGCTTGGTCTCCGGCCGCGCCCGCAAGCGCCGGCACAGTTCGATGCCGGACAGGCCCGGCAGCATCCAGTCGAGCACGATCAGGTCGGGCACCCGCTCCTTCAGCCTTGTATCGGCGTCATCGCCGCGGCCGACGGTTTCGACGTCGTAGCCTTCGGCATCGAGATTGTAGCGCAGCAGCGTGGTCAGCGCTTCCTCGTCTTCAACTACCAGAATGCGTGCGTTCATCGATTCTGCTTCCCTTGGTTTCGACGCGTCAGTTACCGGGTACTGTCGTGGCGAACGTCGTCATGTCGCCCTTCGGGCGCTTGTCGAGAATCTGCTGACCCTCGATCATGTAGAATACGGTTTCGGCAATGTTAGTGGCGTGGTCGCCGATCCGCTCGATATTCTTGGCGCAGAACATCAGGTGAATGCAGAACGAGATGTTGCGCGGATCTTCCATCATATAGGTCAAGAGTTCGCGGAACAGCGAGGTGCAGATGGCGTCGACTTCCTCGTCGCCCTTCCAGACCGCCATCGCCGCCGGCAGGTCGTGCGCGGCATAGGCGTCCAGCACCGACTTGACCTGCGACTGCACCAGGTCGGTCATGTGCTCGAGGCCGCGGATCAGCTTCAGCGGCTGGAAATCGTTCTCCAGCGCCGCGACCCGCTTGCCCATGTTCTTGGCGAGGTCGCCGATCCGTTCGAGATCGGTGGCAACGCGCATGGCGCCG
The DNA here is from genome assembly GCF_005937885.2 of Bradyrhizobium sp. KBS0727. NCBI lineage: Bacteria > Pseudomonadati > Pseudomonadota > Alphaproteobacteria > Hyphomicrobiales > Nitrobacteraceae > Bradyrhizobium > Bradyrhizobium sp. KBS0727. The sequence continues at coordinate 802,949 of NZ_CP042176.1, read as the reverse complement.
ACGATCTCGCGCAGGTCGATCGCCATCGGCTGGCGCCGCGCGATGGTCAGCACCGCGCGTTCCTCGATGATGTGCTGCAGGCGGTCGATCTCGGCGTCGGAGGCGACGACGCGGTTGCCGAGCGCGATGTCGCGGCGAACCAGCGCATCGACGGATTCGGTGATCATGCGTTCGGCGAGGCCGCCCATTTCCGCGACCAGGCGGGTCAGTTCCTGCAGATCGCTGTCGAACGCCTTGGCGGTGTGTTCAGAAGCCATGTGTTATCTCCTCCGGATCAAGCTAGCCGAACCGGCCGGTGATGTAGTCCTGGGTTCGTCGATCGCTCGGCGAGGTGAATATCTTGTTGGTGTCATCGAACTCGACCAGCTCGCCGAGGTACATGAAGGCGGTCTTGTCGGAGACGCGCGCCGCCTGCTGCATGTTATGGGTAACGATGGCGATGGTGTAGTCCTCCGCCAGTTCCTGGATCAGTTCCTCGACCTTGGCGGTCGAGATCGGATCGAGCGCCGAACAGGGCTCGTCGAACAGGATCACCTCGGGCCGCACCGCGACCGTGCGGGCGATGCAGAGCCGCTGCTGCTGGCCGCCGGACAGGCTGAGGCCACTGGCGTTGAGCTTGTCCTTGACCTCGTTCCACAGCGCGCCGCCGCGCAGCGCCTTCTCGACCCGGCCGTCCATCTCGGACTTGGAGATCTTCTCGTAGAGGCGAATGCCGAAGGCAATGTTCTCGTAGATCGTCATCGGGAACGGCGTCGGCTTCTGGAACACCATGCCGACGCGGGCGCGCAGCAGGTTGAGATCGAGCTTGGGGTCGAGGATGTTGGTCTGGTCGAGCATCAGCTGCCCGGTGGCCCTCTGGCCCGGATAGAGGTCGTACATCCGGTTGAAGATCCGCAGCAGGGTCGACTTGCCACAGCCGGACGGGCCGATGAAGGCGGTGACGCGGTTGGTGCCGAGCGCGAGGTTGATGTTCTTCAGCGCGTGGTGCTCGCCGTAGTAAAAGTTCAGGCCGCGCGCCGTCACCTTGGCCGAAGCTTCCGGCTGATGCGGCATCGACGGCACGCCGGCGCCGGGAACGCTGACGGATACGGAAAGATCGTTCATTTCGTTGTCCTCTCGGCGCCGAGAATTCGCGCGCCAATATTCAGGGCGAGCACGGTGAGCGTGATGATCAGGGCGCCGCTCCAGGCGAGCTGCTTCCAGTAGACATAGGGGCTCTGCACGAAATTGTTGATGGTGACCGGAAGATTCGCCATCGTCTTAGTCAGGTTGAGGCTGAAGAACTGGTTCGACAGGGCGGTGAACAGCAGCGGCGCGGTTTCGCCGGCGACGCGGGCGGTGGCGAGCAGCACGCCGGTGATCAGGCCGGAGCGCGCGGCGCGGTAGGCTATGCGGCGGATCACCAGCGAACGCGGCAGGCCGAGCGCCGAGGCCGCTTCACGCAGGGGATTGGGCACCAGCCCCAGCATGTCCTCGGTGGTGCGCACCACCACGGGGATGACGATCACCGCGAGCGCCAGACAGCCGGCAAAGGCCGAGAAGCCGCCCATCGGGACTACGATGGCGCCATAGACGAACAGGCCGATGATGATCGATGGCGCGCTCAACAGGATGTCGTTGATGAAGCGGATCACCGAGGTAAGTTTGTCGTGCTTGCCGTATTCGGCCAGATAGGTGCCGGCGAACAGGCCGAGCGGCGCGCCGATGCCGACCCCGATCACGGTCATGATGATCGAGCCGACGATGGCGTTGCGCAGGCCGCCCTCGGTCGATCCGGGCGGCGGCGTGTCCTGGTAGAACACCGCGAAATTGATGCCGGCGAGGCCGTTGTAGAACAGCGTGAACAGGATCAGCGCGAGCCAGGTGACGCCGAACAGAGCGGCGCCGACGCACAGCGCCCGGACCACGATGTCGAAGCGGCGGCGGGAGGCGTAAATCGGGTTCATCTCAGTTCCCCGCCTTCTTTTCCAGCCGCATCAGCATCAGCCGCGCGGCCGAGAGCACGAAGAAGGTCAGCACAAACAGCAGCAGGCCGAGCAGGATCAGCCCGGACTGGTGCAGCCCGTCGCTCTCGGCGAATTCGGAGGCGATCGCCGCCGAGATCGTGGTGCCCGGCGCGAAGATCGAGGACGAGATCTTGAACGAATTGCCGATGATGAAGGTGACCGCCATGGTCTCGCCGAGCGCGCGGCCGAGCGCCAGCATGATGCCGCCGATGACGCCGACCCTGGTGTAGGGGATGACGACGTTGCGGACGACTTCCCAGGTGGTGCAGCCGACGCCATAGGCGGCTTCCTTCAAGACCGGCGGCACCGTCTTGAAGACGTCGACCGAGATCGAGGTGATGAACGGCAGCACCATGATCGCGAGAATCAGCGCGGCGTTGAATAGCGAGAGATAGGACGGCGGACCGGCGAAGATCGATCCCAGCACGGGGACGCCGTCGAAGATCTTGATCATGAACGGCTGGAACGTGTTGGCCAGGAACGGGCCGAGCACGAAGAAGCCCCACATGCCGTAGATGATGGAGGGAATGCCGGCGAGCAGTTCGATGGCGAGCCCGATCGGGCGGCGCATCCAGAGCGGGCAGATCTCGGTCAGGAACACCGCGATGCCGAGACCGACGGGGATCGCGATCATCATCGCGATCACGGAGGTGACCAGCGTGCCGTAGATCGGGCCGAGCGCGCCGAGCACCGGCGGATCGGCGGACGGCGCCCAACGCGAGGTGTACAGGAAGGCGAAACCGTATTCCTTCATCGCGGGCCAGGCGCCCACGATCAGGGAGAGGATGATGCCGCCGAGAATGAGGAGCACCGAAATCGCGCAGGCGCGGGTGATCCAGTAGAAGGTGATATCGCCGAACTTGAAGGCGCTGAGGGCCCGGGCACGATCGTAAGGTCCAGCAGCCGCTTCCATTACGTCGCCTTGAACCGCCATGTCTGCCACGCCAATCCCCTGTACTTATAACCCAACAATCCGAAATCCGGTCCATGGGTTTCGCAGCCGGTTCGGCAGCAAATTGTTCTTGGTTTTGGTTCTCGCCCCGCCCGCCAGGAGGGGATGTCCAACCCGGACGGCGCCGGGTTGGACGAAGGGAGCAAGCTCCCGTTGTCGTGTGAGCGAACTTTAGCTCTTGATGTCAGCCGACCAGGTCTTTTCGATCAGCTTGACGACCGAGTCCGGCATCGGGATGTAGTCGAGCTCTTCAGCCATCTTGCCGCCCTTCTCGAACGACCACTTGAAGAACTTGATGGCTTCCTGGGACGCTGCCTTGTCGGTCGCATCCTTGTGCATCAGGATGAAGGTCGCGGCCGTGATCGGCCAGGAGGTATCGCCGGGCTGGTCGGTCAGGATCACGTAGTAGCCGGGCGCCTTGGCCCAGTCGGCGTTGGAAGCGGCCGCCTGGAACGCTGCGATGGTCGGCTGCACGGTCTTGCCGCCCTTGTTGATCAGCGCGGTGTAGGTCAGCTTGTTCTGCTTGGCGTAGGCATATTCGACGTAACCGATCGCGTTCTTGGTCTGGCCGATATTGCCGGCAACGCCTTCATTGCCCTTGGCGCCGACGCCCGCCGGCCATTCGACCGCGGTGCCGGAGCCGACCTTGGTCTTCCACTCGGCGTTCGACTTCGACAGATAGTCGGTGAAGTTGAAGGTGGTGCCCGAACCGTCGGAGCGGCGCACCACGGTGATGGCGTCGGCGGGCAGCTTCAGGCTCGGATTGAGCTTGGCAATCGCGACGTCGTTCCACTTGGTGATCTTGCCGAGATAGATGTCGCCGAGCACTTCGCCTGACAGCACCAGCTCGCCCGGCTTGATGCCTTCGAGGTTCACGACGGGGACGATCGCGCCCATCACCATCGGCCACTGCACCAGGCCGTCCTTTTCGAGCACTTCGGCCTTGAGCGGCGCGTCGGTGGCGCCGAAGGTGACGGTCTTGGCCTGGATCTGCTTGATGCCGGCGCCGGACCCGATCGACTGGTAGTTCAGACCGTTGCCGGTCTCCTTTTTGTAGGCGTCAGCCCACTTCGAATAGATCGGAAACGGGAAGGTGGCGCCCGCGCCGGTGATATCGGCCGCGAAGGCCGACGTCGAAGCGGCGACCAGGCCGGCAGCGACGATTGTCTTGATGAAATTCATGGTTGGTCTCCATCTGGTGAGCGAAGCGTCTGATACGCCCGATCGCGCTCACGCCGCCCGTGTAGGTGCGGTCGATAGAGCTTTTACGAAGGTTTGGTGACAGTTGGATGACAGCAACAAGCGATTGAAATCGCTTGTATTTATACCGGCGCCGGGGTCTTCGCCTGGGGAAAACAGGCGGTAAAGGTGGCGCCGTTTTTGGGCACGCTTTCGATCAAAAGCCGGCCGCGATGGCGGTTAACAATATGTTTCACCAGCGATAAACCGAGCCCGGTTCCACCCTGCGCGCGGCTGTCGCCGACATCGACCCGGTAGAAGCGCTCGGTCAGCCGCGGCAGGTGTTCCGGCGCAATGCCGGGGCCGAAATCGCGCACCAGCACGCGCACTTCCGGCGCGCCCTCGCCGGAATTCGCCCGGACCAGGGAAACGATCACCCGGCCGCCCGACGCGCCGTATTTCAGCGCGTTCTCGATCAGGTTTTCGAACAGCCGCAGCAGCTCCTCGCGGTCGCCGGCGATCGTCACCGGCGGCTCCGGCAGGTCGATCTCGATCGCGACCTGGCGTTCGCGCGCCAGCGGCTCCAGCCCGTCGGCGACCTGGCGGATGATCGGCACCAGATCGACCGAGGTGTCGGGTCGGACATGGGCCGACAACTCGACCCGCGACAGCGACAGCAGGTCGTCGATCAGCCGCGCCATCCGCGTCGCCTGCGCGTGCATGATGCCGAGGAAGCGCTCGCGCGCCTTGGCGTCATCCTTGGCCGGCCCCTGCAGCGTATCGATGAAGCCCGACAGCGCGGCCAGCGGCGTGCGCAGCTCGTGGCTGGCATTGGCAACGAAATCGGCGCGCATTTCCTCGACCCGCCGCAGCGGCGTCTGGTCGTGGAAGGTCATCAGCATGCATTTGTCGGTGCCGCCGAACAGCGTCGGAACCGGCACCGGCGTGATGATCAGCTCCATCCAGCGATCGACCGGCACGTGGTCGAGATAGGTCGCCCGGCGCGGCTCGGTGGTCGCGATCGCCTCGCGCAGCGCAGTGATGATCTCGGGCGAGCGCAGCGCGAACTGGGCCAGTTCGTTCTTGCGCAGCGCCGGCGCGAGCTGGGCGGCCGCGGCGTTGAGATGCAGCACGCGGCCGGCGCGGTCGAGCAGCACGGCCGGATCCGGCATCCCGGCCACCACGGCGCTGACGGCAGCGGCCTCGACCGGATTGACGCCGCGGACATCCTCGCGAGAGGCGACCGCGTTATGCAGCCGCCACGGCACCAGGGCTGCGGCCGCGATGCAGAGGAACACCGCAGCGGCGCGCGCCGCCGAGAGCTCGGCCAACACCACCAGCACCGAAAGCGCAATGGCCGCGACCAGCAGAATAATGGCCGCATGGCGCAGGCGGTCCGGCCACGGCGCAAAGAAGGTGGATGAGGAGGAATCGTCTATCGCCATAGCGCCGGCTTTCTTCCCTCAGTCTCGATTTAAAGAGCGCTCGATTTAAAGAAGCGCTTTGTTTGAAGACGCTTCACGCGAACCGGTGCCCGCTTCGCTCGAAAACGGGCCGCGTCTTCAGGCGCCGGAGTCGCCGCGTTCGCGCACATAGACCGCCTCATGCCTCGGCTCGGCGGCCGGGCCAGGCGTCATCTGGCGCAGCCGCTTGAGTCGCGCGCCGATGATAACCTCCCGAAGCGTCAGCAAGATTACAGATATGATGAAAGGCGCAATATAATAGAGCACCCGGAACAACAGCATCCCGGCGAGCAGGTCTTCCCGGTCCATCTGCCACAGGCCGACCAGCATGGCGGCGTCGAACACCCCGAGCCCCCCGGGCGAATGGCTGGCAAAGCCCAACAGCGTCGCCGAGACGAAAATGACGGCGACGACGACGAAGCCGAGATTGGGCTCGTCCGGCACCAGCACATACATCGCCAGCGCGCAGAACCCGAGATCGACGATGCCGATCACGATCTGCAGCAAGGTCAGCGGGCCGCCCGGCAGCGTCACGGTCCACGGTCCGCGGCCGACGCCGCGCGGCTGGGTCCAGACCCAGACCACGTATCCCACCAGGGCCACGATGATCGCGAACGCTGCGACGCGGTTGAGCCAGGGCGGCAGCTGGTCGATCGAGGCGGCGGCTTCCGGATGGTAGGCGATGCCCAGTCCCAGCACCGCGGCGTTGCCGAGCCAGAACGTCAGGCCGGCGAGGAAGCAGATCTTGGCAACGTCGATCGCGTTCAGGCCCCAAGCCGAATAGATCCGGTAGCGGACCGCGCCGCCGGTGAAGACGCTGGCGCCGACGTTATGGCCGATCGAATAGGAGGTGAAGGCGGCCAGCGCGTTGACGCGGTAGGGGATGTTGCCGTGGCCGATCGCGCGCACCGCGAACCAGTCGTAAAACGTCAGCGTGAAATAGCCCGCCGCCACGAACAGGGCCGCCAGCCATATCTGGCGCGGCTCCGTGCTCTTGATGGCCTCGATCACCTCGTTGGAGTCGATGCCGCGCAGCATGTGATAGAGCACGTAACAAGCGATCCCGATGACCGCGATGCTGATCACAACCCCGAGTTTATGCAGGACTTGCTTCTGGCGCAGAAACGAGATCGCCCTGCGTATTGCTTCCAGCATCTAGACCTCGAATTGCGATCCGGCGACGACGGCAACGGTGAGACCCCGCCGACGCTACGCTGCTCCCTGAACCCTCTGGTAGCGCGTTTTGAGCCGAAGTGGAATTCGCAAGACGACGATAAAACGCGCTTCTTCAACATATTAGGGGTCGTCGATGACAATGGAAGCACAGTTTTGCTGCAATTAACGCCCCCCAAACGGGCTTGGGGCCGCCGACGCGACAGGGACAAACCGGTGACGGATGGGTCAGGCCGCAGGCTGGCTGCGCGAAACTACCCAGTCGCGCAGCCATGAGCCCACCGCGCAACCGCAGAGATAAAGCGCGAACATGATCAGCCCGAGGTCGAGCCAGTAGCCGAAACGGCCGGGAACGACCCGTGTAAGCGCCGCTGCAACCAGCGCCACCGCCAGGGCCGCCAGCGCCCAACACCATTTCCGGGGAACGCCGTCGCCGTGCTGAACCACGGAAATCCAGCCCATTGCGAGCCCGAGCAGCACTGAACCCAGCAACCAGCCCCAATAGAATGTCGCCAGATAGGCCATGCTCACCTCACCACGAAATCGATGCGGCGGTTCTGCGCCTTGCCGTCCTCAGTATCATTGCCGGCAATCGGCTGCGTCGAGCCATAGCCGACCGGCATGAAACGGTTCGCCGCCAGCCCCGCTTTGACCAGATAATCGGTGACCGCCTGCGCCCGCTTCTCCGACAGCGTCTGGTTGGCCGCTTCGTCGCCATCGGTATCGGTATGTCCGGCAATCTCTATATTGGCGTTCGGGCAGCGTAGCGCGGTTTCGATCAGGCGATCGAGCAGTCCGGCGGAATCCGCCACGATATCGGCCTTGCCCGATTCAAACCGGATCCGGGCCTTGCCGAGCAATTCGGCGAACAGTTGCTGGCAGACGGTGGCGTCGACCGGCGCCGCGGCCGGCTTGACCGAGATTTCCGGCTTGAACTGCCAACCTTGCGGGAAATCCTTGCCGAGGCCGGCGCGGATCTGGTTGGCGGCGGCTTCATACAGCGCGTCGCCCGACAGCTTCACCTCGCGGTCGCTGACCACCAGCGTGCCGGTCGACAGCCGCGACAGCGCGCCCAGCGCGGGCACCACCGCATTGGCGAATCCGGCCGGTGCGCCGACGCTCGCCTTGAGATTGTCGACCACCTTTTCGCTGAAGAACTTGCGTCCCGCCGCCGCCACCAGCGCCGCATGGACATTGTTGTCGGGCACGTAGCCGGTCAGCGTCAGCGTCACCGCCACCGGATCCTTGTAGGCCTGGAAGATATAAGGCGGCGCCTTGACGTCGTTGGCCGCCACCGAAAACCCTTCGGGAAGATTTTTCAGCGCGGCTGATATCGCTTCCCTGCCGCCGAGATCGCGCGCCATGCCCGACAGGCTGACCTTGGTATCCGACAGCGTGATCTTGCCGTCCTTCAACTTGCCGATCTGGTCGAGCAGCAACAGCGCAGCGTTGTCGAAACGCTGTGGCGCGCCGCGCGACAGGTTCATGCGGTCGACGACCTCGACGCCGCCGAGATTGGCGCGCGCGGCCTCCGTCAGCTTGCCCTTGATCGCCGGCAGCGGCGAACTGCCCGACAGCGTCACCCGGACGACGTCGCGCTCGGCCGACCAGACGAACGGCTTGGCTTCGGGAACGAGACGGGTTTCGTCATTGACGAGTCGCACGCCCGGTACGGCTTCCACCGAAGCAACCGCGCTCTGACGGCCGTCTTCCGAAAACGCATCCGCCGCGAACGTCACGTCGCGGCCTTCGACCGCGATGCGCGTCTTGTCGAGCACGGTATCCTTCAGTGCGGCGGTCGAACGCTGCACCAGATCGGCTTCCAGCGGTTCGGTGCTGGTCCAGGCCGCGATAGCCCAAAAGACGACCAGCGGAATCACCCCCGGCCACCATTTGCTACTCCACCTGAAAAGTCCGTGCATTCGAGGTCCTGCGGATCCGGGGGAATTGAGAGAAAACAAACCCTTGCGAGGCTGTCAAACCCGAAATACCACAGAAACCTCCGCGCGCGGGTATTTGGCCGGCTAACCTTTTGTTCAAGGGTCGGCCGTTAACTTGTGGTCGAACTCCAACCGGCCAACCACTTGGATGAAGCAGCTCCGAAACACCGTTATCCGGGCCGGACTGGAAGTGCTTTCTCGCTCAGGCGTGCATCACCTAATGCGACCAATCTTCGCAGGTGTCGGCGCCATTTTCATGCTGCACCACGTCCGCCCGGGCCGCGACGCCGAATTCCAGCCCAACCGTCATCTCGAGGTCGAGCCGGAGTTCCTGCGCGCGACGCTACAGCATTTGCGCAAGCTCGATGTCGATCTCGTCACCATGGACGACGTGCATGCGCGGCTTACGCAACGCAATTTCGCGCGGCGTTTCGCCTGTTTCACCTTCGACGACGGTTATCGCGACAACCGCGATTTCGCACTGCCGGTGATGCGCGAATTTGACGCGCCTCTTACCGTCTATGTCGCCAGCGATTTCGCCGAAGGCACCGGCCGGCTGTGGTGGGTCGCGCTCGAGATGGCGATTGCCAAGGCATCCGCGGTCGAGATTCCCTTCGGCGGCAACGTCACACGCCTCGACACCTCGACACCGGCGGCCAAGCAGGCCGCCTTCCACCGGATTCACGACTGGCTGCGCGCGCTGCCCGGCGAACATGACCAGCAACGCGAAATTTCTGCGCTATGCACGCGCCATGAGGTGGACGAGGCCGCCATCGTCCGCGACCTCTGCCTGTCTTGGCACGAATTGAAACCGTTCGCGGACGATCCGCTGGTCAATATCGGCGCGCATACCATCAGCCATTGCAACCTCGCGCGGCAGAGCGAGGAGAGCGCTACGCTCGAAATCGCCACCAGCCGCGCGCGGATCGAGACTGCGCTGCAGCGGCCCCTGCTGCATTTCGCCTACCCCTATGGCGACCGCCGCGCCGCCGGGGTGCGCGAATTCGCGTTGACGAAAACGGCGGGATTCAAGACCGCGGTCACGACGCGGCCGGGCATGATCTATCCGGAAAGCGCCGACCATCTGACGGCGCTGCAGCGGGTCTCGCTCAACGGCAACTACCAGGACGTCCGCATCCTCCCCGTCCTGACCTCCGGCGCCGCCACCGCGATGTGGAACGGCTTTCGCCGCATCGACGCGGCGTAGCTGGTCGTCCCTGCGAAGGGAGGTTCCTTGACTCCTCCAATCGCCACGCTCAAAACCTTCGTCAAATCAAATGGAGGAGCGCATGTTCAAGGATCTGTTTTCGCTGAAAGGCCGGATCGCGGTCGTGACCGGCGGGTCGCGCGGCATCGGCAAGATGATCGCGGCGGGATTCCTCGCCCAGGGGGCGGCGAAGGTCTACATCACCGCGCGCAAGGCCGGGCCCTGCGAGGCGACCGCGAAAGAGCTCTCCGCCGCCTATGACGGCGAATGCATCGCGCTGCCGATCGACATCTCAACGGTCGAAGGCTGCGACAGGCTCGCCGCCGAAATCATCAAGCTGGAGCCGAAGCTCGACATCCTCGTCAACAATGCGGGTGCGGCGTGGGGCGCGGAGTTCGACGAATTCCCCGAAAGCGGCTGGGACAAGGTCATGGACCTCAACGTCAAGTCGCTGTTCTTCCTGACCAAGGCGCTGGCCAAGCCGCTGCGCGCGGCGGCAAGCCACGAGCGGCCCGCCAAGGTCATCAACGTCGCCTCGATCGACGGCATCTTCGTCAACCCGGGCGAGACCTATTCCTACGCCGCGAGCAAGGCCGCCGTGATCCACCTGACGCGGCGCATGGCGACGAAACTGATCAAGGACAGCATCAACGTCACCGCGATCGCGCCGGGTGCGTTCGCCTCCGACATGAACCGGGCCGCGCGCGACCGCTCGGACGAACTCGCCGGACGGATTCCGGCCAAGCGCATCGGAACCGAAGAGGATATGGCGGGGGTCGCGATCTATCTCGCCTCGCGCGCCGGCGATTACGTGGTCGGCAACACCATCGCGGTCGATGGCGGCGTGGTCTACGCGAATGCGGGGCTGGAGATCGCGGGGTAGTTGCAGCGCTGCGCCCAGCAAACCGCTGTCGTCCCGGCTCCTGATGCGCAATTGCGCATAAGGGCCGGGACGACATAGAGCTCACGTATCGATCTTCACATACTCGAAATCGCCGGGCTTGTTGTCGATGCCGACCTTGGGCGGCGCGATCCAGGACGCGTACTGGCCGGCTTCGGTCACAGGCTTCATTAGCGAAGCGATGAAGTCGCCGTCGGCGGATGACGGCAGCCATTCGCCCTTGCGCTGGTTCCAGGTGGCATCGTCGATCAGCACGCCTTCGGGCGTAGCATGGATATCCCTGAACTCGCCGATCTGGCGATGGAACGCGACGTTCGGCAGCGTCAGCTTGAAGTGATAGCCGGCCAGCGAAATGATCTTGTTCCAGCGCAGCATGCCCTTGACGCAGTCCTGCGTGTAGTCGTCGCGCAGCCGCATGTTGAGCGCGGTCAGCGCCGGCTCGTCGACGCGCTTGATCACGCCGTCGACCAGCTTGAGCACCGGATAGGTCGCGCTCTTCAGTTGGTGATCGTCGTCGATCTGGGTTTCCTTGTAGCGGCCCTTGATGCCGGCATTGAAGGCGTTCGCCGCATTGGTCGAGACTTCCGAGCCGAACAGATCGAGCGACAGCGAATAATGCAGATGCAGCTTCTTCTGAATCGTCGGCAGGTCGATGACCCCCAACGCGCGGACCTTGGCGATATCGGTGGGATCGGTGATCCCGGCCTCCTTCATCGCCTCGCAGGTGCGCTGCACGACGCGGCTGATGCCGGTCTCGCCGACGAACATGTGATGCGCCTCTTCGGTCAGCATGAAGCGGCAGGTGCGCGACAGCGGATCGAAGCCGGACTGCGCCAGCGAATGCAATTGCATCTTGCCGTCGCGGTCGGTGAAGTAGGTGAACATGAAGAACGACAGCCAGTCCGGCGTCGCCTCGTTGAAGGCGCCGAGCATGCGCGGCGAATCCGCATCGCCGGAGCGGCGCCGCAGCAAATCATCGGCTTCCTCGCGGCCGTCGCGGCCGAAATATTTCTGCAAGAGATAAACCATCGCCCAGAGATGGCGGCCTTCCTCGACATTGACCTGGAACAGGTTGCGCAGGTCGTAGAGCGATGGCGCGGTCTTGCCGAGATGGCGCTGCTGTTCGACCGAGGCCGGCTCGGTGTCGCCCTGGATCACGATCAGGCGGCGCAGCGTGGCGCGGTGTTCGCCGGGCACTTCCTGCCAGGCCGGCTTGCCAAAGTTCTCGCCGAAGGGAATGACGCGGTTCTCTTCTTGCGGAGCAAGGAGGATGCCCCAGCGATATTCCGGCATCTTGACGTAGTCGAACTTGGCCCAGCCGCGCGGATCGACCGAATAGGCGGTGCGCAGGTAAACCAGCGACTGCTGGAAACCTTCCGGTCCCATGTCGCTCCACCAGTCCATATAGCCGGGATGCCAGCCCTCCAGCGCCTTCAGCACCTGGCGATCTTCACTGAGATTCACGTTGTTGGGAATCTTGGTTGAGTAATCGACGTTCATGAAGTTCATGGCCACAGTCTCCCGTGTTGGAGAATTTCTACGGGCGAGTAGCGAATGGCGAGTAGCGAATGGAAGTCTTCTTCTTCCCTATTCGCCATTCGCTACTCGCCACTCGCCCTCTTACACTCGAGTCATATCGAACTGCGCCTTTTGCCCGGTGCCGTAGCGGCGCAGCGCGCCGTTTTCGCCGACTGCATTAGGGCGCTGAAAAATCCAGTTCTGCCACGCCGTCAGGCGCGAGAAGATTTTCGATTCCATGGTCTCGGGTCCGACGAAGCGTAAGTTCGCTTCCATGCCGGTGAGGCCGTCGGGCGAGAAGCTCGTGCGTTCTTCAAGAAACACCCGCACCTCGTCGTCCCAGTCGATATCGTCGAGCGCGAAGGTGACGAGGCCGAGTTCCTCGGCCTCCTCGGCATCGAGACTGGTGCCGATGGTGGCTTGGGCGCGGTCGAGATCAGCAGGGTCGGCCTGGAAGCGCGACTGCAGCCGGGTCAGCCCGTGGCTCATCGGATAGGGGCCGAAATTCATCGCGGTGAGTTCGATCGACGGTGGTTCGCGGTTGTCGCCCTGCTTCTGGCCGATCAGCATGTAGGAGCGGTCGGCGGCGAACACGAGTTCGGCCAGTGTGCCGACGAAGCAGGAACCGGGCTCGACCAGCGTCACCAGCGTGCGCGAGGTGACATCGATGCGCTTCAGCACCCGCTTCCAGTATTGCCTGATCTCGTTGACCAGCCAGTGCGCCTTGTTGGCCTCGAGGAAAGTGTCGCCGGCGATGACATTGGCGCGATCGCCATGCGACTTGAACAGCAGCATCGCGATTTCGAGTTCGTTGATACGCAGATGCAGGATCGCATCGTCAAGTTCGCGCGCGACCTGCAGCGGCCAGAACGCGGCCCCCTGCGCGATCAGGCCGTCGATATCGGCCGGGGGTGCGGCCTCCGGCGCCTTGATCGAGATGGTCGCGATCCGGGCCGCGCGATCGATGTCGACGCTGACGAAACCGTAGCGGATCGAGGTGTCGTCGATGGTGCGGGTGAGCGGGGTCAGCACGATGCCCTTACCGCTGCCGTTGCGCTTCGAAAGGCCGGCAAATTCCCTGGCGCGTTCGGCGACCTTGGCCTCGAGTTTGCTGTTCGGCGCGATCTCGTCGACCAGCCGCCATTGCACGGCACGCTTGCCCTTGATGCCTTCCTCGATGGTGCAGAAGAAATCGGCATGGTCGCGGCGCACCTTGCGCTTGTCGACCACGCGGGTCAGTCCGCCGGTGCCCGGCAGCACCGCCAGCAGCGGCACTTCCGGCAGCGATACCGCGGCGGTGCCATCGTCGGCGAGGATGATGTGATCGGTGGCCAGCGCCAGTTCATAGCCGCCACCGGCCGCGGTGCCGTTGACCACGGTGATGAAGCGCTGTCCGGAGTTTTCAGAGGAATCTTCGAGGCCGTTACGGGTCTCGTTGGTGAATTTGCAGAAGTTGACCTTGTGGGCGTGCGTGGAGCCCGCCAGCATGCGGATATTGGCGCCGGCGCAAAATACCCGGTTCTTGCCCGAGCGCATCACGACGACCTTCACTTCCGGGTGCTCGAAACGCAGCCGCTGCACGGCGTCGGCGAGTTCGATGTCGACGCCGAGATCGTAGGAATTCAGCTTGAGCTGGTAGCCTTCGAACAGCCCGGCATTCTCATCGACGTCCATGGTCAGCGTGGCCGTGTCGCCATCGACCGCGACCTTCCAGTGCCGGTAGCGCGACGGATCGGTTTGAAAATCGATGAATTTTGCGCCGCCTGCGAGGACGCGATCTTCGCCAGCCATTGGGCCACCCTGACGCTTTTGTTGGCTTATCTAAGATGCACAATAATGCATGTTTTTGATCAAGTCTAGTCTAAAACGAAAAAAGATGCATTTTGTTGCATATTTGGCTGAGGGACTGAAAGAGCTATCCAATCGGCCTTGGCGAGCAGCGGCCGCTCCAGTCAGCGCCCCAAAAAAATAGGCTACGCGGCCCGTCCCTGCGAGCCGTGGACGCGCAACACGGCGTTGGCGAATTCGGTGATCGCATCCAGCGTCGCTTCCGGCGCTTCCCGATGCGGCTGATGTCCCGCCCCCGGGATAACCGTCACATCGATCGGACAATAGCATTCCTGCTGGGCGATCTCGACCTGACGCATGGTCCCGTACTCGTCATCCGCCCCCTGCAGGATCGCTACGGGCACGCGGATATAAGCGAGATACTCGGAAATATCCCAGTTGCGAAATGTCGGATCGAGCCAGGCGCCGTTCCAGCCGTAGAAGGCGTTGTCGACGTCCTTGTGCCAGCGCGCGAGCTTCTCCTTCAGGTTGGTGGTCTCGTAAGCCGTCCTGATGGCGGCGATCGAGGCCACCGAAATATCCTCGACGATGAAGTGCGGCGCGATCAGCGCGATGCCTTCGACCCGATGGTCCTGGTGCGAGCCGGCATAGATCGCCGCGATCGACGCGCCGTCGGAATGACCGAGCAAGAGACCGCGGCGAAAGCCGATTTGCTCAAGTAGTTTCGGCAGCACCTCAAGCGCCTCGATATGCATGTAATCGACCGGCCGCGGCAGCTTGGCCGGCGTCGAGGCGCCATAGCCGGCGCGCGAATAGGCGAACACGCCGGCGCCGGTCGCAGCCTGGAGTTTCTCCGGAAAATCACCCCACAGCCCGGCCGAGCCGAGGCCTTCATGCAGCATCACGATCGTGGGTGCATCTGATGGCTGTGGACCGATCATGCGGTATTCGAGTTCGGCAGCGCCGATGGGGAGGAACCCGGTGGGGCAAAGGGTTGTCATTCAATTGCTCTTGCTTTCGTCATGGCCGGGTCATCTAGCGCGAAGACGCGCTTCGCGCTTTTGCCCGGCCATGACGGCTAATTTTCCCGCAGCTTGAACCTTTGTATCTTCCCGGTCGCCGTCTTCGGCAGGCTCTCCACCACGTCGATCCAGCGCGGATACTTCCACGGCCCGATCTTCTGCTTGACGTGCTCCTTCAGCGCCTCATGCAAACCGTCGGTGTTGGTATCGGCACGCAGCACCACGAAGGCCTTCGGCTTCAGCAAGCCTTCCGGATCGGCTTCGGGCACCACGGCGGCTTCCAGCACCGCGGGATGGGTGATCAGCGCGCTCTCGACTTCGAACGGCGAGACCCAGATGCCGGAGACCTTGAACATGTCGTCAGAGCGACCGCAGAAGGTGTAGCGGCCGTCGGCGTCACGGATGTATTTGTCGCCGGTGCGGGTCCAGTGGCCCTCAAACGTCTGCCGGCTCTTGCTGCGCTGATTCCAGTAGCCCTCGCCGGCCGACGGCGCATCGACCAGCAACTCGCCGACCTCGCCATCGGCGACGTCCGCACCGGATTCATTGACCAGCCGCACCTTGTAGCCGGGCACCGGACGGCCCGATGAGCCGTATTTGATATCGCCCGGCGCGTTCGACAGGAAGATGTGCAACAGCTCGGTCGAGCCGACGCCGTCGAGGATGTCGACGCCGAACCGCGCCTTCCAGGCGTTGCCGACCGATTCCGGCAGCGCTTCGCCCGCCGAGGTGCAGACGCGCAGGCGGTTGCCGCCGCGCGCGTCCTTCAGCGTATCGTCGTTGAGCATCGCGGCAAATAGCGTCGGCACGCCGAAGAAGATGCTCGGGTTGTACTTGTTCATCAGTGCGAACATCACCGCGGGCGTCGGCCGCTCGGAATTCAGCACGGTGGTGGCGCCGACCGACATCGGAAAGGTCAGCGCGTTGCCGAGGCCATAGGCGAAGAACAGTTTTGCCGCCGACAGTCCGACATCCTCCTCGCGAATGCCGAGCACCTGCTTGGCATAGGTTTCCGCGGTGGCGGCGAGATTGGCATGCAGATGCCGCACGCCCTTGGGCATGCCGGTCGAACCCGACGAATACAGCCAGAACGCCGGTTCATCCGGATGCGTCGCCACGGTCTTGAACGTGTCGCTCTCGTTCGCGAGTTCGTCGGCGAGCTTCTTGTGGCCGTGGGCGTCGTTGCCGGACACGATGACATGTTCGAGGTCCGGCATCCGCCCGACCATGTCCTTGACCACCGGCAGCAGCGCCTCGGAAACGAACAGCACGCGCGCGCGGCAATCCGCCAGCACATAGGCGTATTGTTCCGACGTCAAAAGCGTGTTGAGCGGCACCGGCACGATGCCGGCGCGGATCGCGCCGAGGAACACGCTTGGAAAATCGACCGTGTCGAGCATGATCATCGCGACGCGCTCTTCGCGGCGGACGCCGAGCCGGCGCAGCATGTTGGCGACCCGGCAGGATTGCTTCTGCAAATCGCCATAGGTGAGCTCGGAGACGGTATCGGTGAAAGCGAGCTTGGCCCCGCGGCCTTCCTCGACATTGCGGTCGAGCAGCCACGTCACCGCATTGTAGGAACCGGACGTGCCACTCACGACGCTCTCTCCCCGACTTATAAGCATTATAATTCATAGAAAGCCACTACATCGGCTTGCTGTCAATCCTCATCGGCATTATCCTTCCTGATGATTTCAAATCGTGGGCGGAAATGACCGACACCAGCGATCCCGAAACCGGCTTTCTCGAAGCGCTCGGCCAGCGTGTCCGCACCATGCGCGCGCTGCGCGGCATGTCGCGCAAAGTGCTGGCGAAAGTGTCCGGAATTTCCGAGCGCTATATCGCGCAGCTCGAAGGCGGCAAGGGCAACGTCTCGATCGTGCTGCTGCGCCGGGTCTCGAATGCGATGGGCGCGCATCTGGAAGATGTCATTCCCACGGCCGAGCCGGCGCCGGACTGGGCCGTCATCCGCGATCTCTTGCGCAAGGCAACGCCGGCGCAGATCGCACAGGCCAGGGATGTGCTCGCCGGCGGCAGCGATTCGACACAACGGCGAAACTCATTCTCGGGCATCGCGCTGATCGGCCTGCGCGGCGCCGGCAAGTCGACGCTCGGCAAGATGCTGGCGAAGAAAATCGGCTGGAGCTTTGTCGAGCTCAACAAGGAGATCGAGGCGCAGAACGGCTTGTCGGTCGCCGAGATCATCGCGCTCTACGGCCAGGAAGGTTTTCGCCGCATGGAGCAGGCAGCGTTAACGCAACTGCTGGCGCGCAAGGAATTGATGGTGCTGGCGACCGGCGGCGGCATCGTGTCCGAGCCGCTGACCTTCGATCTGATCCTGTCGTCGTTCTACACCATCTGGGTCAAGGCCGATCCGGAAGAACACATGGCGCGGGTGCGCGGCCAGGGCGACCTGCGCCCGATGGCCGACGACCGCTCGGCGATGGCCGAGTTGCGCAACATTCTGGTCAGCCGCGAACCGCTCTACGCGCGCGCCTCCGCCGTGGTCGATACCGCAGGGCTGAGCGTGGACGCCGCGGCAGCGCGGCTGAGCGACGCGGTGGCGCCGGTGCTGCGCAGCGACGCGCAGGTGTTCGGCCTGCGTAGCGCGGCTTCCTGAGCTGGAGTTCACACCAGCAACGATTTGACCGAGGCCGCCGCCTCGCGAAGCGGCGGCAGAAAACGTTCGATCATTTCGCCGGCGGAAACGCGATCAACATGCGCGCCCATGTTGATCGCGGCCACGATGGTGCCGTCATAGCGGCGGACCGGCACCGAGATCGAACGGAACCCCGGCTCGGCCTCGCGATCGACCAGCGAATAGTCCTGCGCGCGATCGCTCCTGATGGCCTGCAGCAGGCGCTTCTTGTCGGTCACGGTGAACGGCGTCAGCGGCGCGAGATCCATCGCCGCCAGGGTCGCAGTGAGTTCATCGTCGGATAATCGCGACAGCAGCACGCGGCCGACCGAGGTGCAGAAGGCCGGCAGCCGGTAGCCGATATCGATGCCGGACGAAAACACCCGCGTCGGGCTGGCGCGCGCGATGAAGACGGCGTCGTCGCCGTCGAGGATCGCCATTGAGCTGATTTCCTGCGCATCGGCAGACAGTTTGTCGAGCGCCGGCTGCAACACCGACACGACGTGGTTGGAGGCGAGATAGGCCGACGCCAGCACCAGCACGCGCGGTGTCAGCCGGAACAGCTTGCCGTCGCTGGCGACGAAGCCGGCGCGTTCGAGCGTAAACAGAATTCGCCGCGCCGTGGCGCGCGGCAGGTCGGCCGCCTTGGCGAGGTCGCTCAGCGTCATCGGCTGCTGGCCGCCGCCGAACAGTTCGAGCACGCGCAGACCGCGATCGAGGCTCTCGATGAAATCGGTCGCGCCGCGGGTGTCCGCCTCGCCCTCGCGTTTGGGCTTTGGCATGCTCTGCCTCCAAAATCCGCTTGCCTAAAACCAAGCCTACGATAAAATCGCCCAAAAGTTCAATAGGCGAACAAATCTAGCCTTTCGAAAGGTTCTCGCCATGATGAGCCAGGAAGCGAACGATCTGATCACCCGCACCGGGCGACAAGACCCCTGCGGCAAGCTGATGCGGATGTATTGGCAGCCGGCGGCGTTGGTCGACGAGTTGCAGGGGCCGCGCGCGGTTAAGGCCGTCAAACTGCTCGGCGAGAATCTCGTGCTGTTCCGCGACGAAGAGAGCCGCTACGGCCTTATCGATCGCCACTGCGCGCATCGCGGCGCCGATCTAGCGTTCGGGCGTCTTGAGAATGGCGGGCTGCGTTGCGCCTTCCATGGCTGGCTGTTCGACGTCTCCGGCCAGTGCCTGGAGACGCCGGCGGAGCCGAAGGACTCGAAGCTGTGCCAGGGCATCAAGCAGCGCGCCTATCCCGTGGTCGAGAAGCGCGGCATCCTCTGGGCCTATCTCGGCGAAGGCGAACCGCCGGCATTTCCCGAAATCGACTGTTTCGTCGCCCCCGACAGCCACACTTTCGCGTTCAAGGGCCACATCAACTGCAACTGGCTGCAGGCGCTGGAAGTCGGCATCGATCCGGCGCATGCCTCATTCCTGCATCGCTTCTTCGAGGACGAGGATACCTCGACCGCCTACGGCAAGCAGTTCCGCGGCGCTTCCGCCGGCTCCGACACGCCGATGACGAAGATTTTGCGCGAATACGACAACCCGATCATCAATGTCGAGCATACCGAATACGGCATGCGGCTGATCGCGCTGCGCGAGATCGACGAGGAGCGCACCCATGTGCGCGTCACCAATCAGCTGTTCCCGCATGGCTTCGTGATTCCGATGAGCACGGAGATGACGATCACGCAGTGGCACGTGCCGATCGATGACCAGAACTGCTACTGGTACGCGATCTTCACCAGCTATGCGGCGCCGGTCGACAAGCAGAAGATGCGCGAGCAGCGGCTCGAACTCTACGAACTGCCCGACTACACCTCGCGCAAGAACAAGACCAACGATTACGGTTTCGATCCGCACGAGCAGGCGACCGCGACCTATACCGGCATGGGCAACGACATCAACGTCCACGACCAGTGGGCGGTGGAATCGATGGGCGCCATTCAAGACCGCACCAACGAACATCTCGGCACGTCCGACAAGGCGATCGTGCAATATCGCCGGCTGCTGCGGCAGGAAATCGAGAAGGTCGTGGGCGGCGAGAAGCCGTTCATGTTCCTCGACGCGGCGCATGCACGCAGCATCCAGGGCCCGGCCACCATGGACGGCATCGGGCCGACCCGCGGCTGGGAAATCTACTGGATGGAAGTCGACGTCAAGCGCCGCCGCGGCGCGCCATGGGCCGCCCCGGTGCCGAGCGAGATCGCCGGCAAGATCCGTCATCTTTCGGCCGCGGAGTGATGGTGGGCACCGTCATTCCGGGGCGATGCGCCAGCATCGAACTACGATGTGCAGTTGCACATCGGAGAATCTCGAGATTCCGGGTTCGTGCTTCGCACGCCCCGGAATGACGGCTAACGGGGGAGCCACGCGTTGAGTTTCGTCGAACGTCACGGCCTGTGGTCGAACGAGCAGAAAGAAGCGGCGAGCCGCTTGCGCCGGATCGTCGAGGAAAAGAACCTCGAAGTGATCCGGCTGTCGTTTCCAGATCAACACGGCATCCTCCGCGGCAAGACCCTGGTCGCCAGCGAGGCGCTGGCTTCGCTGGAGAGCGGCTGTTCCATCACCACCACCATGCTGGCCAAGGACACCTCGCACCGCACGGTGTTTCCGGTGTTCACCTCCGGCGGCGGTTTTGGCATGAAGGAGATGGAAGGCGCCGCCGACGTCCTGATGGTCGCGGATCCCACCACGTTTCGCGTGCTGCCATGGGCGCCGGAATCCGGCTGGCTGCTGTGCGATCTCTACTTTGCCGACGGCCGCCCGGTGCCGTTCGCGACCCGGCAGCTCTATCGCGGCGTGCTCGATCAACTGGGAAGCCGCGGCTACGATTTCGTCGCAGGCCTCGAGGTCGAATTCCACATCTTCAAGCTGGAAGATGCGCATATGGCGCCCGAGGATGCCGGCCAGCCCGGCACGCCGCCGTCGGTGAGCCTGTTGTCGCACGGCTATCAATACCTGACCGAGCAGCGCTACGACCAGATGGAGCCGGTGCTGGAGATCATCCGGCGCGACGTGCTGGCGCTCGGCCTGCCGTTGCGGTCGGTCGAGGTCGAGTTCGGTCCGAGCCAGTGCGAATTCACCTTTGCGCCCACCAAAGGCCTGACACCCGCCGACAACATGGTGCTGTTTCGCTCGGCGGTGAAGCAGATCGCGCGCCGTCACGGTTTTCACGCCACCTTCATGTGCCGGCCGAAACTGCCGAATGTGTTCGCCTCCGGCTGGCATCTGCACCAGTCGGTGGTGTCGCGCACGAGCGGCGAGAACGCATTCATGACCGGCGACAAGGGCGAAGCCTTGAGTTCGTTCGGCCGCGCCTATCTCGCCGGACTATTGGCGCATGCGCGCGCGTCGACGGTGTTCACCACGCCGACCATCAACGGTTACAAGCGCTACCGCACCTACTCGCTGGCGCCGGACCGCGCGATCTGGGGCCGCGACAACCGCGGCGTCATGATCCGCGTGCTCGGTGGTCCCAATGATGCCGCCACAAGGCTTGAAAACCGCATCGGCGAACCCGCCGCCAATCCCTATCTCTACATGGCCTCGCAAATTCTCTCAGGCCTCGACGGCGTCGACCGCAAGCTCGATCCAGGCCCGTCGGCCGACACGCCCTATGAGACCAAGGCCGCGCTGCTGCCGAAGAGTTTGCGCGAAGCGGTATTTGCGCTGCAGGACGATCCGTTCTTCCGGCAGGCGCTGGGGCCCGAGTTCGTCGACTATTACGTCCACATCAAGAACGCCGAGATCGAGCGTTTTCAGACCGAGGTCTCGGATTGGGAACATCGCGAATATTTCGAGATGTTTTGAGGGGGGGTCCGTCATTCCGGGATGGTCCGAAGGACCAGACCTCAGATGCGCGATTGCGCATCGGGGAATCTCGAGATTCCGGGTTCGATGCTAGCGCATCGCCCCGGAATGACAGAAACTTCAAATCCCCAAATAGCGGTGCTGCAAATCCGGCTCCGCGATCAACTGCGCGCTGGTGCCGCTCCATACCGTGCGGCCGCGCTCGATGATGTAGTGGCGGTCGGCGATGCGGGAGAGGTTGGCGACGTTCTTGTCGATCACCAGCACCGACTGCCCGCGCGCCTTCAGCATCGACAGGCAGTTCCAGATTTCCTCGCGGATCAGCGGCGCGAGGCCTTCCGTGGCTTCGTCGAGGATCAGCAGTTTCGGATTGGTCATCAGCGCGCGGCCGATCGCCAGCATCTGCTGCTCGCCGCCCGACAGCGTCACGCCCATGTTGCTGCCGCGCTCGGCGAGACGCGGAAACAGCGCGTGGATCTTCTCGATGGTCCAGGGATCGGACGCGCCCAGGCGATTGCCTGACGCCGCGACCAGATTTTCGTAGACCGTCAGGTTCGGAAAGATCTGGCGGCCCTCCGGCACCAGGCCGATGCCGAGTTTTGCGATTTTGTACGACGGCAGGCTGCGCACTTCCTGCCCGCCGAAGCGGATGGTACCGGCGCGCGCACGCGTCATGCCGAGGATGGAGCGGATGGTCGTGGTCTTGCCCATGCCGTTGCGGCCCATCAGGGCGACCATTTCGCCTGATCGAACGGAGAGCGTGAGACCGAACAGCACCTGGCTGAGGCCATAGCAGGTCTCGATGCCATCGACTTCGAGCAGTGGCGCGGTTTCAGCCAAATTCTTGTCAAGCATGGCTGGTCACCGCATGCTGGTCGCCGAGATAGGCGCGCTTGACTTCGTCATTATTGCGGATCGCATCGGGCAAGCCTGAGGCAATGACGCGGCCGTACACCAACACGGTGATGCGGTCGGCCAGTGCGAACACCGCCTCCATGTCGTGCTCGACCAGCACGATCGTGACTTCGCGCCGCAGTTCCTTCAGCAGCGATACCATGCGCGCGGATTCGGTGACGCCGAGGCCCGCCATCGGCTCGTCGAGCAGCAGCAGTTGCGGTTTGGTCGCGAGCGCCACCGCGAGTTCGAGTTCGCGCTGCTCGCCATGGCTGAGTTCTGACACCGGCACGTCGGCGCGCTTTTCGAGGCCGACGCGCTTGAGCGCCGCCTGCGCGGCGTTGCGCAGTGCCGGCTCTTTGCGCGCGGCGCCCCAGAAGCGGAACGAGTGCCCGGCATGCGCCTGCGCCGCCAGCGCGACATTGTCGCACGCGGTGAAATCCGGCAGCAGCGACGTGATCTGGAACGAGCGCGCCAGCCCGAGCCGGCTGCGCTTGTAGGACGGCAGCCGGGTGACGTCGCGGCCGGCAAAATGTATCGCGCCGGAATTCGGCATCACCTGGCCCGTGAGCTGGCTGATCAGCGTGGTCTTGCCGGCGCCGTTGGGGCCGATGATGGCGTGCAGTTCGCCGGGTGCGACGTCGAGCGACAGGTTATCGGTCGCGACAATGCCGCCGTAACGGCGGACCAGGTTTTCGACGCGGAGCAGCGGATCAACCACGGCTCACCCTCCCGAGCAGGCCCATGATGCCGCCGCGCGCGAACAGCACGATCAGCAGCAGCAGCGGCCCCATGATCATCGCCCAGTATTCGGTGAATTGCGACAACACTTCTTCCAGCACCAGATAGAGGATCGCGCCGATCACCGGCCCGAACAGCGAGCCCATGCCGCCGAGGATCACCATCACCATCAGGTCGCCGGAGCGGGTCCAGTACATCACAGCCGGGCTGACGAAGTCGGTGTTGTTGGCGAGCAGCGCGCCGGCCAAGCCGCAGATGGTGCCGGAAATGACGAAGCAGACGAGTCTATAACGGTTGGCGTGAAAGCCGATCGCCTGCATGCGCTGTTCGTTGGAGCGCACCCCCTGCACCACCATGCCGAAGCGCGAATTGACGATGCGCCAGATCAGATAGAGGCCGCCGAACAGGCAGCCGAGGCACAGATAATAGAACTGCACACGGTTCGACAGGTTGATCAGGCCGCCGAAATCGCTGCGCTTGTAGATAGTCAGGCCATCGTCGCCGCCGTAGCGCGAAAGACCCGAGGCGATGTAATAGGCCATCTGCGCAAAGGCCAGCGTGATCATGATGAAGTAGACGCCGCGGGTGCGCAACGAGAGCGCGCCGATCACCAGGCCGTAGAGCGCCGATACCGCCAGCGCGACCGGCCACTGGATGAAGCCGGAGCCGATGCCCTCAAAAGCGAGGATGCCGACCGCATAACCGCCAATGCCGAGATAGGCGGCGTGGCCGAAGCTCATCATGCCGCCATAGCCCATGATGAGATTGAGGCTGGCGGCGGCCAGCGCAAAGATGACGATGCGGGTGAACAGCGTCAGGATGAAAATGTTGCCGCTCAAAGTGGAATAAAGCGGCAGCAGCGCGAGCCCGAGCAGGACCAGCGCCACCACGGCGTTACCGGCATTGAATAGAGGCTTCATCGCTTGGCGGCCGGAAACAGCCCCTCCGGCCGCATCACCAGCACGATCGCCATCAACAGATAGATCAGCATCGACGACAATGCGGGCGCCGCGGTCGAGGCGGCGGCGGAACTCAGCACCTTGCGCAGGAGATCAGGCAGGAAGGCACGGCCGAGCGTATCGATCATGCCGACGAAGATCGCCGCCAGAAATGCGCCGCGGATCGAGCCGATGCCGCCGATGACGATGATGACGAAAGCGAGAATCAGGATGTTTTCGCCCATGCCGATCTGCACGGTCAGGATCGGCGCCTGCATCAGCCCGGCGAGGCCGGCGAGCGCGGCGCCAAGGCCGAACACCAGCGTGAACAGCAATTTGATGTTGATGCCGAGCGCGCCGATCATCTCACGGTTCGAGGCGCCGGCGCGGATCAGCATGCCGATGCGGGTCCGCATCACGACGACATAGAGCATGGCGGCGACCGCAAGCGCGACCGCGATGATCGCCAGCCGATAGGCCGGATAGGACACGCCGGGCATAATCTGCACCGGCACCGTCAACCACGGCGGCAGCGGCAGCGCGAGGCCGGCCGGGCCCCAGATCAGCCGCACTGCGTCGTTGAAAAACAGGATCAGTCCGAAGGTCGCCAGCACCTGGTCGAGATGGTCGCGGCCGTAGAGATGTCTCAGCGCGACATATTCCAGCGCAATGCCGAGCAGCAGCGTGGCGCCGAGCGCCAGCACGATGCCGAACACGAAACTTCCGGTCCACGCCACGAAGGTCGCGGCGAAATAGGCGCCCATCATGTAGAGCGAGCCGTGCGCCAGGTTGACGAAATCCATGATGCCGAACACCAGCGTCAGCCCGGCCGCCAGCAAAAACAGCAGCAGGCCGAATTGCAGGCCGTTCAGCGATTGTTCGACGAAGACCAACATGGTTCCCCAACCCGGATCATGATCGCATCAAACCGAACCGCGATCCACTCTATTTCTTTAAGCATAAAATATTCGGAAAATCCGGATTATGCTCCCTGCCTAGGCATCGCCGTGCCGGCTCATCTCCCTCGCCCCGCACTTGCGGGGAGAGGGTTGGGGTGAGGGGCCGTCTCCGCAAATTCGAAAGACATGAGTACGCGGAGAGCCCCCTCACCCGGCGCTTGCGATAGCCGAAGCATGCTTCGGCGCTCTCCCTAAAGACGGCCGGCGAAGGCGGCCTATGCTCTCCCCGCAAGCGGGGCGAGGTGAACAGCAATGCCGGTTATGCACCGACCATGCCAACACTCACTTCATCGGGCACTTGTCGTGGAAGCGATCCTGGTCGTCCTTGACGATGGTGGCCACCGTCTTGAGCGAGAGCTGGCCGTCGGCATCCTTGACCACGTCCTGCAGGTAGAAGTTCTGCACCGGAATGTGGTTGTTGCCGTACTTGAACGGGCCGCGCAGCGACTTGAAGTTCGCCTTCTCCATCTCGGCCTTCATCGCGTCCTTCTTGTCGGTGTCGCCCTTGACCGCGACCACCGCGCTGTTGATGAGCTGGGCGGCGTCGTAGGCCTGAGCACCGTAGTAGGTCGGGCGCAGGCCAGTGTACTTCTTGCGATAGTCTTCGACGAACTTCTTGTTCTCGGCGTTCGGCAGGTCGTTGACCCATTCCTGCGCGCCGGGAATGCCGATCGCATTGTCCTTCTGCAGCGGCAGCGACAACTCGTCGATGGTGAACGCAGTATAGAGCGGGATCTGCGCCTTGATGCCGGCCTGCGCGTACTGGTTCAGGAACTGGACGCCGGCAGCACCGGGATAGAACACGAAGATCGACTCGGCCTTGGAGTTCTTGGCCTTGGTCAGTTCGGCGGAGAAGTCGAGTTGGCTCGGCCACACCGTATATTCCTCGCCGACCACCTCGCCCTTGAACGTCGACTTGACGCCGGCCAGCATGTCCTTGCCGGCGGCGTAGTTCGGGCCGATCAGGAACACCGACTTGACGCCCTTCTGGTTCATGTAGAGGCCCATGGCCTGCGGCGTCTGGTCGTTCTGCCAGGAGGTCGAGAACACGTAGGGCGAACACAGTTCGCCGGCGAGCTGCGACGGACCGGCATTGGCCGAGATCAGGAAAGTCTTGGAGTCGACTGCGGTCTTCAGCGAGGCCAGCAGCACGTTCGACCAGATATAGCCGGCGATGAAATCGACCTTGTCGGCCTGGATCAGCTTTTCGGTCTTCTGCTTGCCGACATCCGGCTTCTGGCCGTCATCCTCGTAGATCACTTCGACCGGCTTGCCGCCCATCTTGCGGCCCAAATGGTCCAGCGCCAGCTCGAACGAGTTGCGCATGTCGTTGCCGATCACAGCGGTCGGGCCGCTGAAGGTCGAGACGAAGCCGATCTTGATAGTGTCGCCAGCCAACGCGGGCTGTGCCAGCGCCAGAGCCGTGACGCCCGCCAGCCAGAATGCCGTTTTCATATTCACTCCCCTCCTCAAATGTCGAACCAGTCCCGCCCAGCCGGGTGGCGGGCAGCGCTTGTCCCGCGCGCCTCTTAAGTGAGGTGTTTTGTGCGCGAAATCGCAAGCCGGCAGCAAGCACGAACCGCCGGCCCGCTTTAGAACCTTCGGCGCATACCCCAGCGGCCTGCACCATAATTCGCTGATGGAGGGGATGGCAAGAATTATAGTTCAGGTCCGATAGCAACGATTGTCGCAGCCGTTGAGGCTGGCGGCGCCGGCGTCCACGGACCCGCGGCGGCCAAATTGGGCGGCAATGCTCGAAATCCTGCTGGCACCGGCGAGCGTCAGACCCGATATTCGGCGCCGTCGATGACATAGGGCGCGTGGCGGAAATCCCGGATGGTCGCGACCTTGCCGGCCGCCCAGTCCAGCAACATGAAATATTTCGGCCCTGCATCGCGGTCATCCGGATCGAACACCAGGATGGCGGGACGCCCCTCGAGCACTCCCGGCACCAGATGCCAGTCGCTGATGCCAGAATAATTGCCGAAATAGCGGGACACTTCGGCCTTGCCGTTCAGGCGGGTCTTGCTGACGAGTTCGAGACGCACATCGTCCGCGATCATGGCGCGGATGGCGTCGAAATCGCGCGCATTGAAATGGGCGACATAGGCGCCGAGCCGCGCGCGATCGGTATCCGACAGAGACTGTTGCGGCACGTCTTCCGGCTCCTCGGCATAGGCGCGCAACTGCGTTCGCCCGCGGTGCAGCGCCGCCTTGGCCGCGGGCAGGCTGCACTCCATGACCTCGCAGACTTCGCTTAGCGAGCAGCCGAGCACGTCCATCAAGATCACGCTGGAGCGCTGCGCCAC
The DNA here is from genome assembly GCF_005937885.2 of Bradyrhizobium sp. KBS0727. Taxonomy (NCBI): domain Bacteria; kingdom Pseudomonadati; phylum Pseudomonadota; class Alphaproteobacteria; order Hyphomicrobiales; family Nitrobacteraceae; genus Bradyrhizobium; species Bradyrhizobium sp. KBS0727. The sequence goes on along the minus strand of NZ_CP042176.1, from coordinate 775,511 downwards.
CGGCAGCCGCATGAAGGTGCGCAGGCTCGCGCTGGCGATCTGGCGGCTGGTCACGGCATCGAGCTGATCGGGCATCATATCCACCTCCTCGGCCGCATGGAGCGCTTCCTGTCGCTGACGCCGGCGCAGGAAGTCCAGCGCGGTGTTGTGCGCGATGCGAAACAGCCAGCCTTCCGGATTTTCAATGGGATTGCCGATCTCGCCGGCGGCGGCATGCGCCTCCACCGCCTTGATCAACGCATCCTGTAGCACGTCTTCGCCGTCGATCACGGAGCCGACCATGCGCGCGCAATAGCGATGCAGCTTTGGCCGCATCGCAACCAGCAGGCGCGCAATGTCGACACCCGATGAAGCCTGAGAGACCTCTGTCATTCTGCCTCCCGCAAGCGAGCCCTAAGTCTCGCCCAGCATCCGATAGTTGCCGACGATGGTAGCGCCCCGCGGCATCGGCGGTTCGACGCAACGATCCCGGATGCCGCTCTGGAACGCCTGGAATGCCGCCAGTTTCGGTAACGCGCTGGAGCCGTCATCCGCCGTGCTCTCCACGAAATGGATGAACGTATCGTCTTCCAGCCGCAACGTCATGTAGCGGACACCGTCCGGCTGCGCCGCCTTCAACTCGGCAAACACCGCCGCGACCAGTTCGGCATTCTTGTCGGCCATTTCCGGCCTGGTCTTGTACCTGATCAGGGTCCGTTTCATCGCGTTCTCCTCGTTCACCGGCTGCGGAAGCAGCGCGTCTCGATCCCAAGGACGTTCGGCGAGCGGCAAAGGATGCGGTCCCGGCAAATATATTTTCCGCCGCATCCTTCGCCTCTCCCGGCTCGTCCTCGGCACGGAAGCGCCGCCCGGCGCAGCAGTACGATGGAGAACCGGAATGCAGGAACCTGACAACGGAACCGACAAGAACTGGGTGCTTGGCATCACCTCGCTGGCCTCGTTCATGGTCGCGCTCGACACCCAGGTGCTGACCTCAGCACTTGCCACCATCCGCGCCGAATTCGGCACCCCGATGGAGACGCTGCAGTGGACGGTGAACGCCTTCAATCTCAGTTTCGCGGTGCTGCTGTTGACTGGCGCAGCTCTTGGCGACCGGTTCGGACGACGACGGCTGTTTGCCGCAGGGATCGTCTTGTTCATGGCCTCGTCCGTCGCCTGCGCACTATCGACCGGCATCCACTCGCTGATCGTTGCGCGAACCGCGCAGGGCGCAAGTTCGGCGCTGATCATGCCGCTCGGAATGGCGCTGCTGAGCACAGCCTTTCCAAGGGAAGAACGCGCACGTGCGCTCGGCATCTTCAGTGGCGTCGTCGGGGTAGCCGTGCTGGCCGGACCGGCGATCGGCGGCGCCGTCACCGAAACCTTGGGATGGCCGTGGATCTTCTGGATCAATCTTCCGATCGGGCTGTTCGCGGCCGTCATGGTCATGACGCGGCTGCGCGAGAGTTTCGGCCCGACGGCCAAGCTCGACATTTTCGGCCTCGTGCTGGTTGCGGTTTCCGCCTTCGCTCTGGTCTGGGGCCTGTTACGCGGCAACGGCGCCGGATGGACGAGCCCCGAGGTGCTGACGGCCATCGCAGCCGGATTGCTGCTGGCGGTGGCTTTTGTCGCCTGGGAATTGCGGACCCCCGCGCCGATGGTCCCGATGCGGCTGTTCCGCTCGCGCGCGCTATCGTCGGGCATCGTTGCCGCCTTCCTGCTGTACGGCACGTTGTACAGCGTGCTGTTCCTGCTGCCGCAATTCCTGCAAGTAACGCTCGGCTATGGACCGCTCGGCGTCGGCCTGCGGTTGCTGCCCTGGACCGCCACCCTGTTCGTGACCGCACCGATTGCCGGCAACATCGTGAACCGGATCGGCGAACGGCCGCTGGTGGTGACGGGGCTATCATTGCAGGCGATCGGCCTCGGCTGGATCGCGGCGATCATCGCACCCGATGCGGCCTATGCGACGATGATCGCGCCGCTGATCGTCGCCGGCATCGGGGTGTCGATGGCGATGCCGGCGGTTCAGAACGCGGTCCTGAGTTCGGTCAACCCGGTCGAAATGGGCAAGGCATCAGGTGTATTCAACATGGGACGTTTCCTCGGTGGCATGTTCGGCGTGGCGCTTCTGGTTGCGGTGTTTTCAGGCACCGGCGCCATTGGCTCGGCGGCAGGCTTCAGCACGGGCTTCGCTTCGGCCATGCTGGTTGCGGCGCTGCTGTCCCTGCTCGGCGCGCTGGCCGGACTCTTCCTGCCGGCACGCAAGCGCGTCGCGACCGCGCCGGCACCGCAGAATGCCTGACGACGATAGGTCTTCGCTATCGACCGATTGGCAAATCCGTCTTGGACCGGCGGCACAAATGGCTCCATAATCCGATGCGTCGATAGATCCGAACCCGAGGTCGCATCCCATGACGACAGCGCCGAAAGAAGCCCATCGCGTGGTGATCGTCGGCGCCGGCTTCGGGGGGCTGGAAACCGTCTTCGGCCTCGCCGGCGCGCCGGTCCAGATCACGCTGGTGGACCGCCGCAACCACCACCTGTTCCAGCCGCTGCTTTATCAGGTCGCGACCGCGTCGCTGGCGACGTCAGAGATCGCCTGGCCGATCCGCTACCTCGTGCGCGCACGTCCGGATGTGACGACCTTGTTCGCCAATGTGACTGGCGTCGATGCCGGGCAAAAGCGCGTGCTGCTCGACGACGGCGACGCCCTGCCCTACGACACGCTGGTGCTCGCCACCGGCGCGCGCCATGCCTATTTCGGCCACGACGAATGGGAGCCGTTCGCGCCGGGCCTGAAGACGCTGGAGGACGCCACCACGCTGCGGCGGCGCATTCTGGTCGCGTTCGAGCGCGCCGAGCGCGAGACCGATCCGGCGCGGCTCGCGGCGTTGTTGACATTCGTCATCATCGGCGCGGGGCCGACCGGCGTCGAAATGGCGGGAACCATCGCCGACCTGGCCAAGGACACGCTGGCGCCGGATTTTCGCAACATCGACACCCGCAAGGCGCGCGTGGTGCTGGTCGAGGCCGGGCCACGCGTCCTGGCCGGCTTTCCCGAAGATCTTTCCGCCTACGCGCAGCGCTCGCTGGAAGAGATCGGCGTCGAGGTGGTGCTGGGGCAACCTGTCACCGAATGCTCGGCCGACGGCGTCAGGTTCGGCGGCAACTGGCTCGACGCCAAAACCATCATCTGGGCTGCCGGCGTGCGCGCCTCGCCTGCGGCCGAATGGCTGGGCGTGCCGGCCGATCGCGCCGGACGCCTGGAGGTGCTGCCTGATCTGACCGTCCCCGGCCATCCCGACATTTTTGCCATCGGCGATACCGTGGCGATCGCCGATGCCAACGGAAAGCCGGTGCCGGGCATCGCGCCGGCCGCCAAGCAGCAGGGGCGCTATGTGGCCGCGCTGATCAAGGCCCGCCTGAACGGCAGCGCGCTGCCGCCCTTCCGCTACAAGCACGCAGGCAGCCTGGCGCAGATCGGCAAGCGCAAGGCCGTGATCGACTTCGGCCGCATCAAGCTGCGCGGCAATCTCGCCTGGTGGATCTGGGGCATCGCCCACATCTACTTCCTGATCGGGCTGCGCAACCGCCTGTCCGTGGCGCTGAGCTGGCTCTGGATTCACGCCCGCGACCAGCGCGCCGCGCGGCTGATCACGCAAGGCAGCAGCAAGGTGGTGTGGTGATCGCGCCGGCGCGCTACGATCACTTCACCAGCGAACAGCCGCCATCCGCGATCGGACGAAACGCCTGATCGGCCGGAATGGTCGAGACCAGTTTGTAATAGTCGTAGGGATATTTCGACTCCTCCGGCTTCTTCACCTCGAACAGGTACATCGGGTGGATGACGCGGCCGTCCTGGCGGATGGTGACGTCGCCGAACAGCTTGTCCTTGCCCTTGAACGTCTTCATCTGGGGCACGACGTCCTTTGCCTGATCGCTGCCGGTAGCGGCCACGGCGTTCAGATAAGCGAGCGTCGAGGCATAGACCCCGGCCTGGTTGCCGCTCGGCATCTTGCCGTTCATGCCCGGCCGCGCCGCGAAGCGTTTTGCGAACGCGCGGGTGTCATCGTCCATGTCCCAGTAGAACGCCTCGAGCAGTTGCAGGCCCTGAGCGACTTTCAGACCCATGCCGTGGACGTCGTTGACGAACAGCAGGAACGCCACCATCGTTTGCCCGCCCTGCTGGATGCCGAACTCGGCGGCCTGCTTGACGGCATTGATGGTGTCGCCGCCGGCATTGGCGAGCCCGATCACCTTGGCCTTGGAATTCTGCGCCTGCAGCAGGAACGAGGCGAAGTCGGAGGTGCCGAGCGGATGCTTGCTCGATCCCAGCACCTTGCCGCCGTGCTTCTCGATATAGTTGGTGGCCTCGGCCTCGATGCCCTGGCCAAGCGCGTAATTGACCGTGACGAAGTACCAGTCCTTGCCGCCGCGCGCCATCATCGCCGCCGCCGTGGTGTTGCCGGTGGCCCAGGCGTCGTTGACCCATTGAATGGTGTTCGGCGAACAGGCCTTGCCGGTAAGATCGGAGCTCGCCGTCGACGACGCCAGGAACGTCATTCGGGTATCGCGCAACAGCGAATTGATGGTGAGACCGACGGCCGAATTGGGCACGTCGACAATGGCGTCGACGCCGTCGACGTCGAGCCATTTGCGCGCGATCGCCGATCCGACGTCGGCCTTGTTCTGGTGGTCGGCATAGACGATCTCGACCTTGATATTCTTGCCGCCGCCGTTGAAGTCTTCCGCCGCCATCCGTGCGGCTTCCACGGAACCCATGCCGTTGGTGTCCTGGAAGATGCCGGAGATGTCGTTGAGCACGCCGACGCGCACGACGTTATCGGAAATCTCCGCACGCGCCGCACCAACGCAGGCCAGTGACGCCGCGCCGGACAGAGCCAGCGCCAGATAACGTCCAAAACTCTTCATGACTCTCTCCCTTTGGATTTTCTGTCAGGCCGCCGTGAAGGTGACGGGAAGGCTGTCGAGCCCGCGCAGCGTATTGTTGTAGCGGCGCTTCACCGGGCCTGATATCTCGATGCTGGCAACCTTGCGCGCCAGCGCCGCCATCATGGTCTCGCCTTCCAGCCGCGCCACCAGTTGGCCGACGCACATGTGGATGCCCGAGCCGTAGCCGACATGGCCGCTGGTGCGGCGCGTGATGTCGTAGCTATCAGGCTTGTCCCAACGGCGCGGATCGCGGTTGGCGGCGCCGAGAAACATCAAAACCTTTTCGCCTTCGCCAATCATGTGACCGCCGATCTCGACCTTACGCGTGGTGGTGCGGAAGAAGGTCTGCACCGGGCTCTCGAACCGCACGGCCTCCTCGAACGCATTGCGCGCCAGCGTCGGGTCCTGGCGCAGTTTTGCGAACTGATCGGGATAGCGTGCCAGGCAATAGACCGCGGCACCGATGCCATAGACGGTGGTATCGAGCCCGGCCGACAGCAGCGAGCGCACCAGCAGCGGCGCCTCCGCCGCGGTGATGTTTCCGGCATCGACGTGGGCATGAATGCAGGCGCCGAAACCGCCCGGCGCGAGGTTTTCGCGCTGGCACTGTTCGGCGACATAGGCCTGATGCGGCGCCGAGCGCTCGATGGCGTCCTGCCGCAGCTTGTTGGGCGGACCGAAGGCGTTGAACACAAGGCCCGCATAGGGCAGCAGGTTCTCGCGCCCTTCCTCTTTCAGACCGAGCGCGTCGGGAAAGATCGAGAGCGGGTAGGCTTCCGCGAGATCCGCTATCGCATCAAAACTCTTTCGTTCCAGCAACGCGTCGACCTTGGCTTCCGCCGCGGCGGTGAAGCGGCCCCGCAGTTGCTTCAACGCGGTCGGGGACAGCACGTCGCTCAGCACCGCGCGCGTGCGGGTATGCGCCGGCGGATCGGCCTCGAGGATGATGCTCGGCGGACGCCACGGCTTCTCCTTGGCGAAGTCGCTCAACCCCACCCCGCGGCTCGAACAGAAGGTGGCCGGGTCGTTCAGCACGGCATGCACTTCGGCATGGCGCGCCACGCCATAGACCTTCCATTTGTCGAGATAGACCAGCGGACCTGCTTCGCGCAGTTGTTGCTGGGCCGGATGGAGATCGTCGAAGAACGCGATCGAAAATGGATCGATGTCCAGATGGGGGAGTGCGGACGTCCCGCCATTCGCGGTGTCGGTCGCCTTGCCGGTCGTGGTCATGCAAGCCTCCGGTACAGTGTTGTTGCGGAGCCGGGTCTGGTATCTCTATCTCTGGGTCCTGGACGGGGACCGTACACCGCGGCAGCGCGGCCGGCCGTCCTGAAATGGGGTGGGTTCGAACGATCATGCGCAGGACTAAACCGACCGTGGCAGCGGCTGATGAAACCGGGCGAGCCGATCTGACCCTCGATCTCGATCGTTACGTTCCGGCTCTCATCACCTTCATCGCCAACAAGCTGTCGCGCACCGCCACGGTGCTCTACCAGAAGCGCTTCGGCGTGAACATTACCGAATGGCGGATCCTGTCGCTGCTGGCGATCGAGCCGGAGATTTCCGCGGCGCGAATCTGCCACGTCATCGGCTTCGACAAGGGGCCCGTCAGCCGGACACTGGCGCTGCTGCAGACACGCGGACTGGTGCGGATCAGGCCCGACCGGCAGGATGCGCGAACCCATTCGATCTCGCTGACGCCGAAGGGACGTACCACGCACGACCAGGTGATCGTCGTCGCGCTGGAGCGCGAACGCCGTCTGCTCTCCTGCCTGCGCAAGGACGAACGTGAAGTGCTGATCAACCTGCTGCGCCGCGTTCACAGCAATCTCGGCGCCGTCACGACGCCGGGCGAGCCGCGCGCCCGCGACTAGAACCTTGCCAGTCGTTGCGGCTGCGGCACCGGGTCCCGCGGGACCCATACTCTCAGGCATCCGTCTCTCCCTGCACGGCATGGCAGATGGACTGCTCTGTCGAACCGCCGCGCAATGCGCCGGAAGCTCCCACAGATTAGTTGCCTTAGCAACAAAATAGTCGGCGGCAAGGTTTTGTCGTTACCGATCAGTCCTTTGCGGCTCGGGTTCCACACCGCGACCCGAGTCTGGAATTTCACGGCACGCAGCCGACCCATTCGGCCGACGCGTCGTCGTCCAGCACGGCCACCGCGCCGGCGCGCCGCGTCAGCACCGCGCGCTGGTTGATGTAGCCCTTGTCGGTGATCTCACCGCCGTCGACGGAAGCCGGTTCCGCCAGCAGTAGTGCGCGCGTCGCATAACCGGACGAGTTGCCGCCTTGCGCCTTGAGCTTTGCGAGTCCTTGCGCGATGCCGGCGCGAACCTTGTTGTGACCGATTACGTCCTTCACCTCGGCGCTGTCGGGCAAGCCCGCATGCGCGCGGCAGGCCGCAATATTCGGAAATACCAGAAAGCGGACCTCGTCGCCACCATGCCCCGATACGACGATGTCCTGCGCCAGCGGCGCCAGCGCGGCGATCCCGGCGACGCGCAGGTTACCGACATTGACCCAGGTGCCGGAATTGAGCTTGAAATCCTCCGCGACGCGGCCGTCGAAGAACAATCCGAGTTCAGGCCGCGCCGGATCGGCAAAGGTCACGGCGTCGCCGATCAGGTAAAAACCCTCGGTGTCGAACGCCTGCACGGTCAATTCCGGCGCCTTCCAGTAGCCCGGCGTGACATTCGGTCCGCGGACCCGCACTTCGAGCTTGTCGCCTGATGGCAACAGTTTCAATTCGGTACCCGGAATCGGCACGCCGATATTGCCGGAACGTTTCGCCTGGAAATGACAGTCGGTTGCCAGCGGCGAGGTTTCGGTCGAACCCCAGGCCGACACCATTGGCAGCGCGCGGCCGACGCTCTGGATCGAGAGCGCTTCCAGCGCATCCCAGAGATTCTGCGGCAGTGCGGCGCCGGCATAGAATGCGAACTTCACCTCGCTGAAGAAACGCCGGCGCAATTCGTCGTCGCCGCGCAACGCCGCGATCAGCATCTCAAAGCCGCGCGGCACGTTGAAATACACCGTCGGCATCACGCTGCGCAGATTGGCGAGCGAGGTCGTGAACAATCCCGGCGCCGGCTTGCCGCCGTCGACATAGAGCGTGCCGCCGTTGCGCAGCACCAGATTGAAGTTGTGGTTGGCGCCGAAGGTGTGGCTCCAGGGTAGCCAGTCGAGGATCACGAGGTCGCTGATCCCCTCGAGGAACGGCCAGGTCTGCGCCTTGGCCTGCTGGCTCGAGGTCAGCATGCGCTGGGTGTTGATCACGGCCTTGGGCGTGCCGGTCGAGCCTGAGGTGAACAGGAACTTCGCAATTGTATCCGGCGTGATCGCTGCGAACGCCTTTGCGACCTCAGGTGTTTCAGGCGTAGCCGCGACAGCACGGAACGAGACGGCGTTACTGTCGCCGGCATCACCGCTGACGATGGTCGCCGCGTGCAGCGGCGCGATCGCCGCCAGCGCCGGCGCGAACGGTGTTTTGCCGGAGACGTAAATCGCGCCGGGCCCAAGCAGCGTGATCATGCTCCTGAGCTTTTCGAAATCCCTGGACATCAGCGAATAGGCCGGCGAGATCGACGCCGAGGGCACGCCGACATGCTGGGCGGCAAGCGCGAACAGCGCGTGTTCGACGCTGTTGTCCGACAGGATCACCAGCGGTTGCTGGGCACTCAGCCCTTGCGCAAGAATCCACGCCGCGGCCGCGCGCACCTCACGCAAGGCATCCTTGTAGGTGACGGTGTTCCACGGCGCATCGACACTGGCGCGGTCGCCGAGAAAGATCCGGTCCGGCGCTTGCCGCGCCCAATGCTCCAGCCAGTCGCCGACGCATCGCGCGCTTTCGCGCAAATGCACGGTCGATTTCAGAACAATGCTGCCATCGGAGCGGCGATCGGCAACGACGGATGGGGTTGCGAACAGCGCCTCGGAAGGGTCGCGGCTGGTGGCGGCGGCTGACGTCATCGGTTTCCTCCGCTGCCTCTCTGTCGGGGGCAGGCGGTTCCCTCTACGCGAGAACCGCGCGGTCCGGCAACGTGTCATCGTGCGCGAAGCAGCAGCTGCCGGTTAACGGTTAGACCTGCCTAATTATTAATCAGGCACGGCGCGTCCTGTTGTTGTGCAAGGCCTCCGGCATTTCGCAAAAACTTACCTAAACCTCTGAATATACGCACCTATTTCTATATCCCGGCGCACGCCTATAATGTACACAATGGCACATCGCTTGCTTCGTTCGAGATGAATTAATCAGCCAACCCAAAGATGGGGCATCCCTTGACCGAAACCGTTGCTGCGATCGTCGCCGCCCATCGCGCCGGCACCATGACGCCGGCGCAAACCGTGGCGCGCAGCTATCAGCGTATCCGCGACTACAACGATCCCGCCGTGTTCATCAGCCTGCGCGACGAGAAGGCGGCACTGGCGGAAGCCGAAGCGCTGAGCGCGAAAGACGCCGGCGTGCTGCCGCTGCTCGGCGTACCCGTCGCGGTAAAGGACAATATCGACGCGCAGGGCATGGCAACCACGGCGGGCTGTCCTGCATTTTCCTATTCTCCAGCGCAGGACTCGACGGCGGTGGCGCGGTTGCGCGCCGCGGGCGCCATCATCATCGGCAAGACCAATCTCGATCAGTTTGCAACCGGCCTCGTCGGCGTCCGCTCGCCCTACGGCATTCCCGTCAATCCGATCCGCGCCGACCTGGTTCCGGGCGGATCGAGTTCGGGATCGGGCGTCGCCGTGTCGGCCGGACTGGTGCCGCTGGCGCTCGGCACCGACACCGCGGGAAGCGGCCGCGTGCCCGCGATGCTCAACAACATCGTCGGATTGAAACCGAGCCTTGGGCTGATCTCGACCGCAGGCCTGGTGCCGGCGTGCCGGACGCTCGATTGCATCTCGGTATTCTCCCTCACCGTCGACGACGCCATGACCGCGCTTTCGGTGATGGCCGGCCCCGACGGCGCCGATCCGTTTTCGCGCAACCGGCCGCTCGGCCAAATCTCGGCGTTTCCCGCTCATCTTCGCCTCGGCGTGCCGCGCAAGGGCCAGTTGATCTTCTTCGGCGACACCGCCTCGGAGAAAGCCTATGGCGAGGCGCTGCAGCGCTGGACCTCGCTCGGCGCCACGCTGGTCGAGTTCGACCTCGAACCGTTCTACGAGACCGCGCGGCTGCTCTACGAGGGGCCATGGGTCGCCGAACGCTATCTGGTGATCCGCAATCTGCTGGCGTCTTCGCCGGATTCGATCCATCCGGTGACACGCGAGATCACCGCGGCGGGCGCACGGCTAACCGCCGCCGACACGTTTTCCTCGCTCTATCGCCTGCAGGGACTGCGGCGCATTGCCGATCGCGCCTTCGCCAATCTCGACGCGATCGTGCTGCCGACGGCGCCGACCGCCTACTCGACCGCGCAGGTGCTGGCCAACCCGATCGAACTCAACAGCCGGCTCGGCACCTACACCAATTTCGTCAACCTGCTCGACCTCTGCGGCCTGGCGCTGCCGGCGGCGATGCGCTCCGACGGCATTCCGTTCGGTATCACGCTGCTGGCGCCCGCCGGGCATGACGCACAGCTCGCCAGCATCGGCCGCGCCTTTCACGCCGACACCGAACTGAAGATGGGCGCCAAAGGATTGACGCAGCCGCCGCTGGCAGCGCCGTCCACCAGCCTGGTCGGCGACGAGATCGCCATCGCCGTGGTCGGCGCGCATCTCTCCGGCATGGCGCTCAACGGCGAACTGCAGGCGCTCAACGGCCGCCTGCTGGAGGCCGCCACCACCGCGCCGGACTACAAACTCTACGCCCTCGACACCACGCCGCCGAAACCCGGCATGCTGCGCGTCGACACGCACAAGGGAACGGCGATCAAGCTGGAGCTGTGGGCGCTGTCGGCGGCGGCGTTCGGAAAATTCGTCGCCGCGATCCCGCCGCCGATGTCGATCGGCACCATCCGCCTCGCCGACGGCCGCGGCGTGAAGGGCTTTATGGTCGAACCGATCGCCGTGGAGGGCGCGCGCGATATTTCCGTGTTCGGCGGCTGGCGGGCGTTCATGGCGGAGAAGGCGGCGGTGTAGTTCTCGTCATTCCGGGGCGATGCAAAGCATCGAACCCGGAATCTCGAGATTCCCCGGGGGTGCAATTGCACCCCTGAGGTCTGGTCCTTCGGACCATCCCGGAATGACGAGACCTACACCGACACCGCGTAAAGCTCGTATTCGCCGCGCACCAGTTCGATATGCGCGCGCATCGCGGCCGCAGCCCCGATCTTGTCGCCGCGCAGGATCGCGACCACGACGCGGTCGTGTTCGGCCTGCGATTTCGCCAGCCGGCCCAGATTGCGGAACTGGGCGCGGCGAAACGGCTGCACCCGCACCCGCGTTGCCAAGGTCATTTCGGCGATGTAGCCGTTCTGCGAACCGGCATAGATCGCATTGTGAAAGCGTTCGTTGACCTCGTGGAAGCGCTCGGGATTGCCGGCATGGCTCAATACCCGCAACTCCTCGTGGATCGCCTCGAGCTTCTGGCGCTCCGCTGCCGTCATCCGTTCGGCGGCCAGTCCCGCGCACAAGGCTTCCAGCTCCGCCATCGCCTCGAACATGCCGGTCAGGCGTTCAAGCGAGGGCTGCGCCACGACGGCGCCGCGATGCGCACGGGCTTCGACCAGGCCGCTCGCCACCAACTGACGCAGCGCCTCACGCACCGGCGTCCGCGACACGCCGAAGCGGCGCGCGATATCGGTCTCGTCGAGCCCCGAACCCGGCGCCAGCACGCCGCGCACGATCTCGTCGGCGAGCTGCAGCCGCAATTCCTCCGCGCGCGTGACCTTGTCCGGTTGCGGCGCGGCCCGGTCGATGCGCCGAACCGGCGTCTCGGCCTCGGCGCCGGACGGCGGTACGCGGGTCGGAAGATCGTCAAGACTCATGTCTAGGATCCAGGTTCATTGATGATGCTGACATGGGCCGCAACGATTCTCCAGCCCTCGGGGAAGCGCACCCAGGTCTGCATTTGCCGACCGACCTTGCCGGCCAGCGAATCTCGATAGAACAATGTCGAGGCCACGGCGGTGTCGCGGCCATAGGTGGAGATCACGGTCTTGTCGGTCCGACGCATCAACCCGGCCGGCGAGCGCGCCGCGCGGAACGCCATGATCGCGTCATAGCCGTAGAGATTTTCGGCAATGCCGTAGCGCAGCGTGCGGGAATCGTTGCGGAACAACTCGTCGAGCACCGCGACGTCGTTCGACACCAGCGCCTTTTCGTAGCGCGCGAACTGCGCGGTGACTTCGGCGAGCACGTCGGGAAGATCGATATCCATGACTACAATCCTCGAGGCTGAGGTGCGGCGGCAACGCCCATGCGCTCCAGCGCGTGGGCCACGCGCAGCGCGACATCTTCGCGCCACGGCGCGGCGATGATCTGGACGCCGATCGGCATCGGCTCCAGCGGCACCGGCACCGCGACCACCGGCAGGCCGATGAACGAGATCGGCTGGGTGTGGATACCTATATTGGCCCGCACCTGCAGCTCGACACCGTCGAGCATGAACGTCACCTGCCCGAGTTTCGGCGCGACGCAAGGGGTCGCGGGCGCGAGTATCACGTCCACCGTCTTGAACAGTTCCAGCACCTGGGCGCGATACCAGCGGCGGAATTTTTGCGCGCGGTCGACCAAAGGTGCCGGCACCATGGCGCCGGCGATCAGGCGGTCGCGCACCGCGGGATCGAAATCGTTCGGACGCTTGCGCAAGCGATCGAGATGCAGAGAAGCACCCTCCGTCGTGGTGATCACGTAAGCCGCGGCGCGGGCGCGCGCGGCCTCGGGAATTTCGACCGTGCTTGTGGCGTTCAGCGCTTTCGCCACCCGCGCCACCGCCTCGACCGCCTCGGGGGAGACGTTCTTCTGGAAATAGCCGCCGGCGACCGCGACCCGCAGACCTGAAATGTCCTGCGTCAGCAGCGGCGCTACCGGCTCGCCCGGCCGCGCCGTGCAGGCGGCATCGTCGGCATCAGGCCCCTGCATCGCGTCATAGGCCAGCGCGAGGTCGCCGGTGCTGCGCGCGAACGGGCCGAGATGATCGAAGCTCGCGACGAACGGGAACGACCGCGCGCGCGACAGCCGGCCATAGGTCGGCTTCAGGCCGAAGATGCCGCAGAACGAGGACGGTACCCGGATCGAGCCGTTGGTGTCGGATCCGAGCGCAATCGGAACCAGACCGCCACCGACCGAACTGCCGGAGCCGCCGGAAGAGCCGCCGCTCATCCGGGTCGGATCGTGCGGATTGCGCGACGGCCCGTCATGGATATTTTCGCCGGTGAAGTCATAGGCGTATTCGCCCATGTTGAGCGCGCCGACCAGCACCGCGCCCTGCGCTTCCATCCGCTCGATCAGCGTCGCGTCGCGCGACGAAGGTTTGAGGTCGCGGTTGATCTTCGATCCGGCACGGGTGGAAAGTCCCTTGACGTCGAACAGGTTCTTCACGGCGAACGGCACGCCGGCGAGCGGGCCCACCTTCTGCCCGACCGCGAGCGCCGCATCGACGGCGCGCGCCTTGGCGCGGGCGCGATCGGCGGTGACGTCGGTGAAGGAATTCAAAACGGAATCATGCCGGGATATCCGCGCCAATGCGGCTTCGGTCGCTTCAAGCGCGGAAATCCTTCTGCCGGCCACCGCTTGCGCAATGGCCTCGGCAGACATCCCGTCGGTGTCCACCGTCATGGTGCGGTCAGGCTGTATAGACACAGGCCGGCTCGGTTTCATCGGGCAACACAAATTCATCGACCAGCCGCGCCAGCCTCAGCGATATTTCAAGATTCGCACGCACGGCGGGCCGCCAGGCCTGTTCGACCGGCAGCGCCAGCGCCGTTGAAACGGCGTCGATGTAGACGTCCAGGTGATCAGCAGCCATTTCACTCCCATCTCTCTTGTCGCGACACGACCGGCTTCCGTGCTCCGGATCATGCTCTAGTGCACCGGCAACGGTGGATGCGGGATCGCCGTCAGCAGTTCGCGGGTGTAGGCGTCCTGGGGATTGCCCAGCACCTGTTCGGACGAACCTTGCTCGACGATCCGTCCCGACCGCATCACGATGACGCGATCGCACAACAAACGTACCACATTCAAATCGTGCGATACGAACAGATAGCTCATGCCCATCGAAGCCTTGAGGTCCCGCAGCAGATTGAGCACCACGGCCTGCACGGAGACGTCGAGCGCGGCCGTCGGTTCGTCGAGGATCACGAGCTTCGGATGTAGCGCGATGGCGCGCGCGATGCCGACGCGGGCCTTCTGGCCGCCGGATAATTGATGCGGAAAACGATCCAGCAGGTTGACCGGCAGGCCGACCAGGCCGGCAAGTTCCTCGCAACGCGCGCGCAGCGCGTCGCTTCCCCTGATGTCGCCGAGCTGCATGATCGGATCGGCAATGGCGCGGGCCGCGGTAAAGCGCGGATTGAGGCTGTCGGTCGGATCCTGGAACACCATCTGAATGCTTTTGCGCAGCGGCGTCCGCGCAAAGCTGTTGGGAAGCATTCCGCCGATCTCGTCGCCGTCGAACAGGATGCGGCCCGAAGTCTGGTCCAACAGCCGCATCACCATCATCGACGTCGTCGATTTGCCGCAGCCGGATTCGCCGACCAGGCCGACACTCTCGCCATGGCCTACCGAAAAGCTGATGCCGTCGACCGCGCGGAACACCGCTGCCTCAACCGGCGGCTTGCGGCCGAACAGCTTGCCGAGCGTGGCGGTCGCGCCCTGGCGCGGATATTCCTTCACCAGCTTTTCGACCAGCAAGAGCGGCTTGGCTTCGCTGTCAACCGGCGCGGCGGCCGGCATGGCCGGCAGCGCGGCGGCCTCCTCCTCCGGCAAGAGATCGCGCAAGGAGACACCGAGCCGCGGCGTCGCGCGCATCAGCTTCTTGGTATAGGGATGCGCGGGGTTGGCGAAGATGTCGGATGATTTCGCGGTCTCGACCACCCGGCCCTTCTCCATGACGATGACGCGGTCGCAATAGGCGGCGGCGAGACCAAGATCATGCGTGATCAGGATGGTCGACATGTTCCGCCGCTTGGTGAGTTCGACGATCAGGTCCATCACCGCCTTCTGCGTGGTGACGTCGAGGCCGGTGGTCGGCTCGTCCGCGATCAAGAGCTGCGGATTGCAGGCCAGCGCCAGCGCGATCACGACGCGCTGGCACATGCCGCCGGAGAGTTCGAACGGATAGGCGTGATAGCGCTCGCGCGGGCGCGCGATCTTGACCTGCTCCAGCGCCTCGATCGCCTTCTCGCCGCGATCGCTCACGGCGGACTGCTGCACGTGCTGGCGCAGCACATCCTCGATCTGATCGCCCACTTTCCGGATCGGGTTGAGCGCCGCGCGCGGGTTCTGGAAGATCATCGAGATTTCGCGGCCGCGCAGATCTCGCATCTGGTTTTCGGTCGCGGCCTTGACGTCGATGCCGGAGAACACCACCGAGCCTTCAGCAATCCTGCCGGCGCGATCGAGGATGCGCATGACGGCGTAGGACGTCACAGACTTTCCGGAACCGGATTCGCCGACGATGCCGAGCGTTTCACCCTTGGCGACCGTGATGTTGACGTGCTGCACGGCTTTCACGATGCCGCGCCTGGTCGCGAATTCGACGGTGAGATCGCTGACGTCGAGCAACGGCTGCGCGGTCATGAGCGCCTCCCAAGCGGCGCGTCATCCAAAAATCCGCAAAACAACCCCATGCAAAGTAGCGCAGAGGTAAAATGGCACCTGGTCGGGGCTGTCATCACGTCCTCCGCTGCGGATCGACGATGTCGCGCAGACCGTCGCCGAGCAGGTTGAAACAGAACACCGCGATCATCAGCGCCAGGCCCGGGAACAGCGCGATCCACCATTCGCCCGACACCATGAAGCCGGCGCCTTCCGCGACCATGATGCCCCATTCCGCGGTCGGCGGCCGCACGCCGAGGCCGATGAAGGAAAGGCCGGCGGCGTTGAGAATCGCGTAGCCCATGGTCAGCGACATCTGCACGATCATGATCGGCATGATGTTGGGCAGGATATGCACCAGCAGGATCCGGAACTCGCCATTGCCCGACAGCCGCGCGGCCTGCACGAAGCCGGCGTTGCGCCGGACATTGGCCTCGGCGCGGGCGACGCGGGCATAGAGCGGGAAATTGACGATCGCAGTGGCGATGATGATGTTCTGCACGGTGTTGCCCAGCGCCGCCACGATGCCCATCGCCAGCACGAACAGCGGAAACGCCATGATGGTGTCGGCGATACGACCGACGATGCGGTCGGTCCAGCCGCCGAAATAGCCGGCGGCGATGCCGGCGAGGCCCCCCATCAGGAACACCAGCACCACGGACGCCACCGCGATGAAGGTATCGAGCCGGGTCGCAACGATGACGCGGCTGAAGATATCGCGCCCCAACTGATCGGTGCCGAACCAGTGCGCCGCCGACGGCGGCTTCAGCGCGGCCGCGGTATCGCTGGCGAGCGGATCGTAGGGCACCACGTAGGGGCCGAAGATCGCCGCAAACAGGATGACGACCAATAGCCCGAAGGCAAAGGCGGTGACGCGGTTCTCGCCGAGCACATAGCGGGTGTGTTCGAAGATCGCAGCCAGTCCCGACGTACGCGCGGGACCGACGGGTTCAACAGCAGGCGCAACGGTGCTCATGCTTACCCCTTACCCTTCAAGTCTCACTCTGGGATCGATGACGCCATAGAGAATGTCGATGATCAGATTGAGCAGCACGTACATCACCGCCATGGTCAGCACGAAGCCCTGCACCGGCGCGAAGTCCGACGAGATCAACGCTTCGACCGCGTAGGAGCCGATGCCGGGCCAGGCGAAAACCTTCTCCACCAGCACGTTGGCGCCGAGCAGGAACGAGAACACCATGCTGAGCGTGGTGATGACCGGCAGCATCGCGTTGCGAAACGCGTAAGTGACGATCACGGTCGCCGGCGAAAGTCCGCTGGCGCGCGCGGTGCGCACGAAGTCGGACGCCAGCACCGCCAGCATCGAGGCCCGCGTCATGCGTGCGATCGGCGCCAGCGAGAAGATCGCCAGCGTCACCGCCGGCAGGATCAACTGGCTGGCGGCGGAACGGAACGCCTCGAAATCGCGCGCGATCAGGGTATCGATCAGGTAGAAGCCGGTCACGCCGGGCGGCGCGCTGTAGAACACGTCGAGCCGGCCCAATGGCGCGGGCGACCAGCCGAGCCTGAAATAGAAGACGTAGACCAGCACCAGTCCGGTGAAGAACACCGGCAGTGACACGCCGGCCGTCGTCGTGATGCGACAGATATGGTCGATCCAGGAACCCGGCCTGGTGGCCGCAAGCACGCCCAAGGGAATCGCAATCACGATCGATACCACGAGGCCGAGCAGCGTCAGTTCGGCCGACGCCGGCAGGCGGTTCTTGATTTCGCTGGCGACCGGCTGGCCCGTCGTCAGCGAGTTGCCGAAATCGCCGTGCGCGAGGTCGTTGGTGTAACGGAAGAACTGCTCGATCAGCGGCTTGTCGAGGCCGAGCTTCTTGCGGATCTGCTCGACCGCTTCCTTGGTCGCGGCGGGTCCGGCGAAATAGGCCGCGGGATCGCCGGGCAGCGCGCGTGTCAGCAGGAAGGTCACGATCACGACCCCGATCAGCGACGGGATCGCAAACATCAGCCGCTTGCCGATCATGGTCAGCATGGCGGGTTACCCCTTCACCAGCGCGCGGTAGTCGAGGCGGCGGTGGAACCAGTATTGATAGCCGGAAACGTTCTTCTGCATCGCGACGTTGACGAAGGGCTGATACAGCGGAATCCGCGGGATGTCGGTGAAGGCGAGATCGACCATGCCCTTGACGTCGGTGTCGTAGGCCGTCTTGTCGCCGGTCGCGGCTGCCGTGCGCGCGCCGTCGATCAGCCGGTCCATCTCCGGCGACTTGTAGCTCATGGTGTTGAAGACGGAATTGTTGCCGTGATAGCACCAGTAGAAGAAATATTCGGGGTAATCGAGCCAGCCCGAGAACACGTTGGTGTAGAGCGGCATTTCCTTCTTGTTCAACTCGGTGCGCCAGTTGGCGCCGGGCACCTTGTTGATCGTGGTCTTGATGCCGATCTGGGCGAGGCTCTCCTGCACCAGCACGCAGAGCGGCTCGTTGATGCCTGCGAAGTTGAGGTCGAATGAAATCGTGGTCTCGAAGCCGTCGGGATAGCCGGCCTCGGTCAGCAACGCCTTCGCCTTCGCCATGTCGGTGAAATACTTGGTCGGCTGCGGCCACGCCACGTCGGTGGCCTT
Organism: Bradyrhizobium sp. KBS0727; assembly: GCF_005937885.2. NCBI lineage: Bacteria > Pseudomonadati > Pseudomonadota > Alphaproteobacteria > Hyphomicrobiales > Nitrobacteraceae > Bradyrhizobium > Bradyrhizobium sp. KBS0727. Next base: position 757,285 of record NZ_CP042176.1, on the reverse strand, counting down.
GCCGGCCGGCGCGCCGAACATCGGATTGGCGAGGCCGAACAGCACCACATCCATGATTTTCTGGTACGGCACCGCATAGGCTATCGCCTCGCGCACCTTCGGATTGTTGAACGGCGGCTTGGTAACGTTCATGCCGAGATACTGGATGCCGTTGGAGAACGGCAGCGACACGATGTTGAGCTTGCCGGCCGCTTTCAGTTCCTGAAAATCCTTGTTGGGCAGCTCATAGGAGATGTCGGCGTCGCCGCGCTCCAACAGCGCGCGGCGGTTACCGGCCTGCGGCACCATGCGCCAGATCACGCGCTTGATCTTCGGCATCGGACCGCAGACCCACTCGTCGTTGCGCTCCATGATGACTTCGGTGCCCGCGGTCCATTTCGTCACCTTGTAGGCGCCGGATCCCGCGGTCTGCTGTTTTGTAAACTCGAGACCCCACGGGTCCTTCTCGGAGGCGTTCTTCTTCACCAGTTCCGAGTTGACGATGCAGGGCACGATCACGGCGAGATCGGGAATCGTCAGCTTGTCCTTCCTGGCGAAGTCGACGCGGATCGTGTTGTCGTCGACGACGACGAACTGTTCCGGCTTGGTCAGCGAACCCGCGCTCATCTGGAAGGTCGGGAAGCCGCCGACGCTGACCGCGCGATCCAGCGACCACTTGGCGTCCTTGGCCGTCACCGGTGTGCCGTCGTGGAATTTCGCGTTCTTCCTCAGCTTGAAGGTCACCGACATGTCGCTGATGTTCATGTCCTCGGCGAGTTCGGGCTTGAACTTGTCGCGGTCGTAATACGGGACCCCGCCGGGACCTTCCTTCATCTCGTGGCTGATCAGGCGGTCGTAGCAATTCCACGACACTTCATAGCCGGGCACGTTGGTGCCGACGCCATGGATGTCGAGATTGTTGGGGCCGCCCTCCGAGACGATCAACAACGTCTCCGACCGGGCGTCGGCCTTGGCCGCCGACCAGATCGCCGGCGCCGGCGTCAGCGCGCCGGCAGCGGCGATTCCGGACACTGATTTGAGGAAATCGCGACGCTTCATGGGTGGCTCCAACGCCTGAGGGACAACGGCTTTGGAGCTGGAATCGCAAGGTTCGTGCCAAACCTTAAGGGAACGCTAAGACACCGTTAAAGCATTGATATATAAACGTGATATCGGCATTGTTCCGATTCAGCGGCAAACCAGCCCGTCCATCACATTGCATACAAAGAAGATGTTTTGCTCATATAATAACCAACTAATGCAGATGGCCGAATAACTAAGCGGCGGCTTCGCCGCATCGAGTCTCACACCGGCCAAACCAGATCCTGCAATTCGAAGAGGTCACCGGCTTTGTGCTGCCAGCCCTCGATGCAGATATGGCGGACCGGATCGCTGACGCGATGCAGCAGCGTCAGCGCCATCAGCCGCCGCTTCAAGGTGGCATCGATATAAGCGGCTGAATACCCAAAACCCTCGAACAGGCTGCGAACCCGGCGCGGCTTGCCCGCCGCCATGAAGGCGCTCGGACCCAGCAGGTCGTATTCGCCCCAGCCGGTCATCACGTCGCCGAAGTCGAACAGTCCGGACAGGCGCCATTTCGCACCATCGCGACTCAACAAAAAATTCTCCGGAATGTATTCACCGGTCAGCATCACCGGCAGCCTGTCGAGCGGAATCAGCGCGGGCACCTCGCGCAAAAGGTCGTCCAGCCCATCCAGAAATTTTTGCGGCAGACCGAGACGGACATGCCGCGCGCGGCATCCTGCGATCTGCGCCGCGATGAACTGGTCCCAGCGCGGCTCGATCAGGGAAAGCTCTCCCACCGGGACGCGCTGCACTTCCGCGATGGTCGATCCGATCTCGGCGAGAACGCGCTCCTTCTGATCTTCCGGCAGCGCCGGCCAGGCTTCGCTGCCGAGGATGCCGGACAGCCGCGTGATGACGAGATACGGCCACTGATCGCGCTCGCCCTCGAACGCGATTTCGGGGATCGGGATACCGAGCTTCCCGCGCAGCAGCGCCAACGAACTGCGCTCCGAAACAAACTTGCCACGGAAGAAGGGCGGAAAAATTTTCAGGATCAGTTCGTCGCCGAGGCCGATGACAAGATTGGTCCCGGTGGAGAAGATGTGCGGCGACGCGGTCGGCAGGCCATGGCCATGCGCAATGTCGAGCGCCACCGGCAGCCATTGCGATGTGTCGGCGCGCCAGGCCTTGAAAGCCTCAAAATCCGGCAGATTCGGCAGTGGATGCATGACGGGCAGTCGATCTCACGGAGCCGAAGCAGACGCAAGGCCGCGATTGGCCGGCCTCACTATCTTCGACGCGTTTTCTTCACGCGAACCGGTATCCACCCCCGGATCAAGTCCGAGGGCATGCTTCGCTTGAAAACGCTATCTGTCCGGATTGGCCCGTTCGAACTGACGCAGCATGCGATTGCCGCGCTCGACGGCGAAATCGAGCGCAGCCTGGGCCGACCGTTTGCCGCTGAAAGCCTGCTCCAGCTCCTCGTCGATGACGTCGCGGATCAGGACGAACGAGCCGAGCCGGATTCCCTTCGAATTGTCGGTCGGCGCCTTCAACGTCATCTGCTCGATCGAGATCGCCGCACCCGGATTGCGGTCGTAGAACCCCTGCGCGCGCGTGAGGTCGAAGGCGGCGCGGGTGATCGGCAGATAGCCGGTGTTCTGGTGCCAGGCGGCCTGGATTTCCGGCTTCGAAAGATAGACAAAGAATTTTGCGACCCCGGCATATTCGGCGCGCGGCCGGTCGCGCAGCACCCACAACGTGGCGCCGCCGATGATGGTGTTTTGCGGCGCGCCCTGCACGTCGGGCCAGTACGGCATCATGCCGTAGCCGACCTCGAATTTCGAATTGGCCTTGATGTCGGCGCGCGTCGCCGACGAGCCGATAAAGATTCCGCACTCGCCCTTCTGGAAGCGCGGTTCGGCCGATTGCCCCCGGCCGCCATAGTCGAACACCTTTGTGGCCTGCCATTCCGCCAGTTGCGCGATATGGCGCACCACCAGCGGGTTGTTGAAGGTGAGCTCGGCGTCGAGCCCGCCGAAGCCATTGGCCCGGGTTGCCAGCGGCAGATTGTGGAACGCCGAAAAATTCTCGACATTGATCCAGGAGGGCCAGGATGTGGTGAGGCCGCAGACGGCACCGGCCGCGCGCAGCCGCTTCGCAGCAGCGCCGACCTCGGGCCAGGTCTTCGGCGCGACCTCCGGATCGAGGCCCGCGGCGCGGAACAGATCCTTGTTGTAGTAGAGGATCGGCGTCGAGACATTGAACGGAAACGACAGCATGTTGCCGGCGACGTCGGAGTAGTAGCTGGTGACGGCCGGCAGATAGGCGCCGGGCGAGAACGGCTCCGACTGGTCGCGCATCAATTCGAACACCGGATAGATCGCCCCCTTCGCCGCCATCATGGTTGCGGTCGCGATCTCGTTGACCTGAACGATGGCGGGCTGGCTGCGCGAACGGAAGGCGAAGATCGAGGCCGTCACCGTTTCGGTGTAATTGCCCTTATAGGCCGGCACGATCCGGTAATCGGATTGCGAGGCGTTAAAATCGGCCGCAAGCTTTTCGACCTGCTTGCCGAGCTCGCCCGACATCGCGTGCCACCACATGATCTCGGTGGCGGCTTGCGCGGGCGACACCAGCCCGATGGCCGCGAGCGCTGTGAGCTGCAGGAACCTCAAGGCCAGTTTCACTGATGAACCACTCTGCTGCGCCGCGTTGCGATGTCGTGCCGCCCTCTTAAATCGCCGGGACGGCGGTTTCAATGCGACTTTCAATCCACCCTTCCGTCGAGCCGGAGCTGTCGCAGCGCACAATCCACGATTGTAGCCGGTTCGGCACCTTGGCCATCCCTTGATAGCCAACCCTCGGACAGTTCTGCTAAAACGCATTGAACCTTTTCGTCCCGCCACAGACTCCATCAACAAGGGGATTTGTTGCCAGTGTACCGCCGCGCCGACCTTTCGCGGACCATGAAGCTTGTTGTCGCGCTGTGTCTGGCAGCCGCTTCATCGAGCGTTTTTGCGCGCGAATTTCGCGCCGCCGATACCCAGAACGAGGATTATCCGACCGTCCAGGCGCTGGGCTACATGGGCAGCCTGGTATCGGAACGCAGCGGCGGCCGGCACCAGATCAAGGTGTTTCATTCCCACCAGCTCGGCGAGGAAAAGGAAACCCTCGAACAGACCCGGGTCGGCGCGATCGATCTCAACCGGACCAACGTCGCCTTGATCGGGACGATCGTGCCGGCGATGAACGTGCTGGCGATGCCGTTTCTGTTTCGCTCGATCGAGCATCAGCAGAAGGTGCTGGATGGACCGATCGGAAACGAGATCCTAAACAGTTTCGAGCCCTACGGATTCGTTGGGCTGGCGTTTTACGATTCCGGCGCCCGCTCGATCTACAACAGCGTCAGGCCGATCCGCTCGATCGACGACCTCAAGGGACTGCGGCTGCGGGTGCAGCAATCCGAACAGATGTCTACCATGATCCGCGCGCTCGGCGCCGAGCCGGTCGAACTGCCCTATGGACAGGTGCTGACCGGGCTCTCCACCAAACTGATCGACGGCGCGGAGAACAACTGGCCGTCCTTCGTCACCACCGATCACTACAGGTTCGCCGGCTTCTATACGCTGACCGAACACACGATGAGCCCCGAGGTGCTGGTGATGTCACAAAAGGCATGGTCGAGCCTGACGCCGGAAGACCAGAACATATTCCGTGAAGCGGCGCTGCGATCGAGCCGCTTCATGCGCGAGAGATGGCGGGATCTCGAGGAACGTTCGCGCAAGCAGGCGGAGGACGCCGGCGTCAGGATCATCGCCGATATCGACCGCAAGCCGTTCGAGGCGGCGATGGCCGGAATTTATACCAAGGCACAGAGCGACCCGGCGATGGCCGGGTTGATCGAACGCATTCGCAAGGTGGAGTGAATTGGCCGAGACGCCGCAACAGAACGGAGCAGTGGAACGGCCGGCGAGCCTCGTCGCGCGCGGCCGTTTCCGCATCGTCCAGTTGCTGCGGGCGGTGCCGATCCGCTGGCGCATCCTGTCGATCGCGGGCTTGAACTCCGCGGTCGTCGTGGTGCTCGCCGCGCTGATCTGGAATGGCGCCACGGTGCTCGGATCCGCTTGGGAAGATGTCCGCCAGGTGCGGGAATCCGACAAGATCCTGGCGCTGCTGGAAAGCGAAACCAGCCGGCTGCAGAACCTGATCCATCGCTACATCAACCAGCCGAGCCCGGAACTGTTCGCTGAAATCCTGTTGCTGCGCGAAGCGGTACTCGGCACACTCACCACGCGCGCCTCGACCGACCCGATGCTGTCAGGATCGGTCGAGCGGCTGGAGCATGTCACCGACCGCTTCCTCAACGGCTTCGGCGAATTGCGCGGGGTGCAGGCGACCATCACCAAGACCTACGAACAGCAGGTGCTGGGCCCGGCCAAGGAGATGGCCGGACTCTACTCCATCATCGAGGGCGCCACCGGCCATCGCGATGCGCTGATCTGGCCGGCGCTCGGCAAATCCCGCGAGGCGTTCACGGGAATGCTAGTCGCCGCCAACTCCTATTATCTGTCGCTGGCGTCGGCGTCCGCCGAGGAGGCGCGCCGCAATACCGAGACGATCGAGAAGACCATCCCTGTGATGTCCGACCTCGCCGACAACGACCTGCAGCGGATGGCGCTGACGCGGCTGAACGCGCGGACGCTGGCGCTGCGCGAGGGCTTTGCCAAGCTGACCGAGCAACTCGCCAACCGGACCGAGCTGTTGCGCAACACCATCGACGCCAGCCAGGCCGATGCAATCGGCGCCATCGACGAATTGTCGGTCAAGATGCGCCAGCGCGAGCAGAAGGCGCAGGAGACCTTCGACCGGACGCTGTCGGCGATTTCGCGCCGGGTGCTGTCGATCGCCGTGATCTTCCTCGGCATCATCCTGTCTGCCGGTGTCCTGATCGCATTGTCGATCCGGCTGCCGTTGCAACAGATCATGGCGGCGATGCACGCCATCACGTCGGGCGACTACGACCGCGCCGTGCAGGGCACGACGGCCAAGGACGAGGTCGGCGCGATGGCGCGCGCGGTGGAGGTGTTCCGCGAGAACGCGATCGCCAAGCGCGCGACCGAGGACGAACTGCGCGCCTCGAAGGAGAAGGCCGAGGGCGCGCTGCTCGAGCTCAACACCGCGCAGCAGAACCTGATCGACGCCGAACGGCTGGCCGCGCTCGGCGGCCTGGTCGCCGGTGTTGCCCATGAAGTGAACAACCCGATCGGCATCAGCCTGACCGTCGCTTCAAGCTTTGCACGCCGCGTCGAAATGTTCGACCAGGATCTGCGCACCGAACCGTTGCGGCGCTCCAAGCTCGACGAATTCGTCAGGACCTCGCGCGACGCCGCGGGGCAACTGGTGGCAAACCTGCATCGCGCCGGCGAACTGATCCAGTCGTTCAAGCAGGTGGCCGTCGACCGCTCGCACGCCGAGCGCCGGCAATTCTCACTCAGCGAAGCCACCGACCAGATCGTCGCGAGCCTGCGGCCGGTGCTGAAGAAGGCCGCTATCACGCTGTCGGTGGACGTGCCGGAAGGGCTGATGATCGACGGCTATCCCGGCTCCTACGGCCAGATATTAACCAATCTTTTCCTCAACGCCGCCAATCATGCCTTCGCCGACGGCCGTTCCGGGGCGATCACGATTACCGCGCGGGGGCGCGGCAGCGACGATGTCGAGATCATTTTCGCCGACAACGGGGCCGGCATGACGCCGGACGTGCAGCGGCAGGCGTTCGACCCGTTCTTTACGACGCGCCGCAACGAGGGCGGCACCGGACTGGGCTTGCATATCGTCTATAATCTTGTCACTCAACAGCTCGGCGGCCGGATGATGCTGGAGTCAAGACCGGGACAAGGCACCACATTCCGCATTATCATGCCGAAAGTCGCCAAGGGCAGCCCCACGCCAACAGACACTGCAGCCGACGGAACTCCTCAATGGCCGAACAGGACGATGTCCTCCACCTGATCGACGATTCCGGAACCGTTCCGGAGGATTCGTCCGAGCGCAAATGGAAGATCGCCGTCATCGACGACGATGCGGCGGTGCACGAAGGCACCCGTTTTGCGCTGAGCGATTACAATCTCCATGGCGCGACGCTGGAGGTCCTCTCGGCCTATTCCGCGGCCGAAGGCCGCACGTTGATGCGCGACAACCCCGACATCGCGGCGGTGCTGCTCGACGTCATCATGGAAACCGACGTCGCCGGCCTCGAACTCGTCGAATACATCCGCAGCGAACTCAAGAACGAGACCGTCCGCATCATCCTGCGCACCGGCCAGCCAGGCCAGGCGCCGGAGCGCCGCGTCATCGTCCAGTACGACATCAACGACTACAAGGCCAAGACCGAGCTGACGGCCGACAAGCTGTTCACCTCGCTGACCGCGGCGCTGCGAAGCTACCAGCAACTCGAGCGCATGGTGCAGACCCGGCGCGGGCTGGAAATCATCATCGACGCCGCCTCCACCCTGTACGACTTCAAGTCGATGCAGCGCCTCGCCGAGGGCGTGCTGACGCAGCTCGCCTCGCTGCTCAACGTCGATTGCGCCGGCATCCTGGTGCTGCGCGACGACGGCAATGCCGATAGCGATTTCTCGGTGCTCGCGGGCTCCGGCTGCTACAGCCGCTTCATCGGCACCACCAGCTCGAAAGCGCTCGATGCGGATCTGCGGCAGATGGTGGAAGCCGCCTTCACGCGCCGCAAGAACGAATTCGCCGACCACCGCAGCGTGCTCTATCTGCGCACCGGCAGCGGCCGCGAGGTCGTGGTGCTGCTGCAGGCCGAGCGCCAGCTCTCCGACACCGACCGCTCGCTGGTCGAGATTTTCTCGAGCCGGCTCTCGATCGCGTTCGACAACGTCATTCTGTACCAGCAGTTGCACGAGGCCAATACCCAGCTCGAGGACCGCGTCGCCCAGCGCACCCGCGCGCTGATGCAGGCCAACCGCCGGCTCTCGGCGCAGTGGCTGCGGCTGCAGCGCGCCAACGGCTTCAAGAACGAAATTCTCGGCACCGTCGCCCACGATTTGAAGAACCCGCTGGGCGTGATCCTCGGCCGTACCGAAATGCTGACCGAACTGATCGGCGCCGGCTCGCCCAAGGAAAACGTCACCGCGCAGGTCGAGCATATCCGCGACGCCACCAAGCGCTTGACCTCGATGGTCGATCATCTGATTTCGGACGCCATGGCGGACGCCTTCGACATCACCATCCGCCGCGAGCCGGTCGATGTCGCCGCCCTCGTCGCCGAGGTCGTCGACGCCAACCTGCCCTCGGCGGTCAACAAGCAACAGACGCTCAGCGTGTCCGCGCCGCCGAATTTCGTCACCATGTGCGACGCCGACCGGATCCGCGAGGCGATCGACAATCTCGTCAGCAACGCCATCAAATATTCGCAGATCGGCGGCAAGATCGCGGTGGCCGTCAGCCACGAGGGCAGCAATACCGTCATCCGCATCGCCGATGAGGGCGCGGGATTGTCGCCGGAGGACCTCGGCCGGCTGTTCGGCCGCTTCCAGCGGCTTTCGGCCAAGCCGACCGCCGGTGAAAGTTCGACCGGCCTCGGCCTGTCGATCGTCAAGCGCATCATCGACATGCATGGCGGCCATGTGACCGCGGAAAGCGCCGGCCCCGGACAGGGCTCGTCGTTTACGGTTACACTGCCCGCAACAGAGACGACATGACCCAGAGCCAGCACATCATCATCGTTGACGACGAGGCGCCGGCCCGCGAAATGGTCGGCGATTACCTCAAGATGCACGGCTTTGCCGTGACGCTGTGCGACGGCGGCAAAAGCCTGCGCGGCGTGATCGAGACCCACGTGCCCGATCTCGTGGTGCTCGACCTCAACATGCCCGAGGAAGACGGGCTGTCGATCATTCGCGACCTCAAGAGCCGCATCAACGTCCCCGTCATCATGCTGACGGCGACCGCAAGCCCGATCGACCGCGTCGTCGGCCTCGAACTCGGCGCCGACGATTACATCGCCAAGCCGTGCGAACTGCGCGAACTGATGGCGCGGATCCGCTCGGTGCTGCGCCGGAGCGCGCCGGCCAGGGCGGCTGCGGCGCCCGAAGCCGCGGCGGCGAAGGCCGAGAAGGAGCAACTGGTGCGGTTCGGCACCAAATGGCTCGACCTCGAGGCCCAGGCGCTGCGCGACGAAGAGGGCAACGAGCATCCGCTCACGGCCTCCGAATTCGGCCTGCTGAAGGTGTTCGCGGCCAACCCCAAGCGGGTGTTGTCGCGCGAGCGGCTCCTGGAGCTGGCCAATGCGCGCGACGCCGAGGCCTTCGACCGCGCCGTCGACCTGCGGATCATGCGGATCCGGCGCAAGATCGAGATCGATCCGACCAAGCCCGCCGTGATCCGAACCATCCGCGGCGGCGGCTATCTGTTCTCGCCCGCCGGCGACAAGGCCTGAGGCACGACCCCAGCGTCGTCCCGGCTCCCCGTGCGCAATTGCGCCTAGGCCGGGACGACGATGCCGTTGTGTTGGCGTCCGCAAAGCTTCGAATTTTCCGTGTATTGAAATTACTGGCATTTCTGCCCCGAATGTTTCGTCGCAGGGCCGGCGACGAAACAATTCTCCCCTGCACGAAACCATTTTTCCCTTTTGGTGCAGACGTCCCGAAACGTTGACTAACTAAAAATCCTCCCAACGAACCGCCGCCAAGCGGCGAACTGGGAGCCTGTCATGCCGAACGTCATCGCCATCAACGCTGCAGCCCGCAAGTCGATCATCGCGGCCCGCGCGACATCTGATGAGATGCTGCTGGAAAGTATTGCCGAAGGCGGCCGTACCGCGATGCATGTGCTTTACTCCCGTCACAACGTCCGGGTTTACCGCTTCGTTCTGCGCATGGTGCGCGATACCACGCTGGCGGAAGACCTGGTCAGCCAGGTGTTCCTCGACGTCTGGCGGACCGCCAGCCAGTTCGAGGGCCGCTCCCAGGTTTCGACCTGGCTGCTGTCGATCGCCCGCTTCAAGGCGCTGACCGCGCTGCGCCAGCGCAAGCATGAGGATATCGACCAGGACGACGTGCTCGAGATCGCCGACGACGCCGATACGCCGGAAGCTTCCCTCGACCGCAGCAACACCAGCGCCATCCTGCGCGCCTGTGTCGCCAAGCTGTCGCCGGCCCACCGCGAGATCATCAACCTCGTCTACTATCACGAGAAGTCGGTCGAAGAGGCCGGCGCCATCATCGGCATCCCGCAGAGCACGGTGAAGACCCGGATGTTCTACGCCCGCAAACAATTGGCCGACTTGCTTAAGGGTGCCGGCGTGGACAGCCTCGCTGCGTAAAATATAGCAATTTCAATTTGTTAATCGGGTATCGGGGGCGGAAAACGGGCAGGTTTCGACGGACGAAGATTAATTCCGACGAAACAAATGAAACAATCGACGACATCAGGCGGAAAAACTCAGCCCCTATACCCTTACTCAACAACGCAACACCAACGCCGAACAGGAGAGCGAATATGCTGAAGCCGTCCTTCCGCTTTTTCATTATCCCACTCGGCGCCGTCTGCACCCTGGCCTCGCTGTCCGCCCAGAACGTCTCGCCCCGCGCCCAGCGCGATAGCGGCTCGATGCTCGTCCGCGAACAGGTGATCGATTGCAGCAACAAGAATCCCACGGAGGTCTGCGTGATCTCCCCCGACAGCCTTCGCTAAACCAGTTTCTACTCTGACTTAGTTTTCTAACGGACCGATCTTCTAACCTCCCAAGTTACCTCCAACGACCCGGCCGGGATGCCCCCCAGCCGGGTCGCTCTGTGTCTGGCACCCGATTCCGTGTAGCCGACGCACCAAAATCTCACAGAGACGTGACGCTGCCTGCATACGGCCGGCGTAACGCGTCAACGCCTCGCATCGAAGATCATCATACGCCCGGCATGGACAAATCTGTCACCGGGCCCGCGGATGGATGCTTTCGATGTTCAATCTGGTTCTCGCGCTGCTGGCCGGTGTCGTCACCGTCGCAGCGCCTTGCACGCTGCCGATGTTGCCAATTCTCCTCGGGGCATCGGTCGGCCAGACCGGCAAGGCGCGGCCGGCGATGATCGCGCTCGGCTTCGTGATGTCATTCTCGATGGTGGCGTTGCTGCTGAGCGCGATCACCCGCACTTTCGATTTCGATCCGAATACCTTGCGAACTGGCGCGGCTGTCCTGCTGGCTGGCTTCGGATTGCTGATGATCTGGCCGGCGCCTTTCGAATGGCTGTCGGTTCGGATCGGCGGCTTTAGCGGCAGCGCGGCCGGTTCGCGCCAGGGCATGATCGGCGGCTTCGTGCTCGGAACCACGCTCGGCCTGGTCTGGACGCCCTGCGCCGGCCCCGTGCTGGGCTCGATCCTGACCGTCGTGGCGACGTCGAGGGATACCGCCTGGGCGAGCCTGCTGCTGATCGTCTACGCGGTCGGTGCCGCGCTGCCGATGCTGGCGATCGCCTATGGCGGCCAGGCCGTCACCACCCGCGTTCGCAGCATCGCACGGGTCGCGCCAAGACTGCAGCAGGTCTTCGGCGGCGTCGTGATCGCCTTCGCAGCTCTGTCCTACTTCCAGTACGACACCCTGATCGTGTCGTGGCTGACCGGATTTTACCCCAACGGCCAGATCGGCCTCTGAGACCAAATGGAGACTGCCATGACCTTACGATCGTTCGTCGCGTCCGCTGCATTCATCGCGGTCGGTCTGACCGGCGCAGCCCTGCACGCGGCCGGCCGAGAAACGGCGCGCGCGCAAGATGCGCCGTTCACGGTCGCGGCGGCGCAGAGCAGCGCCCCCGATTTCGTCGGCCTCGGCAACTGGTTCAACTCGCCGCCGCTCAAGCTCGCGGATCTACGCGGCAAGGTGGTGCTGGTGGATTTCTGGACCCATGGCTGCGTCAACTGCGTCAACACGCTGCCGCACCTGACCCAACTCTACGCCAAGTACAAGGATCGCGGCTTGGTGGTGGTCGGCATCCACACCCCGGAATTTCCGTTCGAGCGCTCCGCCTCGAACGTCCAGGCCGCGCTGAAGCGGCACGGCATTACCTATCCGGTGGCGCAGGACAACGACTCGCAGACCTGGAACGCCTGGCACAATCAGTATTGGCCCGCGCAATATATCGTCGACCAGAACGGCAAGGTCGTGTTCCAGCACGCCGGCGAAGGCCAGTACGAAGAGATCGACCGCACCGTCGGAAGGTTGCTGAACGCGAATAGCTGAGCTGCGCGACAACGAGGCGGTACTATCGTCAAATCCGGCGTGGTAAGGTCCACGCCGGCAGGCGCGATCCCGAAAAGTGGAATCCGGTTTTCGGAAAAGATCGCGCCTCAGGAATTGACGATGGATGGTGCGCGATGTTCGAAGGCTGGGATGCCGTTGTGTTGGCCCGGGCGCAGTTCGCCTTCACGATGTCGTTCCACATCGTGTTTCCCGCCTTCTCGATCGGGCTTGCCAGCTATCTCGCGGTGCTTGAAGCGCTCTGGCTTGCAACCGGGCGCGAGGTATTCATCAACCTGTTCAATTACTGGCTGAAGATCTTTGCCGTCGCCTTCGGCATGGGCGTGGTGTCGGGGATCGTGATGTCCTACCAGTTCGGCACCAACTGGTCGGCCTTCTCCGACAAGACCGGTCCGGTGATCGGCCCGATGATGGCCTATGAGGTGCTGACCGCGTTCTTCCTCGAGGCCGGCTTCCTCGGCGTCATGCTGTTCGGGCTGGAGCGCGTCGGCCACCGGCTGCATTTCCTGGCGACGCTGATGGTCGCGATCGGCACCTTGATTTCGGCGTTCTGGATTCTCTCCGCCAATTCCTGGATGCAGACGCCAACCGGCTACGCCGTCAACGCCGACGGGCAGTTCGTCGCCGCCGACTGGCTCAAGGTGATCTTCAACCCGTCGTTCCCGTACCGGCTGGTGCACATGGTGCTGGCGGCGTACCTGACCACCGCGCTGGTGGTCGGCGCGGTCGGCGCCTTTCACCTGCTGCGCGACCGGCACCTCGCCGGCCCCCGCGTGATGTTCTCGATGGCGATGTGGATGGCCACGCTCGTGGCGCCGATCCAGATTCTCGCCGGCGACCAGCACGGGCTCAATACGCTGGAGCACCAGCCGGCGAAGGTGATGGCGATGGAAGGTCATTTCCAGAGCCACAAGGACGGCGCGCCGCTGGTGCTGTTCGGCTGGCCCGACATGACTGACGCCAAGGTCAAATACGCCATCGAGGTTCCAAAGCTGTCGTCGCTGATCTTGAAACATTCGCTCGACGCGCCGCTTGCCGGCCTCGACACGGTGCCGCGCGAGAATTGGCCCCCGGTGCCGATCACGTTCTGGTCGTTCCGCGTCATGGTCGGGCTGGGATTCCTGATCATGGGCCTTGGGCTGTTCAGCCTGTTGATGCGCCTGCGCGGCAAACTCTATGAAACGCGGCTGCTGCATATGTTCGCGCTCGCAATGGGCCCGGCGGGCTTCATCGCCGTGCTGGCAGGCTGGATCACCACCGAGACCGGACGGCAGCCGTTCACGGTCTACGGCCTGCTGCGTACGGTTGAATCGGCCTCCCCACTGGCGGCGCCCGCCGTGGCATCGTCGCTGATCGCCTTCATCATCGTCTATTTCGCGGTGTTTGCCGCCGGCGTAATTTACCTGCTGCGCCTGATGGCACAGCCGCCGCATCACGGCGAACAGGGGCCGCGCAGCGACATCCCGGCCCGCGCCGCCGGCATCACGCCCGCCGCGAGTGCCGTTGCCGAAGGAGCCGCGCGATGATTCCCATCGACCTCCCCACCATCTGGGCCTTCATCATCGCCTTTGCCGTGTTCGTCTATGTCGTGATGGACGGCTTCGACCTCGGCCTCGGCATCCTGTTTCCATTGTTTCCGCAAAAGGCCGACCGCGACGTCATCATGAACAGTGTCGCGCCGGTCTGGGACGGCAACGAAACCTGGCTGGTGCTCGGCGGCGGCGGCATGATGGCCGCGTTTCCGCTGGCCTATGCCGTGTTGATGCCGGCGCTCTACACACCGATGATCGCGATGCTGCTCGGCCTGGTGTTCCGTGGCGTCGCCTTCGAATTCCGCTGGCGCACCACGCAGAGCGAGCGCAACCGCTGGGACATCGCCTTTGCCGGCGGGTCGCTGCTGGCGACGCTGGCGCAAGGCATCGCGCTCGGCGCCATCCTGCAGGGCGTGCATGTCGACGGACGGCATTATGCCGGCGGCTGGTGGGACTGGCTGACGCCGTTCAGTATTTTGACCGGCGCGGCGCTCGTCATCGGCTATGCGCTATTGGGCGCGACCTGGCTGGTGATGAAGACCGAAGGCGCGTTGCGCGACCGCGCCTATCACCTGAGCTGGCTGCTGCTGCTGGCGATGTTAGGGGCCATCGGCGCCGTCAGCATCGCAACCCCGTTCCTGCACGTGCAGTACACCCAGCGCTGGTTTGCCTGGCCGAACATCATCCTGACCGCGCCGGTGCCGATCGCGGTGGCCGGCGTCACGGTATTGCTGCTGCGCAGCCTCGCCAACAAATACGACTTCCAGCCGTTCTTCCTGACACTGGCACTGTTCGCGCTGTCCTATGCCGGCCTCGGCATCAGCATGTACCCCTATATCGTGCCGCAGAGCATCACGATCTGGCAGGCGGCCTCGCCCGCGAACAGCCAGCTCTTCATGCTGTTCGGCGTCGCCGTGCTGGTGCCGTTGATCCTCGGCTATACCGGCTGGGCCTATTGGGTATTCCGCGGCAAAGTGAAGCCGGAAAGCGGCTACCATTGACCCCATCGGAGCCAAATCCGCGTCCCCTTCGACAGCGCCTGCTATGGTTCGCCGCGCTCTGGCTCGGCGGGGTCGGCACCGTCGCGCTGATCTCATTTGGCCTGCGGTTGTGGATCGCGCCGAAATAAGGCCTTCCGTGACATCCCCATGAAATCGGCGGTCGACAAAAATAGAAGGTATTTCAGCGACCTATCCGACACACCCGCCCTAAACTTGCCATCAAGCTGGCCGTGAGATTTGATGGTTCCGTGATTTGGCCAAACCCCGCTCATTTGGCCTGACGCGCCACGAAGGAGAATTCCGCGATGACGAAGTTTCGGCACCTGATCTGGTTGTTGATCGCAACAGCCGGTCTGATCCTTTCGACCTCGCAAAGCCAGGCGCAGTTGCGCCAGCCCGACGTCGGCGACCAGCCCGGGTTGATTGCCGATGACTCGGTCGAGCTGGATCCGGAGTACCGGAAGACCGCCGTGCTCTATCGCACCAACGAACCAGCCGGCACCATCATCATCTCCACCTCGGAGCGCCATCTCTATCTGATCCAGGGCAATGGCCGCGCTTTGCGCTACGGCATCGGCGTCGGCCGCGACGGATTTCAATGGCAGGGACTGGTGAACATCACCCGCAAGGCGGAGTGGCCGGACTGGACGCCGCCGCCGGAAATGATTCAGCGCCAGCCCTATCTGCCGCGCTTCATGGCCGGTGGACCGGGCAACCCGCTCGGCGCGCGCGCGATGTATCTCGGCACGACAGTCTATCGCATTCACGGCACCAACCGGCCCGACACCATCGGCACCGCCGTCTCTTCCGGCTGCTTCCGGCTGGTCAACTCCGACGTCGCCGACCTCTACGAGCGCGTTCCGGTCGGCACCAAGGTGATTATCCGGCAGAAGCCGGAACTGTAACGGCGGCGCCTTCTCGTTCTGGCCGATCCATTTCCCCTGAAATTGGTGAGTTGAAAAATGCTACGTACATTTCGAGGCGGCCTCCTGATTGGTCTGGCGGTCGCAGCCGCGATCCTGGCCGGCGCCATCACCTATGAGCGCTATGACACCAAGACCCTGAAGCGAACGATCCGCCGCGGCGAAGTGCTGTGCGGCGTCAACAGGGGCCTGCCCGGCTTCTCGAACCCCGACGACAAGGGCGACTGGACCGGCTTCGACGTCGATTTCTGCCGCGCGGTAGCGGCGGCAATCTTCGACGATCCCAAGAAAGCGAGCTTCGTGCCGCTGGACGCCAACGAGCGCTTCAAGGAGCTGCAGAACCGCAAGGTCGACATCCTCTCGCGCAACTCGACCTGGAGCATGTCGCGAGAAACCAATTATGACCTCTACTTCCCGGCGGTCGCCTATTATGACGGCCAGGGCTTCATGTTGCCGCAGTCCCGCAAGATCGATTCCGCGCTGGACCTGAACGGCAGCAAGGTGTGCGTCCAGGACGGCACGACCACGCTGCTCAATCTCGCGGACTATTTCCGTGCCAACAACATGAAATACACGGAGATGAAGTTTCCCAAGCTGGAAGAGGTGATCAAGGCCTACGAGTCCGGCAAGTGCGACACCTTAACCGCCGACGTTTCCCAGCTCTACGCGCTGCGGCTGAATCTGACCCAGCCGGCCGACCACGTCATCCTGCCCGACGTCATCTCCAAGGAGCCGCTGGCCCCCGTGGTGCGCCAGCGCGACGACGACTGGATGATGCTGGTGAAGTGGACGCTGTATGCGATGATCAACGCCGAGGAGCTCGGCGTCACCTCGAAGAATATCGACGAGGCGCTGAAGTCGAAGAAGCCGGACGTGATGCGGCTGGTCGGCACCGAAGGCACCTACGGCGAAGACCTCGGCCTGCCCAAGGACTGGGCCGCCCGCATCATTCGCCACGTCGGCAATTACGGTGAAATCTACGAGCGCAATGTCGGCTCGGGATCGCGACTCAAGATCCCGCGCGGTCTGAACTCGCTGTGGAGCAACGGCGGCATCCAGTACGCCCCGCCGATCCGGTAAGATTTTCGAGCACCGAAGCGACCACAACCACTTCCGTCGTGCCCGGCCTTGTGCCGGGCATCCACGTCTTTACTTGCTTAGTTGAAGCAAAGACGTGGATGGCCGGGTCATCTAGAGTCTTTCCGATTTAGACGGAAGCATATCCAGCGTTGCGCAGATAGTTTGCGCATTCTTGCGGTGTGAAGTGTTGGAGAAGGCTGCCAATTTGGCGCCACACGCCTTCGATGGTGCGCTCTTCGGCTTTGCGGAGCAGGGTTTTGAGCTTTGCGAAGACCTGCTCGATCGGATTGAGGTCCGGGCTATAGGGCGGAAGGAAGACGAGCCGTGCGCCGGCAGCTCGGATAGCTCTTCGGATAGCGGGACCCTTGTGGGAGCCGAGATTGTCCATGACGACAATGTCGCCAGGTTGGAGCGTTGGCACCAGCAACTGCTCGACATAGGCACGGAAGCTCTCGCCGTTGATCGGCCCGTCGATGACGCAGGGCGCAGCGATGCGGTCGTGCCGGAGTGCTGCGAGGAAGGTCATCGTCCGCCAATGGCCGTGCGGGACCTGAGCCTTGAGCGGGATGCCCCGTCGCCACCAACCATGGGTACGGGTCATGTTGGTCTTGGCCCAGGTCTCATCAATGAAGACGAGACGGGTAGGTTCGATTTTCGATTGGTGCCGTCTCCACCAGGCGCGGCGGCGCGCGATATCAGGACGATCCTGCTCAGCCGCGAACACGGTTTTTTTTGAAGCTGATGCCCTGGCGCTTGAGGAACCGCCAGAGCGTGTCGCAGGACACCGCGACACCGCGTTCGCCAAGTTCTGCCAGCAGCGCGTGCAAGGTCAGATCAGGTTTCTCGGCCAGCCGAGCCAGCAGCCAGTCGCGCTCGCCTTCCAGCAGGTAAGGCCGCCTGCCGCCCATCGGCTTGGCCGCCGCACTGCCCGTCGCGCGCGCCCGCTGCGACCACTTCACGACGCTCGCAACGCTGACGTCATACAGTTCTGCCACCGCTCGGCACGTCTCACCACTCGCAACCAACCCGACAACACGCTCACGCAGATCCAGTGAGTATGCTCGCGCCATCCTTGCTGGCCTCCGTCCCAGCAGGAAAATTGAATCAGAGCCCACCTGATTTGGGAATCCCCGATTCAGAAAAAGTCGGAAACACTCTAGCGCGAAGACGCGCTTCGCGCTTTTGCCCGGCCATGACGGTTAGTAATCAGATGCCGGCCTCTCGTCGTCATTGCGAGCGAAGCGAAGCAATCCATACTTTCTTTGTGGCCGTGGATTGCTTCGCTTCGCTCGCAATGACGGGGTTGGCTTAGTAGCTCTTCATCCGCGCCAACTGATCGGCGTGGTAGTTCGCGTCGCCGAACAATTCCTGGCAGACCCGTGCGCGCTTCATGAAGAAGCCGATGTCGAACTGGTCGGTCATGCCCATGCCGCCATGCATCTGCACGCCTTCCTGGACCGCCCGCGTCGCGGTGGTGCCGGCGCGGGCCTTGGCGACCGCCACCGCAGCACTGGCGTGATCGAAATCGCCGTCCAGCGTCTGCAGCGCCTTCAGCACCGCGGCGCGGGTGATCTCGATATCGATATAGAGCTCGGCGGCGCGATGTTGCAGCGCCTGGAATTCGCCGATCAGCTTGCCGAACTGCTTGCGCTCCTTCAGATAGGTGACGGTGCGGCCGAATACTTCTTCGCTTAAGCCGACCATTTCGGACGCCACCACTGCGCGGCCGATATTGAGCACGCCTTCCAGCAGGGGCCCGCCCTGATCGACCTCGCCGAGCACGTGATCGGCATTGACCTCGACATTAACGAAGTCGATCCGCGCCGCGTTATGTGAGTCCACCATCGCGGTGCGCTCGACCGCGACGCCCTTGGCCTTGGGATCGACCAGGAACAGCGTCAGCCCGTTGCGCTCGCCGGCGGCGCCGCCGCTGCGCGCCGCTACGATCAGCAGATCGGCGGTGTGGCCGTCGACCACGAACGCCTTGGCGCCATCAAGCTTGAACCCGTTGCCCGATCGCACCGCCTGCAGTTTGGTCTGCAGCGGGCGATGTTTGGCGCCCTCGTCGATCGCGAGTGCTGCCAGCAGCGAGCCGTCGGAAATCTTCGGCAGGTACGCCGCTTTCTGCGCCTCGCTACCGCCGCGCGACAGCGCGGACGCGGCCAGCACCGCGGTCGAAAGGAACGGCGACGGCATCAAGGTGCGGCCGATTTCCTCCATCACCACGCCGGCCTCGACGCAGCCGAGCCCGCTGCCGCCGAAATTCTCCGGCACCAACAGGCCGGCAAATCCCATCTCGGCAAACGCTTTCCAGAGCTCGCGGGAAAACCCGGTTTCATCCTTGGCGTCGCGCAGCTTGCGCAGATGCGACACCGGCGCCTTGTCGCTGATAAGGCCGCGCGCGCTGTCGCGCAGCATGGATTGTTCTTCGGTGAGGACGAGTGCCATTGGGGATTTCCGGTTCAGATGAATGCGTGATTTGCTAACTCGTCATTCCGGGGCGGCGCGAAGCGGCGAACCCGGAATCTCGAAGTTCCGGGTTCGATGCTGCGCATCGCCCCGGAACGACGACGGAGGAGCCTACGCCCCCGGCAGATCGAGGATGCGCTTGGCGACGATGCCGAGCATCACCTCCGAGGTGCCGCCTTCGATCGAATTGGCCTTGGTGCGCAGCCAGGCGCGCGGGCGGGCGCCGCCTTTGGAGCGCTCGCTTTCCCACTCCAGCGCATCGGCGCCGCCGGCCGACATCAGGATTTCGTAGCGGCGCTTGTTGAGCTCGGTGCCGTAATATTTCATCGCCGAGGAAAACGCCGGATGCGACTGGCCCACCTTGGCGAGATCGACCGCGCGCTCGGCCGCCGCCGATAGCGCCGCCTCGTCGATCTCGAAGGTCGAGATCTGGCTGCGCAGCATCGAATCTTCCAGCCGGCCCTGCTCGTCGGTGCCGACGGAGTCGGCGGCGACCTGGCCGAGCGGCCGGCCGAAGCCGCGCTCGCCCATGCCCGAGATCATCGCGCGCTCGTGCTGCAGCAGATATTTCGCCACATCCCAGCCGCGGTTGACGGTGCCGAGCACATGCGATTTCGGCACGCGCACATTGTCGAAGAAGGTTTCGCAGAACGGCGAGTAGCCGGAGATCAGCAGGATCGGCTTGGTCGTCACCCCCTTCGAGGTCATGTCGAACAGGATGAAGCTGATGCCGTCATGCTTCTTGGCTGACGCGTCCGTGCGCACCAGGCAAAAGATCCAGTCGGCGTAATTCGCGTAGGAAGTCCAGATCTTCTGGCCGTTGATGACATAGTCGTCGCCGTCGCTCTCGGCGCGGGTCTGCAGCGAGGCGAGGTCCGATCCGGCATTCGGCTCGGAATAGCCCTGGCACCAGCGGATCAGGCCGGCGGTGATCTTCGGCAGATGTTCCTTCTTCTGCGCTTCGGTGCCGTATTTGAGCAGCGCCGGCCCGAGCATGGAAATGCCGAACGAGGTCAGCGGCTGCCGGGCGCCGATCGCCGCCATCTCCTGGCGCACGATCTTGGCCTGCTCCGGATCGAGGCCGCCACCGCCGTATTCCTTGGGCCAATGCGGGCAAGTCCAGCCCTTGTCGCGCATCCGCTCGAACCAGATGCGCTGCGGCTCGGAAGAGAATTTGGCGTTGCGGCCACCCCAGAAGGTGTCGCTCTCCGAGGTCATCGGCCGCCGCATCTCCGGCGGGCAATTGGCTTCCAGCCAGGCGCGGGTCTCACGGCGAAAATTTTCCAAATCGGACATATCGGCGTTTCCATGTGGGAATGTTGGATCGACCTTAGCTATCGCATTGCGGAATTCAATAACCATCTCGGCCACGCCATGCTCCGGCCGCGGTGGTCACGATGCCAGATCGGGTGTATCGCAGGGCGCGCAACGATTGAAAAACAAGAGGAAACGGACATGCGGCTGAAGTTGCTTTCGCCTGGCGAAATGAACGCCGAGCAAAAAGAAACCTATGACGAGTCGATCGCCGGCAAGCGCGGTGCCGCGCCGGCGCCGATGATGGCCTGGCTCAACAGCCCCGCGATGGCGAAGCACGCCACCCGCCTGGGCGAGCAGCTTCGGTTCAACACCATCTTTCCGGCTAAACTGTCGGAGATCGCGATCCTCGTTACCGCGCGGCACTGGACCTCGCATTACGAATGGTATGCGCACAAACGCCTGGCGCTGAAAGGCGGCATGGACCCCAGGATCATCGACGACATCCGCGATCGCCGTACGCCCACCTTCGACGATCCGAAGGGCCAGATGATCTACGATGTCGCCAAATCCCTGCACGAAGGCCACGGCGTCTCCACATCGCTGTACGACGAGGCCGTGAAGGTGCTGACCGAACGCGGCGTCGTCGAAGTGATCGGCCTGTGCGGCTACTACACGATGGTGTCGATGACGCTGAACACCTTCGAGTTCGGGCTGCCCGAGGGCGAAGTGTCCGACCTTGCGTGAGGAACGGTCGCTGCATAGATCGCCGTAAGGCGGTCGTTGCACAGGAGAGAGCATGCCCGAAAACCCACCTATCATTGCCGGTACGCGGATCGGGCATGTGCACCTCAAGGTCGCCGATCTCGAGCGGGCGCTGGGGTTTTACTGCGGCGTACTCGGCTTCGAGGTGATGCAGCGGATGGGCGACAGCGCGGCGTTCATTTCGGCCGGCGGCTATCACCACCACATCGGCCTCAACACCTGGGAGAGCAAGGGCGGCCATCCGCCGCCGCCGGGCACCACCGGGCTGTTCCACACCGCGATCCTCTACCCCACCCGTCCGGCGCTCGCCGATGCGCTGCACCGCGTGATCAGCGCCGGCATCCAGCTCGACGGCGCCAGCGACCATGGCGTCAGCGAGGCGCTCTATCTACGCGACCCCGACGAGAACGGCGTCGAACTCTATCGCGACCGCCCGCAGGAAGAGTGGCCGCGCACGCCCGACGGCACGCTGTCGATGTTCACGAAGCGGCTCGATCTCGACGATTTGCTGCGCGCGAGGGAGACGTGAGGCCTGTAGCCCGGATGAGCGAAGCGATATCCGGGTGACTGCGAAACCGGTCCCGGATGTCGCGTCGCTCATCCGGGCTACAAGTTCTTTGCCCTCCCGCGAACCATGATCAGCACCGCCGCCGTCAATTCCACGCCGATGCAGCCGTAGAACGGCAGCGCATAACTGCCGGACATATCGCGCAGCAGGCCGATCACGCCGGGCCCGAACGCGTAGGTGATCTGGTTGATCGCGGTGATCAGGCTGACCAGCACGCCGAACGAACGCGGGTCGAACTCGCGCTGCACGATCAGCGACGGCAGCGTGATCAGGTTGCCGACGGAAAATCCGAACACCGCACAGGCCGCGATGACGGCAATATCATTGTGTACGTTGATCAGGACCAGCAGCGCGCCGGCCTGGCTGATGAACGACAGCGACGACGCCAGCCGCTGATGGAGCCGATCGATCACGAAGGAAAACAGCACGCGGCCGACCACCGCCATCGCCGTCAGGACGGCGACTGCAATCGCGGCCTTTTCGCGCCCGACCACCGAGTCCAGAAACGAGATCAGGTGAACGATGAAGCCGACCTGCGCGAACAGCACCAGCGCGAACGCAATCGACACCGAAAGGAAGGCGATATCGCGAAGCGCCCGCGCCCGGATCTGCGTCGGCGACGGCGCATCGGCCGCAGCCACGGCACTCGTGTAGGCGTGGACCGGAGGCTGCCCGACGAAGATCAGGATCACCGGCACCATCAGCGCGATCATCACGACGGCTGACGCGATCATCGCGCCTGAAAAGCCGAAATAGCCGATCGCCGCCACCAGCAGGGGGACGCCCACAATGCCGCCAAAACTCGCGCCGTTCAGCGCCAGGCTGATCGCCATGCCGCGCTTCTTGTCGAACCAGAGCCCGAGCGTGTTGTTGATGATGCTGAGGCTGGTGCCGGCCCAGCCGAACGCCAGCACCGCGTTGGCGAGATAAAGCTGCCAGGGCTCGGTGACCTGGCCGATCGAGATCGCGGCCGCCGCCATCGCGAACGTGCCCGCGATCAGGCAGTTGCGCGGGCCGAACGCCTTGATCGCCTCGGCGACAAAGGCAACCAGCGCCGCACCGAACAGATAGAAGAAGGTCGTGCCCGACGAGACCAGCGACGCCGGCCAGCCGTGCAGCCGATGCAGCTCGGCGACATAGACGCTCTGGCCGTAGAAGCCGAGCCCCCAGCCAAACGTCGCCAGCAGGAAGCAGACGACGACAATGCGCCAGCCATCGTAACGGATGGAGGTTTCGTCCAATTTGATGTGAGTGGAAGCGTCCAAACTATCAACCCTCTTGAGCCGTCATCGCCGCGAAGACGTTCTTCGCGCGTCTACCGGAGCAAGTCGATAGCCACCCTCCAAACTGCAAGGGTCACCACTTCGATGCGCATCGAACTGTCAGCAGATGGCAACTAGGTCGACGGCTTCGACGGGTCGTAGAAGAACCGCTCGCGAAAAATCCGGTCTCCGCGCCATTCCTGCAGCGCGACTTCGTCGAACCTTCCGGTCTTGCCGGAATGATAGACAAATTCGAACACCCAGTTGATCGCGACCCGGTCGCCCTCGACCACCGAGGCGACGCAAATCGAGGTCACGCTTTTTGCGCGCGCGAGCGCGGCGCGCTCATGCGCCACCAGGGCGTCGCGGCCGACCCGCGGCGGGGCGGCGTTCTCCTGCATGCTGGCGTCTTCGGTGTAATAGCGCTCGATCGCGCCGGCATGGTCACCGGAGACGACGGCCGCAATGAATTCATCGATACGGGCGCGCGACGGCATGGAACCTTCCAAGGAATTGATCAATCAAACGCCGGCTCGGGAATTTCCTCGACCACCTGCGAGCTCGCCCGCCGCTTCGCGAACGACGCAAACAGCAGGATTCCGAGCCCCAGCAGCACCGGCGGGAACACCACCATGTTGACGGCGGACCAGCCGTAATGGGCGAGCAACTGGCCGGACGAGAACGATCCGACCGCCATCATCCCGAACACCAGAAAATCGTTGAAGGCCTGCACCTTGTTGCGTTCCTGCGGCCGGTGCGTCTCCAGCACCAGCGCGGAAGCCCCGACGAACGCAAAATTCCAGCCGATTCCGAGCACGAACAACGTCGCCCAGAAATGCATCGCGGTGATCCCGGACAGACCGATCGCGGCCCCCGCGGCCTCCAGCGTCAGCCCGAGCGCGACGATCCGGGGCGCGCCGAAGCGCGCGATCAGCGAGCCCGTGAAGAAGCTCGGCCCGTACATCGCCACGATGTGCCACTGAATGCCGAAATTGGAATCGCTGACCGTGAGCCCGCACATCTTCATCGCCAGCGGCGCCGAGGTCATCACCAGGTTCATCATCGGATAGGCGATCACCCCGCACATCGCCGCCGCAATGAAGCGCGGCTGCCGCGCGATTTCGAACAACGGCCGCCCACCGTGCAGATCGGCCGCTGCCGGTTTCGGCGCGTCGACGCCCGACAGCACCGCCATCGCCACCAGCGCGACCAAGGCCTGCATCACGAAGCTGAAGGCGAACAGATAAGGCGGCCAGATATCCATGGTCCATTGCACGAGCTGCGGACCGAGCACGCCGGCGAACACGCCGCCCGCCATCACCCACGACACGGCTTTGGGCCGGAACGCTGCGCTGGCGCCGTCGGCCGCCGCGAAGCGATAGGATTGCGACACCGCGCCATAGAGCCCGCCGAGGAAGGTCGCGCCGCAAAACAGCCAGAACGATGCATGCAGGATCGCAAACGCGCCGAGCGCGCCGGTCAGCACGCCACAGAAGGTGCCGATGATGAAGGCTGTGCGGCGGCCATAGGCGCGCGAGATGGCGCCGGTCGGCAGGGTGCCGGCGGCGAGGCCGAGCACATACATCGACAGCGGCACGGTCGCGAGCGAGATCGAGGGCGCCAAGGTTGCGCCGACGATCGAGCCGGTGGCGAAAATCACCGCCGAATTGGCGCCGGTCAGCGCCTGTGCCGCGGCCAGCCGCAGCACGTTGGCTCGTGCCCGCGCGTCATTAGCGATCTCTTGGGCGTTCTCTTGCGTGGCTGTCTTATCCAACATCGGCATTCCCGCCCGGCAGGCGCCCGGCGGGGAGCCCTGAATCATTTCCGGCACTATGGAGAGGTGAGCCCGCGCCATCAACCGACGCAAACGGGCGCGCGCTATGCGCCGGCGTCACCCTTTGGTGATCGCCGCGTCACCGCTTGTGATCGCGCGAACACCAGAATCAGGTTGTTGGCGGGCATTTCCACGGTTTCGACCAGAGCGAGGCCAACGCCATCAGCCAATGCACCGAGTTCTCCGATGTCGCGCACACCCCATTCGGCATCGCGCTCGCGCAGGCTGGTGTCGAACACGGCGTTGCTGAGCGCGGTGTGCCTGCCGTCACGCTTGAAGGGGCCATAAAGAAACAGCCGCCCGTCCGGCCGCAGGTATCGCGCCGCACCGGCAAACAGCCCCTCGGCCACGCGCCATGGCGCGATGTGAACGACGTTGGCGCAGAATACCGCCAGCAATTCACCGGGACCGCTGCCGTCATGCATCGCCGGACACCAGGCGGGATCGGAAAGATCGATCGTTAGCGGCGGGCGAATGTTGGCAAGACCGGCATATTTAATCCACGCCGCGATGCTGCCGAGATGGCGTTCATTGGTATCGCTCGGCCACCAGGTGAGCTCGGGGCTATGCTTGGCAAAATGCACCACATGCTGGCCGGTGCCGCTACCGGCCTCCAGCACATCGCCGGATTTGCCGGCGAGGAATCGCTGCAACACCGCCCAGATCGGCCCATGGTTGCGATGGAACGCCGCCGCATCCAGTCGCCCATCGGGCTCGACCGGCCGACCATCCCTGCCGAATTCCACGACATATTCCGCCATGGCAGTCTTATACCGTATCGGCGGGCGATGGCTGCAACCAAAGTCGCGGCCGGCGGCGCGTCACTTTAGATCCCCGCAATAGATTTCCTTCAGCAATTGCAGAACGCGCAAGGCGCGCCGATCGACAACGCGGTAGTGCAGCGTCTGCGAGGCCCGCCGGAATTCGACCAGACCGTCGGCGCGCATTTTTGCAAGGTGCTGCGACAGAGCCGACTGGCTGAGCTTGGCGACGCCGACGAGTTCACCGACGGTCATCTCGCCACGCGCTGCCAGAAAGCAAAGAACCAGCAAACGCTTCTCGTGACCCAGCAATTTGAGAAGTTGCGCGGCCTCACCGGCCTGCTTCGCCAGTTTCCTCAGGGACGCCGCGTCGTCGGCGCTGGTTTTCGGGGGTGTCTTCGTGGCTGTTGCCGCAGCGGCTCGCATTGCTTCATTTCCAGTCGGTACCGGCGCCGACCAAGGCGCCGGCAGCAGTTTACCGCGGCCATGGTTATTTAGCATTGACTAAATTAGCGAATGCCGATACGCCTAAAAAAAAGCAATAAATGATGCGGCTACCTGACCGCGGATGGAAGGAAACATGCGGCCAAACCTCTGGCGCAGCATATCTCTATCGTCGAACGTTGCCGGCACGCCGCTCGGACGACGCTCCTTTCTGGGTCTCGGTGCCGCATTGACCGGCAGCCTCGCGATCGGTGCGAAGCCAGCCAATGCTGAGCCAGCGCCCGCCTCCCCGCCCGCGGATGCGCCCTGGTCGCAATCGATCGGCGCCGGCGTGGTCGATCGACCCTATGGCAGGCCCGCCGACTCCGAGGCCGGCGTCATCAGGCGCAACGTCCCGTGGCTGACTGCTGGCGCCGAATCTTCCGTCAGCTTTTCACCGCTGCAGGACCTGCACGGCATCATCACTCCCAATGGCCTGTTCTTCGAACGCCATCATGCGGGACGGCCAGACATCGATCCCGACCAGCACCGATTGATGATCCATGGCCTGGTCGAGCGGCCGCTGGTCCTCACCATGAAGGACATCGTGCGCTTTCCATCGACGTCGCGCATTCATTTCATCGAATGCCCGGCCAATGGCGGCATGGAATGGCGCGCCGCGCAGGTCAACTCGCTGCAGTTCAATCACGGCATGATCAGTTGCGCGGAATGGACCGGCGTGAAGCTATCGACCCTGCTCGACGAGGTCGGTGTCAGGAAGGAAGCGAAATGGGCGATGGTCGAGGGCGCCGACGGCGCGCACATGAACCGCAGCCTGACGCTCGACAAGTGTCTCGACGATTGCCTTGTGGTTTACGCACAAAATGGCGAGGCACTGCGGCCGGAACAGGGCTACCCATTGCGGCTGGTGGTGCCGGGCTGGGAAGGCAACGTCAACATCAAGTGGCTGCGACGGATCAAGCTCGGCGACAAGCCCTGGTTTTCCCGCGAAGAAACCTCGAAATATACCGACCTGATGCCGGACGGCACCTCACGCGGGTTCACCTGGCTGATCGACGCCAAGTCGGTGATCACATTCCCCTGTCCGGAAAAACCGCTCAGTGGCCCGGGCCTCTACGAGATCAGGGGATTGGCGTGGACCGGCAATGGCAAGGTCAAACGTGTCGACGTCTCGACCGACGGCGGCGTCAACTGGCAGACCGCACGGCTGCATGAACCGGTACTGTCGAAGGCGCTGACAAAATTCACGCTACCCTGGCAATGGGACGGCCGGCCCGCGCTGCTGGAATCGCGGGCGATCGACGAAACCGGCTACGTCCAACCGACCATTGCGCAGCTGCGAACGCAGCGCGGAACGAATTCGGTCTACCACAACAACTCGATCCAGACCTGGCAGATCAAGCCTGACGGGAGCGTATTTGATGTTCAGCTCGCGTGAACATTCCATGCTGCTCGGCCGTCGCCTGTTCCTTGGCCTGTTCCTTGGCTTGTTCCTTGGCCTGATGCTGGCCGCCGGCACCTTCGCAAGCGCAGCAGAGCCTGGGCACTTTGGTTATGGCAGCAAAGCCTCGCCCGAACAGATCGCCGGATGGGACATCGACGTACGCGGAGACGACGGCGTCGGCCTGCCCCCCGGCAGCGGCACCGTCAAACGGGGCGAGGAGGTCTACGCCGAGCAGTGTGCCGCCTGCCATGGAACCTTCGGCGAAGGCGAAGGCCGCTTTCCCAAACTGGTCGGCGGCCAGGGAACGCTCAAGGGGGAACGGCCCGAGCCGACGGTCGGCAGCTACTGGCCGTTTGCGCCGACGTTATGGGATTACATTAACCGCGCCATGCCGATGCCCGCGCCGCACACATTGTCAGCCGATGACGTTTATGCTTTGACAGCCTATGTTCTGAACCTGAACGACATCGTTCCGAATGAATTCGTTGCCGACCGGACCAGCCTGCCCACCGTCAAAATGCCCAATAGCGAAAGTTTCATCTGGACCGATCCAAGACCTGATACGATGGCGAGGCCATGCATGAACGCCTGTGCCGATCCCGCGGAAACCAGGATTGTGTCCACGGCTGAAGGCAAGCAATTGACGCCGCGCACGACGGGACCGCTCGATACCATGCAGTCAAAGTAGCCAACAGGAATGCCCTTGACCAAGCGCCTCTCAACGAAGCCCGTCACAAATCCGGCGCTCGCCCTGTTGCTGCTGGCAGGTATCGTGGCATTCGCAAATCCGGCCCATGCGCAGTCCGCGGCCGCCGAAGGCCAGAAGCTCGCCTTCGACCGCAGCAAGGGCAATTGCCTGACCTGCCATGTCATCAAGGGCGGCGACCTGCCCGGCTCGATCGCGCCGGAACTGGTCGACATCAAGAGCAAATATCCCAATCGCGCCGATCTCGTCGCCATTGTTACCGACGAAACCCTTCGCAATCCGCTGACCGTGATGCCTCCGTTCGGACGAAACCGGATCCTGACCGAGCAGGAGATCAACGCGGTGGTGGATTTCCTGCAGACGCTGTGATGCAAAGCCGTGGCGCGCGAGCGCACGCTTGAGGAGACTTTGGATGGACAGGACTGACACAAGGTTTTCGGCCACGCGGCGGCTGATCCTGCAAGGCACAGGCGCGGTCGCACTGGTCGGCCTCGGCAATATCCCCTTCGTGAGGGGTGCGTTCGCCGCCGCCAACGACAAGTATCCGGAAGACGCCTTCAAGGCGAGAACCGAAGCCGACGCAATCAAGGCGCTCTACGGCAAGCCCGCCGAGACGTCCGACAAGGTCAAGCTCGATGCGCCCGAAATCGCCGAGAACGGCGCCGTGGTGCCGGTATCGGTGACGACGACGCTTCCCGACGTGACCTCGATCTCGTTTCTGGTCAGCGAAAATCCGGTCGTGCTGGTGGCGTCCTACAAGATTCCCGCGGGCACGATGCCTGTTGTCGCCAATCGCATCAAGATGGCGAAGACCAGCAACGTCATCGTCATCGTCGAAGCTGGCGGCAAGGTCTACAGCACCACCAAAGAGGTCAAGGTCACCGTCGGCGGCTGCGGCGGCTAGTGCGCTTGATCCGGAAAAGCGGAACCGGTTTCCCCACCAGATCATGCGCAAAATATAAAGCCAGGAGAATTATCAGATGGCATCGACCATTCGCGTGCGCGCAACTTCGAACGGCGACATCACCGAGGTGCAGGCGCTGATCCAGCATCCGATGGATTCCGGCTTCGTCAAGGACGCCAAGGGCGAGATCATTCCGCCGCATTTCATCCAGCAGCTCACCTTCGAATATGACGGCAAGAACGTCTTCGCCGCCGACTGGGGCGGCGGCGTGTCCAAGGATCCTTACGTCAAGTTCGCCTTCAAGGGCGGCAAGAAGGGCGACGACCTCAAGATCAGCTGGGTCGACAACAAGGGCGCGACCGACACAACGACGGCGAAGATTCAATGAGGCTGCGATCCGCGATCCCATTTGCCTCGGCCGCACTGGCGCTCGCCGTGCTGGCGTTTGCTGCGCCGGCGCCTGCCGCCGACACCGTCGATCCGGTCAAGGATGCCACCGCGTTCAGGAAATTCTTCACCGACAAGTTTCCCAAGGTGAAGCTGGATGATTTCGTCAACGGTCCCTACTCGATGAACGAGGACCTGCACAGGCAATGGGAAGAGAAGGAACAGTTTCCGCCCTACGAGTTCTCGCTCGAAATGGGCAAGGAGATGTTCACGAAGCCGTTCAAGAACGGCAAGAGCTATCAGGATTGCTTCCCGAACAAGGGCATCGGCATCCGCCAGAACTATCCTTATTTCGACGAGAAGGAAGGCAAGGTCGTCACGCTGGAGCTGGCGCTGAACCGCTGCCGCGAGGCCAATGGCGAGCCGGCGTTCTCCTATGTGAAGGACGAAATGGCGGCGCTGACCGCCTACATGGCCTTCACCTCGCGCGGCAAGCCGATGGATATCAAGATCCCCAACGATCCGCGCGCGCTCGAAGCCTACGAGAAGGGCAAGGAATATTTCTACACCCGCCGCGGCCAGCTCAACTTCTCCTGCGCCACCTGCCACGTGCAGAGCCCGGGTGAGCGCATCCGCGCCGAAGTGCTGGCGCCCGCGCTCGGCATTCTCAACGCGATGCCGATCTATCGTTCGGAATGGAGCGGCATGGGCACCACCAGCCGGCGCTTCACCACCTGCAACAGCCAGATCCGCGGCGTGCCGCTCAGTCCGCAGGACGATGAGTATCGCAACGTCGAATACTATCTGTCCTATGTCAGCAACGGTTTGCCGATTTCAGGTCCGGGAGCGCGACCATGAACCTGCTGAAATCCGCTTTGATTTCCGTGTTGCTGCTGGCGGGCCCAGCTGCCGCGTTTGCGGCGAGCGAGGACGACTACAAGGCGGCCTACGCCGCGGCCGAAGCGGCGAACAAGGAAGCAGGCAGCCTGCGCAACCAGTGGACCACGACGGCGGCAACGCTGGCGGCGGCGAAAAAATCGGCCGAAGGCGGCGACTTCGACAAGGCCACCGCCTCGGCCAAGGAAGCCGAAGCCTTGGCAAAAGCTTCGATCTTCCAGGCCACCAGCGAGAAGACCCGCTGGAAAGACTTGGAAATACGCTGAGCGTTCCGCGGAGAGACGCATGACCATCCGCCGCCGGGATTTCCTGACGTTAGCGGGCGCCGCCGCGCTTGCCGGCAGCCTGCCGCGGCTCGCCCGCAGTGCCGACAACGCCTACGATCTCGACCGCTTCGGCAATGCGCGCATCCTGCACATGACGGACACGCATGCGCAGCTCAAGCCGGTCTATTTCCGCGAGCCGAGCGTCAATATCGGCATCGGCTCCATGCAGGGCAACCCGCCGCACCTGGTCGGCAAGGCCTTTCTCGATCGCTTCGGCATCCGCCCCGACAGCGCCGATGCCTACGCCTACACTTTTATCGAATTCGAGAAGGGCGCCGGACGGTTCGGCAAGCTCGGCGGCTTCGCGCATCTGAAGACACTGATCGACCGGTTGCGCAGCGATGTCGGCGCGGGGCGTTCGCTGCTGCTCGACGGCGGCGATCTCTGGCAAGGCACCGGGTTTGCCAATGCCATGCAGGGCGCCGACATGGTGGATGCCGCCAACCTGCTCGGCATCGAGGCGATGACCGGCCATTGGGAATTCACCTATGGCGAGCAGGCGCTGCGCGACAATCTCGCGCGCTTCAAGGGTGAATTCCTGGCGCAGAACGTCTTCCTCACCGAGGAAGCCGCCTTCAACGACGCCAAGGCGTTCGATCCGGCTTCCGGCCGCGTCTTCAAGCCTTCCGTCATCAAGGAGATCGGCGGCCATCGGGTGGCGGTGATCGGACAGGCGTTTCCCTATGTCCCGATCGCCCATCCCAAGCGTTTCACGCCCGACTGGAAGTTCGGCATCCGCGACGAGGAGCTGCAGAAGCTCGTCGATGGGCATCGCAACAACGACAAGGTCGATGCGGTGATCCTGCTGTCGCATAACGGCATGGACGTCGACCTCAAGCTCGCCAGCCGCGTCACCGGCATCGACGTCATCCTCGGCGGACACACCCATGACGCCGTGCCGCAGCCGATCACCGTGACCAATGCCGGCGGCGTCACGCTCGTCACCAATGCCGGATCGAACGGCAAATATCTCGCCGTGCTCGATCTCGATATCGCCAAGGGCAAGGTCGCCAATGTGCGCTACCGGCTGCTGCCGGTGTTCTCGGAACTGCTGAAGCCCGATCCGGCGATGCAGGCGCTGATCGACAAGGCCCGCGAACCGCACGCGGCGGCCTGGGGCGACAAGATCGCCGCCGCCGACCGCCTGCTCTACCGCCGCGGTAATTTCAGCGGCACCATGGACCAACTGATCTGCGACGCGCTGCGTGGCGAACTCAACGCCGAGATCGCGCTGTCGCCGGGTTTCCGCTG
The DNA here is from genome assembly GCF_005937885.2 of Bradyrhizobium sp. KBS0727. NCBI lineage: Bacteria > Pseudomonadati > Pseudomonadota > Alphaproteobacteria > Hyphomicrobiales > Nitrobacteraceae > Bradyrhizobium > Bradyrhizobium sp. KBS0727. Next base: position 725,194 of record NZ_CP042176.1, on the reverse strand, counting down.
GGGCACGACGGTGCTGGCCGGCCAGCCGCTGACGATGGAAGACGTGCTGGCGCAGACCGCCACCACCTATCCCGAGACCTACGTCGTCAGCATGACCGGCGCCCAGATCAAGGACGTGCTCGAAGACGTCTGCGACAATCTGTTCAACCCCGATCCCTACTACCAGCAGGGCGGCGACATGGTCCGCGTCGGTGGCCTGTCCTATGCCTGCGCGCCTTCGGAGACCGTTGGCAAGCGGATTTCCGAACTGAAGCTCGACGGCGGCCGCACGCTGGAGGCCGGCAAGAATTACAAGGTGGCGGGATGGGCCTCGGTCAACGAGCAGAAGGGCGGGCCGGTCTGGGACGTGGTCGCCAACCATCTCAGATCGGGCAAGCCACCTAACCGGGACGCACCGGGTGTCACGCTGAAAGGCATCGACGGCAATCCGGGCATCGCGGCACATCAATGAAGAGATTTTCGACCATCCTTCGCGGGCTGGCCACGGCGCTGTTGATCGCAACATTCATGATGTCCGCGCACGCCCAGCAGACGCCGCTGCAGGACAAGCCGTTCGCCGAGCACAAGGTGGTGCTGCAGCTCTCGGACAATGACCCGAAGAAGCAGGGCATGGTGATCAGCGTCGCCAACAACCTGATGAAATTCTACGACCCCGACAAGGTGGCGGTCGAGATCGTGACGTTCGGCCCGGGCATCGAGCTGCTGCGTCCGGAAAATCCCAACCGCAAGCTGGTCGAAAGCCTGGTCGCGCAGGGCGCGCGGGTCGATATCTGCCTCAACACCGTCGACACGCTGGAGCGCGAAACCGGCAAGCGTCCGGACTACATCGCCGCCGCTACGCCGGTGCAAGTTGGCGTCGCCCAGATTCTGTTCCTGACCGAAAACGGCTATACGTTGGTCCGGCCTTAACCGTCATTGCGAGCGGAGCGAAGCAATGACGGGGATAGATGTTCGTTTCATCCCGGGGAGTTCGCAATGTTTCGTCGCCTGGTTACCGCCGCCCTTCTCTCGATCGCATTTGCCGCAGGCGCGCTGGCCGCCGATGCCAAGCCGCATCGCATCGCGATCCAGGTCGACCAGAACGACCCGCAGGTGATGAATCTCGCGCTGAACAACGCCACCAACGTCATCGAATATTACCGGGCCAAGAACGAGGACGTCGATATCGATATCGTCACCTACGGTCCCGGCCTGCACATGCTGCGATCCGATACGTCCCCGGTGCAGGACCGTATCAGGCGGCTGAAGGACATGGTGTTTCCGGGCAAGATCCAGTTTTCGGCCTGCAACAACACCAAGCAGGGCATGGAAAAGTCCGAAGGTCATGCGATTTCCATGATCCCCGAGGCCACCATCGTGCCCTCGGGCGTGGTCCGGCTGATGGAATTGCAGGAGCAGGGCTGGAGTTATGTCCGGCCCTGAGGAGCATCAGCTGCGTCCCTCATCCCCGCGCAACGGCTCCGCCGTTGAGGCGCTCGCGCAGGGCCTCGCAGGATGAACGGCTCCGCACATGGCGCTCGCCCTCGATGCGGTGCTCTGCACCCTCTCAGGGAGAAGGGATGGTTTGAATAAGTCGCCGCGATAGAATATCATGCTCCGGAACCAACATTCGGCAGCCGCCATGATCTTTCGCCAGCTCTTCGACAGCGTCTCGGGCACCTACAGCTATCTGCTCGCCAGCCGGCCCGGCGGCGAGGCGCTGATCCTCGATCCCGTGCTGGAAAAGGCTGATCGTTACTGCAAATTGCTCAGGGAGTTGGATCTGCGGCTGGTGAAGGCGGTCGATACCCACCTGCACGCCGATCACGTTACCGGCCTGGGCGAACTCCGCGACCGCACCCAGTGCATCACCATCATGGGCGAGCAGAGCAAGGCCGACGTGGTGTCGATGCGGGTCGCTGACGGCGACAAGGTGATGATCGAGGGCCTCAGCCTCGACGTCATGTACACGCCCGGCCACACCGACGATTCCTATAGTTACTTGATGGGCGACCGCGTCTTCACCGGCGATACGCTCTTGATCCGCGGCACCGGCCGCACCGACTTCCAGAACGGCTCTTCGCGCGCCCAGTATGAATCGATCTTCAACCGGCTCTTGAAGCTGCCGGAGGAAACCATGGTGTTCCCCGCCCATGACTACAAGGGCGATACGGTTTCCACCATCGGCGAGGAGAAGCGCTACAATCCACGGCTGCAGGTGCGCTCGGTCGACGAATATATCGAGCTGATGGCCAATCTGAAGCTGCCCAATCCCAAGATGATGGACGTGGCAGTGCCCGCCAACATGCATGTCGGCCTGCATCAGGAAGAGCTCGCCAAACAGGGGCTCGCGCTCTGCGCCCGCGACGCCATCGAGAGCCTGGGCCGGCCCGACATCCTCCTGGTCGACCTGCGCGAGAACAACGAACGCGCCAAGCACGGCATGATCCCGGGCGCGCTGCACGCCCCCTATCCGGCGATCGGCGAAAACCTGCAGCCGGGCGGCATGCTGCGCGAAGTCGCAGCTGCGACCGGACGCCGCGTGGTGTTCTTCTGTGCCTTCGGCGAACGCTCGGCGATGGCCGTTGCCGCCGCCAAGAGCGCCGGCTTGGCCAATACCGCCCATATCGAAGGCGGCATCGATGCCTGGAAGAAAGCCGGCGGCCCGGTGGTCCACGGCTAGAGCGTTTTCGAGCGAAATGGGAACCGGTTCGCGTCAAGAAAACGCGTCAAATCAAAAATCTGGAGCCCCGTTCCGATTCCATCGGAACGGAAAAGGCTCTAGTTGAGACGGTGGCCGGCGCCCGGAAGGGCCGCCGCTTCACCATGAGGGCCAAATCCGCGCGAAAACGCGGCTTTTGGTGCCCAAAATATCGCCCTCTGGCCGGCGATCCGTGGTAACACCCGGACAGATCGTTCGACGATATCGGTCGTGATTTCAGAGGTATAAGATGAACGATGAGCCCAAGAGCCCCGCCGAAATGAAGGAAATTCGGCTCCACCGCAAGCGCAGCCAGGAAGTAGAAGGCATCAAGGCGATGGCCGAAATCGCGGCGGCCGACATCGCGATCCGGAAGCGGACCGAACAGTTGCGCGCGCTGCGTCTGGCCAAGGAAGCTGCCGATCTCGCAAACCCGCCTGAGCCGAAGGTCAAGGCCAAGCGCGTGACAAAAGCCAAAATCGCGAAAAAAGGCTGAGCATCATGACCAAGGAAGATCGTGATCGCGCCCAGGCGCGCATGGACAAGCAAACCAGGGCCGCCCAGGACGCAAGATCAGGGAAGGCCGACCGCGACGCGGCCAACAAGGCCGTGCTGGACAACATGGCGAAGCTGAAGGCGTTGCGGCTGGCGCGCGAAGCGGCTGCGCCTCCGCGCGTCGCCGCGGCGAAGAAGGCGGCCCCGAAAAAGAAGAAAGCGGACGAGCCGGCCCCGGCCCTGTCGGATTGGCTGGCAAGCCAGCAAAGCGGCGGCCGGCGCACCTAGCGCCTGACCGGTTCAGATTGAATCAGAACCGGGCTCTCCTCTTTTTGTTTTGACGCCACCCCGGATCAAGTCCGGGACAGGCTTTCGCTCGAAACCGCGATGGAGCAGGTCGAGGCTGGAGGCTGACGTTTACGCCGGCGGCCAGTTGATCATCGACCGCGTCTTGGTCTCGGCGTCGTAGACCTGCACCTGCAGCATCTGGAACTTGTTCTTCAAGGCCATGCCCGCCTCTTCGGCGGCTTCGACCGTGTCGTGGTGCGACTTGAAATGACCGTCCACCACCAGCGAATAGCCGCTGACCGGCGCTTTGTCGGCGCGGATAATTTTGCGCGATTGCGGTTCTTCCGCCTCGATGCGGGGTTTCTTCATGCTGGCTCCGTGAAAAACGCCCTTGGGGCTCTAACGCCGCAAAAAGGGCAGGAAAATCCTTCTGACCGGCGCTAGGATGAACATCAAGGTCGGTCAGATTGTAGTTATGCCGTTACTCTGAATCGACCCGCAGGGCAAACGCCGATTGATGCGGCAAAAAGGAATTATATGGGCGGAACCGGCAAGAGCAACGAACCTCCGAAGAAAATCGACGATAAACCGAAAAAGCCGCCGCGGATTCCCGTCGAGGACGACGATTACGAGGACGGCGACATCGCCACGCCGAAACGTGACCGCTCAGGCAACGACGACGAGCCGTTGTGAGGAGGTTGTCATCGCCCGCGAAGAAGGCGGGCGATCCAGTACGCCGTGACTTTTCCGTCGAATGCTGACGCCGCCGGTCAAGCCGGGCGATGACGAGTTGTGATTACCCAAACCCCTCACCCTCGATCACTCGGATGCTCCCGAGATCGAGCAGATGCGCGCCAAAGCCGCCGCGCGCGAGTTTGATCGCGAAGGCCGGCGAGGCCAGCAGAAATCCCACCGTCATCGCCAGTGGCACGGCGCTGATCCAGTCCAGTCCGACGGGCGTGAGTTCTTCGCTGCTGCCGGCATAGGGTCCGCTCACTGCGGCAAGTTGGGCGCATTCCCTGACGATGTCGCGCCGCGTTCCGCCGCGCGATGCGGATCCCAACAGCGCCTGCATCGCCAGATGCGTCAGCACGCCCTCGCGGCTTTCCGGCAGCGGTGCCGGCGTCTCGCCGAGTGAAAGACGGAGCAACGGACCGACCAGATCGACGCCTGCGCGATAGGCGTTCATGGGTTCGACCAGCCGCGGATTGCAGTCGATCAATAGCGCCGTCGCATCGTCATGCGGCATGATGTAATCGACCGACAGCGCACCGTGCCAATCGAGCGCCTGCCCGATCGCTGCGACATCACCGCGCAGCTGTGGCCGGCGCACGCTCTGCTTGATCGCCTCGCCGCCGCCGACGCCGGGCGCAACCTGCCGGTAGGCATGAAAGCCGAGCATCCGGCCGCGGCAAAACACCGACTGCGCCTTCTCGGGGGTACCCGCGACGAGGTCCTGCACCAGCACCTCATCCGCGAAGGCATCGCTTGCCGCGAGATCACGCAGCGCGTCTTCGAGATCGCCCGCATGGCGCACGAACCAGATGCCGCGGCTCGCGGTGCCGACCGAGGTTTTCACCACTGCCGGAAAGCGGATGGCCTCGCGCAGCGCCTGCACGGAGGCGACGATCCGCGTCGGTGGCTGCGGCAGCGCGAGTCGATCGAGTAGCCGGCTGAAGCCTGCCTTGCTGTGCGCCGTGCGGTAGCTGTCGAAGCCCGGCAGCGCCAGACCGATGCGCCCCTCCAGGCGCCGCCGTACCCGCGCGAACAGAAATCCCTGCTCATGCGTCGGCAGCAGCACATCGAAGCGGCCGGTCTCGATCAGCCGTTCGACAAAGGCGAGATATCCGGCAGGATCCGTCCGCAGCCCCGGGCAGCGGTGAAATCTCCGCACCCAGCGCGAGAACCGCGCCAGGCACCACGGCGAGGGATCGCAGACCTCGACGTGATGGCCCGACAGACCCAGAATCGTGATGGCCTCGCGGGCCGAGGTACTGGAACCCTCGGAGACGAGCACGCGGAGCGGTTTGATGGCATCAGGCATGCCGGATCATGGCCGCACCGGCCCGTCATTGTCTTCAGCTTTAATGACGCATTGCGCGCGTCCGGGACGGCGCCGGGGCAGCCATGCAGCGGCATTCATGGACAAATAACGACCAGCCTATAGTTTCACCGCGCCTTGATTCCAGTGCCTTGCCGGGCCGTAAGCGATACGGGGTTCTGAGCTGACATGGTCGATATTCTCGCCGCACCGCAACAATCAAAAGCGGACACCTCGCTGCGCACGCTGACGGCGATTTCGGTGGCGCATTGGGTCAGCCATTTCCATTTGTTCGTGCTGCCGATGCTGTTTCCGTACCTGAAGGCGCAACTCGGCGTCGGCTATATCGAACTCGGCTTCGCGCTGACCGTGTTCGGTGTCGTCTCGGGCCTGACCCAGGCGCCGATCGGCTACCTCGCCGACCATATCGGCGCCCGCAAGGTGCTGCTGGCCGGCCTCACCGTCGGCGGTCTCGCACTGATCCTGCTCGGCATGCACCTGAGCTACACGTCGCTGATTCTTTGCGCCGCGTTGCTCGGCCTCGCCAACAGCGTCTATCACCCCGCCGACTATGCGATTCTGTCGGCGCATATGGACGTCAGGCGGATGGGCCGTGCGTTTTCGATTCACACCTTTGCAGGCTTCGTCGGCGGCGCAGTCGCGCCCGCCATCATGGCAGCCCTGGTGGCAACGGTCGGCGGCCTCGGCGCCCTGATCGTGGCAGGTGCGGTGGGGCCGGCGGTGGCGCTGCTGTTGATTGCCGTCGGTATTCCCGACGCCAGTTCGGCCGATCGCAAGGGCGACGATTTGGCGGCGCCGAAGCAAAGCATCCTGACGCCTGCGATCATCGTGCTGACGATCTTCTTCATGCTGCTCGGCCTGTCGAATGCCGGCATCAGCAATTTCGGCGTCGTCGCGCTGATGAGCGGCTACGGCGTAACATTTTCGGCCGCCAATATCGCGCTGACGGCCTTTCTCGGCGCCAGCGCGATAGGTGTGCTGGCCGGCGGTTATCTGGCCGACCGCACCCGCCGCCACGGCAGCGTGGCCGCGGCCTGCTTCGGCATCAATGCCGTCATCATCACCGTCATCGCAACGGTCAATCTGCCGACAGCGGTGCTGACCGCGGCGCTGGGACTGGCAGGCTTCCTCGGCGGCGTCATCGCGCCGTCGCGCGACATGCTGGTCCGTAACGCCGCGCCCGCCGGCGCCGCCGGCCGCGCCTTCGGCATCGTCTCCACCGGATTCAATTTCAGCGGCATCTTGAGCCCGCTGCTGTACGGCTGGATCATGGACCAGAACATGCCGCATTGGGTGTTCGGCGCCTCCGTCGGCTTCATGGTGCTGACGGTCGTGCTGGCAATGGTCACCGACCGCAAGCCGGCGAAAACCGCCTAAGGCGTCGATCTCGCCGGACTCCACTATTCGATCTTGGCGATCCCGGCCTTGGTAATGATGTCCCGATATTTCGCCACCTCGTCCGCCAGGAATGTCCTGGCGTTGTCGAGCCCGAGCCCGATCGGTACGGCGCCGATCTCTTCGAATCTGACAAGTACCGTGGGATCTTTCAGCGCTTCGTTCAGTGCAGCGTTCAATCGTTCCAGGATGTCCTTCGGCACGCCGGCGGGCGCGCCCAAGCCGAACCAGCCGTCGAACGTATATTGCGACAAGCCGGCTTGCGCCGTTGTCACCGTATTTGGCAGCACCGACAGCCGAGCGTCTCCCGCGACGGCGAGCGCGACTGCTCCGTTGGCTGCCAGCGGCCCTGACACGTTCGGATACCAGGCAAAGCCGAGTTGCACCGTCCCGGCCATCAAGTCCGGTCCGAATTGTGCGATGTTGCGATAGGGGACGTGGGTGAGTTTCACGTCGGCGATCTGGGCGAAATATTCCCCGGCCAAATGCTGTGAAGAGCCGATACCAACCGAACCGTAATTCAACGCGCCCGGCTCTTTTTTCGCACGCTCGATGAGCTCCTTGATCGTGGTGACGCCAAGCTTCTTGCTCGCCGCAACCACGATGGTGAAGCTGGCGAACGGCGAGATCAGGACGAGTTTTTGCGGATCGTAGCCAAGCTCTTTGTAGAGCGTCAGATTGGCGGCCAGCGGGCCCGAAGCCGCGCCGACCAGCGTATACCCGTCGGGAGTAGCCTTGGCCGCCATCGCGGTGCCGAGATTTCCACCGGCGCCCGGCTTGTTTTCCACCACAATCGGTTGCCCGAGCAGGGTCGCCATCTTGTTGAAAAGGACCCGGCTGACCACGTCGCTGGCACTGCCGCCAGCAAACGGCATGATCACCGTGATAGGCCGACTGGGAAAGCTTTGCGCACTTGCGGCATCGGAGACCAAAGCGGTCGCAGCCCATAACGCAATCGCCCACGATTTGCTGAATTTCATGTCCCTACCCGAATATGAACCCGCGTCGTTGCGCGATGGCCGCAATATTGTTCGGAGCTCGATCAGACGCTTTTGCGCAATTCGATTTCGGCGTCGTAACCGTAAAGCCGCTCCTGTTCCGGCGGAAACGTCGCCGTCTCGGGGACCCGGTTCGTACGCATGCGATCGTTGCGCGCCCTGATCGCCGCGGCGTCGTTCATCTGATATAGTTGCTCCTCGCGCCGGGCGAGGCCTTGCATCCATGCGGTGCGCGGCTGCCGCATTCTGACGAAGCGCGCGAGCGCATCGAGTGGCCGGTCCTGGGCTTCGGCGATGCAGCCGGCCAACACGTAGGCGTCTTCGATACTTTGAGCGCCGCCCTGAGCGTAAAACGGCATCATCGGATGTGCGGCGTCGCCCATGAGCACGACACGACCGACCTGCCAGTCTGGCAGAGGTTCGCGGTCGTATAGAGCCTGGCGCAGGATTTTCGGCGTCTCCGCGATGATCTTTCGAATGGTCGAATGCCAGCCGTCATATTCGGCCAACGCATCCTCAGTCCTGCCTTCCGCCAGCCAGGATTCCTGCGCGGGCTGCGATGAGCGGCTTATCCCGATCCAGTTGAAGGTCTTGCCGGCGGAGACATAGTACTGGACGATGCTGCGGTTCGGCCCCATCCAGACGCCGACAACACTACCAAGATCGAGATGCGCTACGCGTTCGGCAGGAACCAGGCCGCGCCACGCAACGTTGCCCGTGTAGCGCGGCAGTTCCTTGCCGAACAATTGCGCACGCACGGTCGAGTGAATTCCGTCGGCGCCGATAAGAATATCGCCTTGCGCAATCGACCCATCGGCGAACGTGAGCGAGACACCGCTTTGATCCTGATCGACGCGCTCGACACGCGAGCCGAGCCGGAACCCGTGCTCGCCGAGTCCGCTCAACAGCACGTCGAGCAGTTCGGCCCGGTGGGCGGCATAGTACGGCGAGCCAAAATGCGCCTCTGCTTTCTGCCCGAGTGGCGTGTAATAGAGCCGCTCGCCAGTGTCCCAGCCGCGATAATCGCGGCCGTCTGGATAGGTAGCTACGCGCTTGAGCGCCTCACCAAGCCCAAGCTTGAGCAAGATACGTGCAGCGTTCGAAGAGACCTGGAGGCCAGCGCCGACCTGTCCGAACGCAGCCGCCTGTTCGAACAGTTGGACCTCGATACCGCGTTGTCGTAGCGCCAACATTGCGGTGATGCCGCCGATACCGCCGCCGACGATGAGAACTTTCAAACGGGCCATTGACGCGTCCTCCCGACGGCTTCCAAAGTTTTCTGAGCAGCATTGTGCCTTTTTTTCGTTGTCCGGCAATCGAAGCCTTAATCAACTTCCGGCCCATAGCCGATATGCCAGCCTGTCCGATTGATGTCTGGTTCTTGGGGGACAGCGCCGACGTGCGGCCAGAATGTCCGAATGCCGCCTAACGCATCCCAGAACCTCATCCCGGCCGGTTGACAGCCTGCCGGGACGTCCGATGATGCGGCAACAAAACAGATTCGGGATGGAAAGCCATGACCTCGACCCCTGACCTCGTGATCCGTGGCGGCAATATTGCCGATGGCAAGGGTGGTGAACTGTTCGAGGCCGATGTCGCCATTTCAGGCGGTCGCATCACCGAGGTCGGCAAGGTCGCCGCCAAGGGCAAGGAAGAGATCGACGCCAGGGGCAAACTGGTCACGCCTGGCTTTGTCGACGTTCACACCCATTATGACGGCCAGGTCGCCTGGAGCCAGGACATCACGCCGTCGTCGCAGAACGGCGTCACCACAGCGATCATGGGCAATTGCGGCGTCGGCTTCGCGCCGTGCCGGCCGGCCGATCATGTCCGGCTGATCCAGTTGATGGAAGGCGTCGAGGATATTCCAGAGCCGGTGTTGAGCGCCGGCATTCCCTGGGCCTGGGAAAGTTTCCCGGATTACATGGAGTGGCTGTCGAAGCGCAATTTCGACATCGACGTCGGCGCGCAATTGCCGCACGCGGCGTTGCGCGTCTACGTGATGGGCGAGCGCGGCGCGCGCCGCGATCCCTCCACGCCCGAGGACAACAAAGCGATGGCGGCACTGGCGGGTGACGCGGTACGGGCCGGCGCGCTCGGCTTTTCGACCTCGCGCACCCTCAACCACCGCACCTCGACCGGCGACTTCACGCCGACGCTGAAGGCCGGCGAGGACGAACTGACCGCGATTGCAGCGGCGATGCATGCCGAGGGCCGCAGCGTGCTGCAGTTCGTGCTCGATCTCTCCACCATCAACGAAGACCTGCCGATGATGCTGCGGGTGGCCGAGAATACCAGGATCCCGGTGACGTTCTCGATCACGCAGAACGACAAGGAGCCGCAGCGCTGGCGCAAGACGCTCGACATCATCCACGCCGCTTCCGCGCGCGGTCTCAATATCACCGCGCAGATCCCCGCCCGCCCGGTCGGGCTGATGCTCGGGCTGGAATTGTCGCGCAACCCGTTCCAGACCCATCCGAGCTACAAGGCGATCGCCCACCTGCCGCTGGCGGAGCGGCTGAAGCGCCTGCACCAGCCCGAGATGCGCAAGGCGATCCTGAGCGAGCACGCCACCGCGACCGACGATCCGCTGTTCTTCCGGCCGAACTACGACAAGATGTATCTGCTCGGCAATCCGCCGGACTACGAACAGCCGCCGGAAAATACGCTGGGCGCGCAGGCCCGCCGCCAGGGCCGGCAGCCGGAAGAACTCGCCTATGAGGCGATGCTGACCGAGGAAGGCCGCGGCATGCTCTATGTGCCGTTCCTGAATTACTCCGACGGCAATCTCGACGCGACCCGCGAGATGCTGCGCGATCCCAATTCGGTTCCGGGACTGAGCGACGGCGGCGCGCATTGCGGCATCATTTGCGACGCCAGCTTCCCGACCTATCTCTTGACGCACTGGACCCGCGACCGCACCCGCGGCGAAAAGCTGTCGATCCCGTTCGTGGTCGCGGCGCAGGCGCGCAAGACCGCGCTGTCGGTCGGCCTTTACGATCGCGGCGTGATCGCGCCGGGCTTCAAGGCCGACGTCAACGTAATCGATTACGACCGGCTGCATCTGCATCCGCCGAAGGTGCATTACGACTTGCCCGTCGGCGGCCGCCGCCTGCTGCAGCAGGTCGACGGCTACGACGCCACCATCGTCTCAGGCGTGGTGACGCAGCGTGGCGGCAATGCCACCGGCGCCCGCCCCGGCAAACTGGTGCGCGGCGCGCAGGGTGACGCACGCCAGTTCGGCGCGGCGGCGGGTTAGTAAACGCACCAAGTCGTCGTCCCGGCCAAGCGAAGCGCGAGCTCAGATGTGCAATTGCACATCGGGGGACCCATACGCCGCGGCCCATCGTTTAAAGCAAGTTGGTCGACACCCCAGAGCATGATGGCTTGGAGTTGAATCGGGCTCGCCGTGAGCACAGCACAGCACAGCACAGCACAGCACAGCACAGCACAGCACAGCACAGCACAGCCGGAAGGTTCGGGGGGGGGGGTCCAGACACAAAATCGCGAAAACAACCCCATGCAAAGTAGAATGGACCCCGGCTCGCCTGTGTTGCGTCGACCGGTTGAGCCGGCCGCGCGCCCGCGCTTGCGAATTCGCTCCTGCAATCGAAAGACTTCGCCAACAACGTATTAACAGGTTGTTCGGATGGTCAGATTCCATCGCCGGTTCGGCGAAAAATCGAGCAACCATTTCGATTTTGTTTGCGTCATTACGCCGCAGCGCTCGTCACAAGTCCATACATATGTCGTGCGTCGATTAACATTCTTGGCACACCGTGGGTGTATAGGAGCTTGATACAACCAGAGCAGGCTTGGCCAATGAACTTCCTGATGCGTGTAGCTTTCGTCTTGGGTGGCATTTTCGTCGGCATCAACCTCATCAACTATTATGTTCTTGGCAATAGCGGAGACTACCTGCCCAGCGGTCCACGGATGGGCGAATGGAAGGAGGCACAGGTCCGCGAAAAGTGTTATCCCGCGCTGGAAAGCCCGGAGCGCGACGACATGCTGCCGAAGCTGACGACGGACAAACATCGCATCGACTGGCGAGAACTCACCAAGGCAAGAGAGATGACGGCGGCGCTGAACTGCTATCTCGTCACCGAACCGAATGCCGTTTGCGAGCGGAACAACCGCGCCTACATCGTCGACTACATCGGCCGCTATTTCCTGCAGTTCGATGAAATGATGAATACCGCCAAGCGATATGGCGAATCCGAGATGGCCACGGTGAGAAGCCTTTGGGACAGCCCTCGCAACCGAGCGATCAATTCCGCTCTGATGCAGAACGCCAGCAACGGTCGCCTGATCAACGCCGATTTCGGCTGGACGGTCCCGGCGGCAATGAAGCCGATGCTCGAGCGCTACAACGGCGCGCCGGATAACTGTTCCAAGGCTTAGGTCATGGGAGTCTGAAATTGCTTCGCCAGATTGTCACCCTCATATTCGCCTTCGCCGGCGGCTTTCTCGCTGTCGGCGCATGGGTTTGGGGCCCGAAGATATCGAATGCGATGTCGGACTTCGTCTCGACGGGGCCGAGTGTATCGCTGTTCGCCGACTCCAGCCGTCTCGGCCGACCGGAGGTCGCGCCGGTCGTACGGACCTGCATTTTTCGCGTCGTGGACGTCGGCTCGGAAGTAAACAAGATCGAGCCGAGCGCCGGATATTTCATCCTGAAGGCCGGCACCATGCAGTCGAACATTTCCGTTCTTGCCGGCAAGCAGGAGGATCCGAGATCGGAATTCCGCACGGTTTCAGTGGCCCTAAAATGGGGAGAGTTGGCAGAATGCATCTACGAGCAGGACGATCGCGAGCTTTGCGATCCCGATAATCGCGCGGCGATGGTGGAGGCCACCACGAAGTTCTTTGCTTCCGCAAAGCAGATCGACACGTCCAAGTCTGGAATCCCGGCCAGTGCGGCACGCACCTTGGAGAACTTGAGCGACAAGCTGCTCAACGCACTCAAGAACCACCGACATTATGGCACGCTTGTCGCCGCCGATTTCAGCAGTTTTGCGGCGCCCGAGATATTGCGAGTGATGAACCAAGAGAAACAGAATCGCGATATCTGCAAGCGATGATGCCCGAAAAGTTGGTGTGCCCTTGCCATGTCTGCTGATGGCGGCACTTTTCGGACCTGAGGCGATGTCGGGTTTGAGTCTGCAATTCGCCGGATAGCAGACATGGGTCGAGCCGCGCTCACGAACCTCGATTTATGAGTCACGCCCTGGTTGAGCATCGGCATCGGTGGCTATGGATCCCCGCTCCCGTGCGCAATTGCGCCGCTTCCTTCCGCACCGCTACGCCGGTCGAAGCATCGAGGTCCGCACGGGTCTGGCCGCCGGCAAAGTCGACGCCGACCGGCTCCTAGTCGAGGCCGGCGCAGTTCAGGTAGAGCGCCAGCCTGTAGGAATTGCCTGACGCGCCGATGCAATGCAGCTTGTAGCGGGCCACTCCCTTACGCGAACTTGGCCTGGGCCGCTTCCTGCCCTGCCGCCAGCCTGGCGCGTTCGGTGTTGGGCCAGAGCAGCAACAGCCCGAGCAAGCCCGACACCACCAGCACCACGGCATTGATGGTGAAGCCGGTCATGTAGCCGTCGAGCGGCACCGCTGCGTTCTGGATCACGGCGCCCATCACCGACGGGGCGATCATGCCGGCCAGCGTGTAGATCGCGCCATAGATCGCGATCACGGCGCCGCGCTGCTGCACCGGCGCGAATTCGCCGAGCATCGGCGGGCACACCACATAGATCGATCCGCACAAACCGGAGCCGACCACCAGCAGCGCGATCATCAATCCGCCGGGCGCCACGTGCGGCAGCACGGCGAGGATCAGGCCGCCGACGATCAGCGGCGCCGAACCTAAGACGCCGCGCGCACCGCGCGTCGTGTAACCGCGCGTCAGCATCACCTGCGAAATCCAGCCCGTCAGCAGCACGATGGTGGCGCCGAACACCCAGGGCAGCACCGAAATCCAGCCGGCGTCCTTTTGCGAGAAGCCCAGGCCCTTGACGATGAACGGCGTGAACCAGGTGAGGCCGAGCGACAGCGCCCAATAGGCGCCGAAGGTCGCGGCACAGCAGCCGAGAAACGTCCGCGAGGTCAGGAGCTGGAAATAAGGAATCCGGGACTCGGCCGCGACCATCGCGGCGGTCTGCACCAGCGGCCCTTCCTTGCCCATCACCAGCCATGCCAGCGTCCACATCAGTCCGACCACGCCGAGCGCGCCGAAGGCGTAGTGCCAGCTATGATTGACGATGATCCAGTTCAGCGCCGGCACCGCCAGGATCACGCCGAAGGCCGAGCCCTGCGACAGGATGGCGGTGGGCAGCGTCCGCTTCTCGTCGGGAAACCATTTGTAGATCGCATGCGCCGCCACCGAAAACGCCGGACCCTCGCCGGCGCCGAGAATGATGCGGCAGATCAACAGCGTGGAGAAGCTGACGGTGCCGACCATCGGAAACTGCGCCAGCGACCAGATCACCGCCATCGCCAGCAGCACCCAGCGGGTGGCGACGCGATTGACGATGAAGCCGACGACGATGGCCGAGATCGAGAACAGGAAGAAGAACGAGGAGCCGAGCAGGCCGAACTGCTCCGGCTGCAGCTTCAACTCGTCCATGATCGGCGCGCCGCCGAGACCGACCACGATCTTGTCGGCGAAGTTCACCAGCATGAACAGGAACAGCAGGAATGTGATTTTCCAGGCGCCCTTGGGCGTTTCCTTGGGCGTCGGTTGCGTGATCATGACTGGTCTCTCCCCGTTGTAACTTTGTATCTTTGCTCTTGATCGTGCCCGGTTGAACCGGACTTGTCCGATGCTAGCCACGGCTTTCCCGGCAACGCAACTGCGGATTTTGGTAAGGTTGCGTGCAGTGCAACTGCAAGCCGCCCGTAACGCGCCGCCTGACGTTGTTTTGGGAAGCCCGGCAGCCGGATCACGATCCCGTCGTCACCGGATTGAGGCCGTGATCTGATAGTGTTGCCCTGATATGTTGCCGGAAACAAAAGGGAATGCTCATGTCTGGAACGGTCTATCGACGCACGTTGCTCATCGGCGCGCTTGTCTCACTGGCGATTGCGGCACCATCAGGCACCTTTGCACAGGAAGCCAAGGCACCCGACTATGAGGCCATCGTCGCCTCCCCGGACCGGACCGACGTCGACCGCCAGGCCGACCAGCGCCGCCAGCCTGCCAAGATGCTGGCCTTTACCGGCGTCCGGACCGGGATGAAGGTTCTGGATATGGAGGCCAGCGCCGGCTACAGCACCGAGCTTCTGGCCCGCGCCGTCGGCCCGTCCGGCACCGTCTACGCCCAGGATTCGGCCGCCGTGATCGAACGCTTCGTCAAGGACAGGTTCGACATCCGCGCCCAGAAGCCCGTCATGAAGAATGTCGTGCATGTCGTGAGAGACTTCGACGATCCGATCCCACCCGAGGTTTCGGGGCTGGACCTGATCACGTTCTTCTTCGCCTATCACGATATCAGCTACATGCCGGTCGATCGCGCGGTCATGAACAAGAAGATGTTCGCGGCGCTCAAGCCCGGAGGTTTCCTCATCATCGCCGACCACTCGGCCAAGCAAGGCGACGGCATCAGCGTCGCCAGGACGCTGCACCGGATCGAGGAGAGCACGCTGCGGCAGGAAATCGAGGCCGCCGGTTTCAAGCTGGTCGCGGAAGGCGATTTCCTGCGTCATCCCGAAGATCCCCGGGATGCGAAGGTGTTTCAGCCGGTGGTGCCGGTCGACGAGTTCGTGCTGAAATACCAGAAGCCGTTGTGAGGCGCGGCCATCGTGGCCATCACCAACGGCAGCCCTGTTGTGCTTAGCGTCACCGGCCTGACCAAGAGTTACCGCGCCGCTGGCGAAGAAATCGCGGTGCTACGCGGCGTGAATTTGACCGTCAGTGCCGGCGAGAGCGTCGCGCTGACCGGCGAATCCGGCAGCGGCAAGAGCACGCTGCTGCACCTGATCGCCGGCCTCGATGCCGCCGACGGCGGCGAGATCAGGCTGGCCGATGCTTCGGTGTCGGAGCTCGGCGATGCCGGCCGGGCCGAATTGCGCCGCGACCGCCTCGGCCTGGTGTTTCAGCAGTTCAACCTGATCCCGAGCCTGACGGTGGAAGACAATCTCGTATTCCAGTCGCGCATCGCCGGCCGTCACGATCCCGACTGGCACCGCGAACTGGTGGAGCGGCTGGGTCTATCGAATTTTCTGAAGCGTTATCCCGAACAACTATCCGGCGGCCAGCAGCAGCGGGTCGCGATCGGCCGAGCGCTCGCGACAAAACCGCTGCTGCTGCTGGCCGACGAGCCGACCGGCAATCTCGACGAGGCCACCGCCGATGAAGTGCTGGCGCTGGCGCGCGATCTGGTCGCGCGCTCTGGCTGCGGTTTCCTGCTGGTGACCCACAGCGCGCGGCTCGCCGCCACGCTCGACCGCCAGGTCAACCTCCATGCAGGAATTATTGCGGGGGTGATCGCATGAAGCGCGCCCTGTGGACGCTGGCCGTGTTGCTGAGCCACTGGCGCCGGCATCCGATGCAACTCGCCACGCTGTTGATCGGATTGATTTCGGCGACCGCGCTGTGGAGCGGCGTGCAGGCGCTCAACCAGCAGGCGCGCAATTCCTACGACCGCGCCGCCGCCACTTTCGGCGGCACCCGCACCGCCATGCTGGTCGCAAGCACCGGGGCGACCTTCCCGCAGCAACTCTTTGTCGATCTGCGCCGCGCCGGCTGGCCGGTGTCGCCCGTCCTCGAAGGCCGCATCCAGATCGACGGACGTTCGTTCCGCCTGCTCGGCATCGAGCCGGTGACGTTACCCGCGGAAGTCGGCAGCGCACCTGCCATCGGCAAAGCCGACCTGCAATCCTTCATGACGCCGCCGGGAGAAATGCTGGTGGCGCCGGAGACGCTGTCCGATCTCAAGCTCGCCGAGGGCGCGCGGCATCAGGCCAATGGCGGCGCGCTGCTGCCGCCGCTTCGCGTGCAGCCGCAACTGGTGCCCGGGGTGCTGGTGGTCGACATCGGGGTTGCGCAGAGCCTGTTGAAAATGCCGGATCAGGTGTCGCGCCTGTTGATCGGCAAGACCGCGGGCAAGCGTGCGCCGCTTGAAAGCATCATCGGCGACAGGCTTCGCCTGGTCGAACCCAACGCGGAGAGCGATCTCGAACGCCTCACCGACAGTTTTCATCTGAACCTGACGGCATTCGGGCTGCTGTCGTTCTTTGTCGGCCTGTTCATCGTCAATTCGGCCGTTGGCCTTGCCTTCGAGCAGCGCCTTACGATGTTGCGCACCTTGCGCGCCTGCGGCGTCTCGGCGCGGATGCTGAACGCGGTGCTGGTCGCTGAGCTGGTGTCGCTGGCGCTGGTTGCAGGATTGATCGGGCTGGTGTGCGGCTATTTCATCGCGGCCGCCCTGTTGCCCGACGTCGTTGCTTCCCTGCGCGGACTCTATGGCGCGCAAATCCCGGGACAGCTGACGCTCAAGCCGGAATGGTGGGTTGCCGGCATCGCCATCAGCGTTTTGGGTGCGCTGGCCGCCGCGGCCGCCAGCCTGGCCAAGGCGCTGCGGCTGCCGCTGTTGGCCACCGCCCAGCCTCAGGCCTGGCAACAGGCGCAGCGCCGCTGGCTGGTGTTTCAAAGCATCGCAGCACTTGCCGTGTTCGCGACCGCCGGCGGCTTGCTGTGGTTCGGCGATTCTCTCATTGCGGGCTTTGCCGTGCTCGCTGCCCTGATGCTGGGCGCGGCACTGGTCCTGCCGATGTTTCTCGAGGCCGTGCTGGCGCTCGGCCAGCGCTACGCCAAGGGCGCGCTCAGCATCTGGTTCTGGGCCGACAGCCGCCAGCAACTGTCGGGACTGTCACTGGCGCTGATGGCGCTGCTGCTTGCGCTCGCGGTCAATGTCGGCGTCACCACCATGGTGGAGAGTTTCAGCCGCACCTTCCTGGTCTGGCTCGACGGGCGGCTGGCGGCGGATGTTTACGTCAACGCCGCCAGCGATGCCCAGGCGACCGAAATCAAGGCATGGTTGCGCGAGCGTCCCGAGGTCGAGGCGGTCCTGCCGGGCGGCCGCGCCGAGACGCAACTCGCGGGCGCGCCGATCGAGGTACTGGGCCTGCCCGATCACCCGACCTACCGGGACAACTGGCCGCTGTTGCAATCCGCCGACAAGGCCTGGATCAGGCTGCGGCCCGGCGATACCTGCCTCGTCAGCGAACAATTGTCGCGGCGTCTTCATATCGGCCTCGGCGACCGCATCGACGTGCCTGCGCCCGGTGGCAACTGGCCGCTTGAAGTGGTCGGCATCTACGCGGATTACGGCAATCCGAAAGGCCAGATCGCGGTCAATTTTGCCGCACTGACGCGGCGGTTTCCGGAAATCCCGCTGACGCGCGTGGGCCTGCGGGTCGAACGGCCGAAGATCGCGGCGCTGATCGCGGCGCTGCAGGAGAAATTCGGGCTCGATGATCGCAACGTCGCCGATCAGGCGACCATGAAGGCGGAATCGAGGCGGATCTTCAACCGCACCTTTTCCGTCACCGCCGCGCTGAATGCCTTCACGCTTGGCGTCGCCGGCATCGCACTGCTCACCAGCCTGCTGACGCTGGCCAATTCGCGGCTGCCGCAACTGGCGCCGCTGTGGGCGATCGGCATTACGCGAAAAAAACTGGCCGTCATCGAGCTTCTGAAGACGATGTCGGTGGCGCTGATCACCACGCTGTTCGCGCTGCCGCTCGGGTTGCTGGTGGCGTGGTGCCTGCTTGCGATCGTCAACGTCAAGGCGTTCGGCTGGCGGCTGCCGTTCCATGTGTTCCCGCTGCAATTGCTGTGGCTGGTCGTCGTCGCCATGGCGGCGGCGCTCGCCGCATCGGCTTTGCCGGTGATCCGGCTCGCGCGCATGCAGCCGGCGAACCTGATCCGGATCTTTGCCAATGAGCGGTAGCCGCGCCATCACCCGCCGCGGCTTCACGGCCGGCGCGCTGCTTGGCGGGCTCGGCAGCAAGGTTTGGGCGCAGGGCTTTGCCGGGCTCGGCGAAACCGCCAACGGGTTTGAAGCTGTCGTCCCCGGAAAGACCTTTTCGTTTCCCAGAGATCACGGCCCGCATCCGGCGTTTCGCATCGAATGGTGGTACGTGACCGCCAATCTTGTTGCCGCAAACGGCACCGCCTATGGCGCGCAATGGACGCTGTTTCGTCAGGCGGCCGCAGCCGACGGGCCGCAGGAGGGATGGGCCAACCAGCAGATCTGGATGGGCCACGCCGCGGTCACCAGCGCCGACACCCACCGCTATGCGCAGACTTTTGCACGCGGCGGCGTCGGGCAGGCCGGCGTTGAAGCAAGTCCGTTTCGTGCCTGGATCGATGCCTGGGAGATGCGCGGGCGCGATACGATGGATGACGCCAATATTGCGCCGCTCGAACTCAGCGCGTCGAGCGCCGACTTCAGCTACGCGCTGCGGCTCGATGCGGAGCGGCCGCTGGTCCTGCAAGGCGACGGCGGCTACAGCCGCAAATCGCTGCGCGAGCAGGCCTCGTATTATTACAGCCAGCCGCATTATCAGGTGAAAGGCAGCATCGTCATCGACGACAAGCCCGCCGACGTCACCGGCCAGGCCTGGCTCGACCGAGAGTGGAGCAGCCAACCGCTGGCGTCGGACCAGCCCGGTTGGGACTGGCTTTCGCTGCATCTTGCCGCCGGCGACAAGCTGATGCTGTACCGGATGCGCCAGACCGACGGTCAACATTACGGCTCCGGCAAATGGTTCGCACGCGACGGCAGCACGACGCTGCTCGCTTCCGCGGACATCGCCATGACGCCGCAGGCCTTTACCGAAATCGAGGGGCGAAAGATTCCGACCACATGGCGCATCGCCATTCCCAGACTTGCGTTCGCGATCGAATGCGTGCCGCTGAACCCGCGAAGCTGGATGGGAACGAGCTTTCCCTATTGGGAGGGACCGATCAGCTTTTCCGGCAGCCATGCCGGATTAGGATATCTGGAAATGACGGGCTACTAGAGCCGTGGTCCTGATTGAATCAGAACCAGGGCTCTATTTTTTGTTTTGACGCGTTTTCTTCACGCGAACCGGTTGCCACTTCGCTCGAAAACGCTATGAGCCAACAAGTCCAAGAGGGGGATTCTTTCGATGTACCATTTCACCGCGCTCGTCACATGTCTGGCGATCCTGGTCTACTTCTACTCTTCGATTCTGGTGTCGCGGGCGCGCGGCAAGTTCGGCGTCAAACTGCCCGCGATCTCGGGCAATGCCGATTTCGAGCGGGTGTTTCGCGCCCAGATGAACACGCTGGAATGGCTCCCGATCTTCCTGCCGTCGCTGTGGCTGTTCGCGATCTATATCAGCGACACCATCGCCGCGGTGCTGGGGCTGGTCTGGGTCATCGGCCGCATCCTCTACGTACTCGGCTATGCGCAGGCGGTTGCGAAACGCGGGCCTGGTTTTGCTGTTCAGGCCGTCGCGACCATCGCGCTCTGGGTCGGCGCATCAGGCATGATCATCTGGCGCATCGTTCACGCCTGACGATCATTTCGTTTTCGACATGAGTTGCCCGCTACGAGTCCGGAGCGGCCGATTATGCCTTCGACAATGCGTCGCGTATCACAGTCGCGCGAGCACGGAAGAATGTCGTCTTCCCTTCATGCATTTCGTGAATATCATGCAGCATGCATCGTACACGTACGCTGCTGTTGCTCTGATCTGCCCCGTCCGTTGATCCCCAACGGGCGGGGTTTTCATTTGCGCGGTCTGAACATCGCCCGCTCGAACCTCGACCACGCATCTGCAATTTGCATCGTTTGGTATGATGGTATTCATACCACGCGCCGAACGGCTCAATTGCATAACAAAATTAGCTTTCTAACTCATTGTTTCGTTGCGCAAAAACCACTATCGCGCCGTGAAATGCAGCGTATGACGCTGCTGTCATTCTAAACTTCAGGTTCTCCATTATCTCCGTAGTACGCTCGAACAGCGCGTAGACCATCACCGGAGAATAGCTATGTTTTCGACAAGAACCCTGATCCTCGGCTCGGCCGCGGGTCTACTAGCCATCAGCGGGGCACAGGCCGCCGATCTTCCCGTCAAGGCCAAGGCGGTCGAGTATGTGCGAATCTGCTCGCTCTACGGCGCCGGCTTCTTCTACATCCCGGGCACCGATACCTGCATCAAGCTCGGCGGCTATCTGCGCGTCGACACCACCTTCAACGGCGGCATCCACGGAACGCCGGCGTGGTCGGGCGACATCGGGCAAGGCAATCGTTTTCGCGACTACTTTGCTTCGCGCTCGCGTATGGCGCTGACCGTCGATACCCGCACCGCCACCGAATATGGCGTGGTCCGCACCTTTGGTCAGGCCGACTTCCAGTTCAGCACGCAGGGCAGCACGACCGTCAATCCGGCCAACTTCACGGCCTCGCCGGCCGCCGGCACCAACACGTCGCTCCTGAACCAGCCCGGCGAAGGCTATGTCGCGGTCGAGTACGTCTTCATCCAGTTCGCCGGCTTCACCTTCGGCAAGTCCGCCTCGGCTTACGCGACGCCCTGGCAGGGATTTCCGGGTAACATCAATTCTTCGCTGCTCGGCGGCCAGAACACCGATACCGGCGTGAACAACATCCAGTACACCGCCCAGTTCGGCAACGGCGTATCGGGCACAATCGGCCTCGACGACCCGACCGTATGGAACCGCACCGCGGTTTATAATCTCGGTCCGAGCGGCCTCGGTGTCGGTGGCGTCGGCGCAACCGGTACCAGCGGCAACGCCTATGCCGGCGCTCACGCTCCGGAGATCGTCGGCAACATTCGCGTCGACCAGGCCTGGGGTCTGTTCCAGCTTTCGGCCGGGGCGCATGAAGTCTCCGGTTCCTACAACGTCCTGAACACCGCCGCCGCGGCGGCGGGTACCGTCGGTGTTGCCAACGGATCGCCGACCGCGTTCTCGGAAATCTCCGGCCACCCCGAGACCAAATGGGGCGGATCGGTGATGGCTGCGTTGCAGATCAAGAACATCCCCACCGGCGCGGGCGACGACATCAAGGTCGACGTGAGCTATGCCAAGGGCAACACCAAGAGCGTGATCTCCACCTCTTCGGCTTCGCCGAACTTCGCGATGTTCAGCGGCACCAGCGCTCCCGGCGCCTATCAAAGCATCGGCCTCGGCGTGACGACCGACGCCGTCTGGCTTCCGGTCGGTTCCGGCGGAACCGGCGATCTGAAGCTGACGGAAGCCTATGGCATTCGCGGCGCGTTCAACCACAACTGGGATCCCTACTGGTCTTCCAGCCTGTTCGGCGGCTACTCGGCGGTTCGCTACAACGGTGCGGTTGGCGATCTGACGACGGCCAAGGGTGCGTATTGCGCGGCCTTCGCCGCGGGCCATGCCGGTCAGGGCGTAACCTACACCTGCAACCCCGATTTCAACGTCTCGCAGCTCGGCTTGGTGACTCGCTGGACGCCCGTCAAGAACCTGACGTTCTCGGCCGAAGTCGACTGGTTCCACCTCGACCAGAAGTACACGGGCACGTCGGTCTTCAGCGCGGGCGCGCCGAAGCCGGCCGCCACCTACGAGTTCAAGGACCAGAACACGGTGCTGCTGCAGGTCCGCGCCCAGCGTAACTTCTGATCCTGCCACCTGAACGAACAAACGCCGCGCTGGCTTCAAACCAGCGCGGCGTTTGCCGTTGAGCAGCACTATCCGGCGATCGAACAATCGCCGCCGCGGTTACTTCGTCAGCGGGCAGCCGGATTCCTTGGCTGTGGGGAATGCCTTGTCACCGGGAACCACTGCGAGCTGCTTGTAGTAGTCCCACGGCTTCTTCGATTCCGACGGCTTCTTGACCTCGAACAGATAGAGGTCGTGCACCATGCGGCCGTTTTCGAGCACCTTGCCGCCCTGCGCGAAGTCGTCGTCAACGGGCAATTCCTTCAGCTTCTTGGCGACGGCATCCGCGTCCTTGGTGCCGGCGGCCTTGACCGCCTTCAGATATTGCAGCGTCGCCGAATAGGTGCCGGCCTGGATCATGTTCGGCATCCGGCCGGTGCGCTTGAAGAAGCGGTTGGCGAGGTCGCGGCTCTTGTCGTCGCGATCCCAGTAGTAGCCTTCGGTCAGCACCAGGCCCTGGGCGGCTTCGAGCCCGAGGCCGTGAACTTCGGCCAGCGTCAGCAACAGCCCGGCGAGCTTCTGGCCGCCCTTGACGATGCCGAACTCCGCCGCCTGCTTGATCGAGTTGGTGGTGTCGAGGCCGGCGTTGGCGAGACCGATGATCTTGGCTTTCGAACTCTGCGCCTGCAGCAGGAACGAGGAGAAGTCCGACGAGTTCAGGGGGATGCGGACCGTACCCACGACCTTGCCGCCCTTTTCCCTGACGAGATCGCCGGTGTCTTTCTCCAGCGCATAACCGAAGGCGTAGTCCGCGGTCATGAAGAACCAGGTATCGCCGCCGGCCTGCACCAGCGCACCGCCGGTACCGACCGCCAGCGCGTGGGTGTCGTAGGCCCAGTGGAAACCGTACGGCGTGCAGGCGTCGCCGGTAATGCGCGAGGTCGCCGCCCCCACGACGATGTCGATCTTCTTCTTTTCCTTCGAGAGTTCCTGGACCGCGAGCGCCACCGAGGACGTCGTCAATTCGGTGATCATGTCGACGTTCTCGACCTCGTACCAGCGCCGCGCAATGGCGGTGGCGAGATCCGGCTTGTTCTGGTGGTCGGCGGAGACGATGTCGATCGGCTGGCCGAGCACACTGCCGCCGAAATCCTCGATCGCCATCTTGGCGGCTTCGAGCGAATACTTGCCGCCGTAATCGGCGTAGACCCCGGACTGGTCGTTCAGAATGCCGATCTTGACGCCCTGTGCCGACGCCGTCCCGGCCAGCAAAAGACCGCTCATCGCAACGGCCGCCAACAATCCCGACTTCATATGTGCCTCCCAGCAGTCTCTGTTCAGGGAAATCTCGCGCAACAATATTTCATAACCCTGCGGCTGCCCATCTATTTCAGATCAGCCAATAGTATTGGGGTTGCGGTCATCAACGCTCTTCGTCATTCCGGGGCGCGCGTAGGCGCGAACCCGGAATGACAGCAAGCTTTCACACGGCCTCGGGCTTGTTGCCGCGTCTGCCATCGGCAAGGTTGCGGACGATGACGTAGAAGATCGGCGTGAAGATCAGGCCGAACAGCGTCACACCGAGCATGCCGAAGAACACGGCGACGCCGACCGCCTGGCGCATTTCCGATCCGGACCCGGTCGAAACCACCAGCGGCAGCACGCCGAGAATGAACGCGAACGAGGTCATCAGGATCGGCCGCAACCGCAGCCGGCAGGCTTCGATTACGGCCTCGAGCCGTGGCCGGCCCTCGATCTCGATGTCGCGGGCGAACTCAACGATCAGGATCGCGTTCTTCGCCGCCAGTCCGACCAGCACCACGAAGCCGATCTGGGTGAGGATATTGACGTCCTGTCCCATGATCCGCACGCCGATGGTCGCGGCCAGCAGGCACATCGGCACGATCAGGATCACGGCGAACGGCAGGGTCCAGCTGCCATACTGCGCGGCCAGCACCAGGAACACGAACAGCACACAGATCGGAAACACATAGAGACCGGAATTGCCGCCGGTCACCTGCTGATAGGACAGATCGGTCCATTCGAACGTAAAGCCGCTCGGCAGCGTCTGGTCGGCAAGCTGCTTGATGGTGTTGAGCGCGGTCTGCGAGCTCGTTCCCGGCGTCGGCTCGCCCTGCAGTTCGGAGGCCGCATAGAGATTATAGCGCGCGACACGGTCGGGACCCGAGATGTCGCGGAAGTCGACCACGCTGCCGAGCATCACCATGTCACCCGCCGCATTGCGCGTGCGCAGCCGCGCCAGATCGGAGGTCTCCTTGCGGAACGGCAGGTCGGCCTGCGCCGTGACGTGATAGGTGCGGCCGAACAGGTTGAAGTCGTTGACGTAGGTCGAGCCGAAATAGGTCTGGATGGTGTCGTTGATGCCGGAGATCGGCACGCCGAGCTTCTGCGCCTTGACACGATCGATGTCGACGAAGACCTGCGGCGTGTTGGCGGTGAAGGGCGAAAACACCGAGGTGAGGTTGGGCGACTTGCGCGCGACGCCGACAAGCTCGTCGGTCGCAGCGGCCAGCATTTCGGGTCCGCGGCCCTGCCTGTCCTGGACGCGGATGGCAAAGCCGCCGCCGGTGCCGATGCCGGGCACCGCGGGCGGCGGGATCACAATAATGAAAGCGCCCTGGATCACGGACAGGCGCTTGCGCAGGTCGGCCGTGATGGCGTTCGCCGACAGCCCCTTCTTCAGGCGGGCCTCCGGCTCGTCGAACACCGGGAACAGCGCCGCGGCATTGCCCGCCTGCGTGCGCGTCGCGCCGGAGAAGCCTGCAAAGGCCGCGACCCGAACGATGCCCGGCGTATCCAGCGCAATGCGCTCGATCTCGCGCACCACCTTGGTCGTGCGATCCAGCGACGCCGCGCCGGGCAGCTGCGCGGAGATGATCACGTAACCGCGGTCCTGCGCCGGAATGAAGCCCTGCGACGTCGTCACCAGCAGCCAGCCGGCGCTACCGATCAGCGCGAGGTAGATCACGAGCATCACCACCGTATGCCGGATCACGAAGTCGGCCGCGCCCGCGTAGCCGTGCGAGAGCCGGTCGAAAATGCGGTTGAACACGCCGGTAAAGGCCGCCCAGCCGCGGGCGATGACATTCCAGCTTGCCGGCGGCCGCTTTTCCTCGTGAGGAACCAGAATCAGCGAGGCCAGCGCCGGCGACAGCGTCAGCGAACAGAAACAGGAGATCGCGGTCGCCACCGCGATGGTGACGGCGAATTGCTGGAAGAATTGTCCGGAGATGCCGCCGAGGAACGCGGTCGGCACGAACACCGCGCACAACACCAGCGCGATCGAGACCAGCGCGCCGCCAACCTCCTCCATGGTCTTGAGCGCGGCATCGCGCCGGCTCATGCCGTGCTCGAGATGCCGCTCGACATTTTCCACCACGACAATGGCGTCGTCGACCACGATGCCGACCGCAAGGACGAGGCCGAACAGCGTCAGGTTGTTGATCGAGAAGCCGAGCGCGGCCATGACGGCGAAAGTGCCGACCAGCGACACCGGGATCGCAATGATCGGAATGATGGCGGGCCGCCAGCCCTGCAGGAACACCAGCACCACGATCACGACGAGCGCCATCGCCTCGTAGATGGTCTTGATCAGCTCATGGACAGATTGCGCGATGAATTCGGTCGGATTGTAGCCGATATTGTAGTCCAGCCCTTTCGGAAAACTCTCCCTGAGCCGCACCATCGTATCGGAAATGCTCTTGGCGGTGGCAAGCGCGTTCGATCCGGGGCGCTGGGTCACCAGAAGTGCTACCGCCGATTTCCGCAGCAGGAAGCTGTTGGTGGCGTAGGACAGCGCGCCGAGTTCGATACGGGCGACGTCACGCAGGCGGACGACACGGCCGTCGGAACCCGCCTTGATCAGGATATCCTCGAACTGCCGCGGGTCTTTCAGGCGGCCGGTAAAGACGAGATTGGGCTGGAAGGCGCGGTCCGCGATCGGCGGCTCCGCGATCTGCCCGCCGGCGATCTGCAGGTTCTGCGAACGGATCGCCGCCAGCACTTCGGCCGCCGTCAGGCCGAGATTGGCGATGCGGTCGGGATCGAGCCACAGCCGCATCGAATAGTCGCGCGCGCCGAACATCTGAATGTCGCCGACGCCGTCGAGCCGCAGCAACTGGTCGCGGACCTGCAGCAGCGCATAGTTCGAGATGTAGAGCTGGTCGAAACTGTCGTCGGGCGACAGCATGAACACGACCATCAGGATGTCGGGACTGTTCTTGCGTGTCGTCACGCCGTTGCGCTGGACCTCCTCGGGCAGGCGCGGCTGCGCGATCGCGACGCGGTTCTGCACCAGCACCTGGGCCTTGTCGAGATCGGTGCCGAGCTTGAAGGTCACGGTGATCGTGAGCTGCCCGTTCGAGGTCGCCTGGCTGTAGAGATACAGCATGTCCTCGACGCCGTTGATCTCCTGCTCGATCGGCGCCGCCACCGTATCGGAGACGGTCTGCGCCGAAGCACCGGGATATTGCGTGGTGACGACGACGGTCGGCGGCACCACTTGCGGATATTCCGAGACCGGCAGCGTGGTATAGGCGAGCGCGCCGACGATCAGCAGCACGATCGACAGCACCATCGCCAGGATGGGCTGGTTGATGGAAAGCCTTCCGAGATTCATGGCTTGGCACCATCCGGCGCTTTCGCGGTCTGCGGGGTGACCTTGGCGCCGACGCGGGCGCGCTGCAGGCCGTCGACGATGACGCGGTCTTCCGCCTTGAGCCCCTCGCGGACCACGCGCAGGCCTTGGTCGAGCGGCCCGAGCACCACCGGCTTGGCCTCGACGGTGTTGTCGTCCTTGACCACGAACACGATCTTGCGGGACTGGTCGGTCGCGATCGCGGAGTCCGGCAACAGCAGGGCTTCATAGGGCGAACTGCCGATCAGGCGGACGCGGCCGAACTGGCCGGGCAGGATCGACAAATCCTTGTTAGGGATGACCGCGCGGCTGCGCAGCGTGGCGGTCGAGACATCGAGGCGGTTGTCGAGGAAGTCCATCTTGCCCTCATGCGAGGGCTTGGTTTCGCCGGTCAGCGTCACCTGGACCGGATTGGGCGTATCGCGCGAACTCGGCCGCTTGCCCTCGAACCACAGCTTGCTGTTGCGTTGATAGGTCGCCTCGTCGACGTCGAAATAGATGTAGATCGGATCGAGCGAAACGATCGAGGTCAGCAACGTCGAACCGCCCTCGCTGCCCTGCACGAGGTTGCCGGGACTGACCAGATGGCGGCTCACCCGGCCCGTGATCGGCGCCATCACATGCGTGAACTCGATATTGAGCTTGGCCGCCTTCAGCGCGCCTTCGGCTATGGTCTCGGCGGCGTGCGCCGCCTGCAGGGCCTGGCGGCGCTGGTCGACGACCTGTTCGGAGACAGCGCTGGTCTGGACCAGCGACAGGCCGCGGTCGAGATCGCGCTTGGCAAGTTCTGCCTTGGCGCGCGCATCGGAAAGCTGGCCGTCGGCCTGCTCGGCGACCGCCTCGAACGGGCGGGAGTCGATCACATAGAGCAGATCGCCGGCATGAACGATGGCGCCGTCGCGGAATTCCACTGACGTCACGAAGCCACCGACGCGGGCGCGAACCTGGACTTCCTCGATCGCCTCGAAGCGCCCGGTGAATTCATCCCAGTCCGTGACGGTGCGTTTCACCGGCTGCGCCACCGTGACCGGCGGCGCGGCGGCGGCCGCCGGCTGCGGCGGTTTGTCGCCGCAGCTCGTCAGCGCAAGCGCGACCAGCGGGATCAACGGCCGCAGGCCGCGAAGCGAAAGAACATGAAGGCTTTTGCCTGTCACAAATTCAGATGGCCCAGTCTCGCCCAACATCCAACTCCCCCGCACTTCCCGACAACGTCATCGACCGAGACCTCGGCCCCGCGGCATCCGCGGCGGAGGTCACAGATGGGAACGGTTCCCAGTCTGTGCAAGAACCTCGCCGGAGCAAGCAAAATGTTTATGGATGCCCGGCTCAAGCGGCGGAGTGGTCGGGCGTTCGGCGTGGAACCTGCCGGGAAAAAAGGGAGGCGCGTCGTTCCCTGCGGCCATGAAATCCCTTGCCGATTTCGGCTTTCGACGTCCCGATGACGGAAACGTGACATCATACAAATATCGTCCGGCCGGTGGGGGAAGCATCCCGTTCCGCAAGGGCGTATGGGATGCCCCGCCGTCGCGGGGCACGACACGAGTGTGGAGCTTCGCTCTCCTCCGTCACAGCGACGGGTGGAACCTTCGCCCCTAAAGCGGTAAGCATCGGAAAAACACGACAGGGAGGCCCGCCATGGATGCGCTTTCACCCCGACCTTCGCCGGATGCGGGCTTGCGCCGCGGCGCCGACCACATCGCACCCGATGCCGCCGGGCAGAATTTCTACGCCGTCGACCGGGGCTTGCGCGATCTGCTCGCGTACTATCTGTCGCCCGCCGACTTCCAGCACCTGGAGCCGTATTTCGACCGGCTCGGCGCGCTCGCCGGCGGCAGGCTCGACGAACTGGCGCGGCTTGCCGACAAGCATCCGCCGGTGCTGCATCCGCGCGACCGTTTTGGCCGCGACGAAGACTGGATCGACTACCATGCCTCCTATCGGGAGATGGAACAGATCGCCTTCGGTGACTTTCAATTCCACGCCATGAGCCATCGCGCCGGCGCGCTGGGCTTGGATCGTCCGCTGCCCGCGGTGGCGAAATACGCGCTGCAGTATCTGTTCGTGCAGGCCGAGTTCGGCCTGATGTGCCCGATCAGCGTCACCGACACCTCGACCCACCTGATCAAAAAATTCGCCAGCCCGGAGCTGCAGGCCTATCTGCTGCCGAAAATGCTGTCCGGCGATGTCGCCACGATGTGGAAAGGCACGCAGTTCATGACCGAGCGCGCCGGCGGCTCCGACGTCGGCACCATCGAAACCACGGCGCGCCTGGAAGACGGCGAGTGGCGCCTGTTCGGCGACAAATGGTTCTGCTCGCATGCCGACGCCGACGTCGCCCTGCTGCTGGCGCGGCCCGAGGGCGCCCCCGCCGGCACCAAGGGATTAGCGCTGTTCGCGCTGCCGCGCCGGCTGAAGGACGGACGCCGCAACGCCTATCGCATCGTCCGTCTCAAGGACAAGCTCGGGACCCGCTCGATGGCGTCGGGCGAAATTTTGCTGGAAGGCGCCGTCGCCTACCTGGTCGGCGCGCAGGACCAGGGCCTCAAGCAGATGATGGAGCAGGTCAACCTGTCGCGGCTGTCGCACGGCGTGCGCGCGGCGGCGATGATGCGGCGCTGCGTCAACGAGGCCATGGTGTGTGCGCGCAGCCGCCAGGCGTTCGGCCACACCATCATCGATTATCCCCTGCTGCGTCGTCAGTTGCTGAAGATCACGCTGCCGGCCGAACAATCGCTGTCGATGTTCCTGTTCGCGGCCGATGCGATGGACCGCGCCAATGCCGGCGACAAGGATGCCCAAAATATCCTGCGCATCCTGACGCCGCTGCTGAAATTCCGCGCCTGTCGCGACAACATTCCGGTGGCGACCGGATCGATGGAAGTGCGTGGCGGCAATGGCTACATCGAGGAATGGGTGCATGCCCGGCTGGTGCGCGATGCCCATCTCGGCGTGCTCTGGGAAGGCACCAGCAACATCAACGCGCTCGACATCATCACCCGCGCGGTCGGCAAGAGCCGGGCGCACACGGCGTTGCAAACGGCGCTGGTGAAATTGCTGGATCAAGCCGCGTCGATTCCGGCCGCATTCCGCGACCGACTGCGGCAAACGCTAGATCGCGTGGTCGCGTTTGCCGAACGCGTCGCCGCCGAGCCGGATGCCGAACAGCATGCGCGGCAGGCTGCAAGCGCGCTCTATCACGTCACCAGCGCGATCCTCATGGCCTCGGAAGCCGCAAATCCCAGCGCCGACGCACGGCGCGCGCTGTATGCACGGCTCGTGCTGGAGCACCGGTTGAGCGTGCAGGACCCGCTGGCACCGCAAGAGGCGACGTGGGAGCGCGCGGCGGCGGAGGTGTTGTTGTCGGAGCAGCCGGTGTCACTCAGTGAGATTGCGAAGCTGCTCGTCTAGGCCGTCATTCCGGGGCGTCCGAAGGACGAACCCGGAATCTCGAGATTCCGGGTTCGATGCTGCGCATCGCCCCGGAATGACGCTGGGGCCATCACCCCAACTCCTTCGCCAGCGTCTCCTTTTCCGGCAACGTCGCCTGAAACGCCGGCGTACCTTGCAACTTCTCGGCCAGCGCCTGCAGCCTGTTGCAACCGAGGGCGGCGAAGAACTTCGGCCGCTTGCCGCAGCCGAACAGCCAGAACACCGCGACCGTGATATCGGCCTGGGTCAGCTCGGGCCCCGTAAACCACGGCCCGGCAAATTGTCCGTCGAGCCAGCCAAAACCGTCGCGGACCTGCTTGTCGCAGCCGTCGAGCCACGGCTTGTGCCAAGCCTCGCGCGGCCGGAAGTGACGTTCATAGAGACCGGCGACCAGCTTTTCATTGGCGCCAAGTGCTACCGCCACCAGCGTCAGCACGCGACGGCGCTCGGCACCTGCGGCCGGCGTCAGCGACCGCGCGCCCGCCATCTGGTCGAGATGATCGAGAATGACCGCGCTGTCGACCAGCATCTCGCCATCGGCAAGCCTGAGTGCCGGAACCCGCGCAATCGGATTGAAGGCGGCCAGTTCCGCCTTGTCCGGGCCGAACGGCATCAGCGGCACATGATCGTAATCGATGCCGTAGAACCGCAAGGTCACCGCCACGCGGCGCACAAAGGGCGACGCATGGCGGCCATACAGCACCAGGTTCGTCAACGCATCATCTTCGGGCATGACGTTCCAGATTTCCTCAGTTACGCTAGGCTCAAGGCTTGCAGCTTCAAGGCTTGCAACAAAGCCAAAATGTCCGGGGAGGACAAGCGTGCATAAAGGGCGTGTCGTATTCGGCGCCATGGAGGAGGTCGTGTTCGGGCGACCGGCATCCGAGGCGGTGGTCGAGCAGATGGACCGGCTGGGCGCGCAACGCGCCTTCCTGATGGTCAGCGGGACACTCAACCGCGAAACCGATGAAATCGAGAAAATCCGCCGCGCCCTGGGGGCTCGCTATGCCGCCACCTTCGACGCGATGCCGGCGCACACGCCGCGCTCGGCGGTGATCGCCGCCGCCGATCAGGCGCGCGCCGCCAACGCCGACCTCATCGTCACGGTCGGCGGCGGTTCGATCACCGACGGCGCCAAGGCGGTACAGCTTTGCCTCGCCAATGACGTCCGGACCGTTGATGACATCGACCGGATCAGGGCAAGAAAAGGCGCACCGCCGCCGATGAATGCGCCTGTCGTGCGCCAGATCAGCGCGCCGACCACGATCGCCGGTGGCGACTTCAGCCACAGCGCGGGCGTCACCAACGAGACCACAAAAGTCAAAGAGGCGGTGCGCCATCCGCTGGCGATTCCGCGCGCGGTGATCCTCGATCCGGCGCTGGGATCGCACACGCCGGAATGGCTGTGGCTATCGACCGGCATTCGCGCCGTCGACCACTGCGTCGAGGCCATCTGCTCGGGCCAATCGCACCCCTACGCCGACGCGCAGACTGTGAAGGGGCTGTCGTTGCTGGCGCAGGCGCTGCCGCGGGTGAAAGCCGACGGCAACGATCTCGACGCAAGGATGGATTGCCAGATCGGAACCTGGCTTTCGATGGGCGGGCTGTCGTCCGGCGTGCCGATGGGCGCCAGTCACGGTATCGGCTATGTGCTGGGCGCCGAGTTCGGCGTGCCACACGGCTACACCTCCTGCGTGATGCTGCCGTTCGTGATGCGCTGGAACAAGCCCGTCAATGCCGAGCGCCAGGCAATGGTCGCCGCCGCGATGGGCCATCCGGGTGAGGATGCCGGCGACGTGCTTGATGCCTTCATTCGTGGTCTCGGCATGCCGCGCAGCCTGCACGAGGTCAAGGTCGGCCCCGAACATTTCGACCGCATCGCGCAGCAGGCGATGGCGACGCCCTGGGTGCCGCGCAACCCGCGCAAGATCGAGGGACCGGCGCAGGTGCGCGAAATTCTTGAACTGGCTGTATGAGAGGATTTTGAATTCGATGTACACCGGCAAGCACGCTCACCTTCGTCCGCTGCAACCCGCCTTCATCATGGCGAGCACCGGCGAGGCCGTCACCTATCGCGAACTCGATGCCCGCAGCAACCGGCTGGCGCACCTGTTCCGCAACCGCGGGCTCAAACGTCTCGATCACTATTCGATCTTCATGGAGAACAACAACCGCTATCTCGAATCCTGCGGTGCCGGCGAGAGATCGGGGCTCTATTACACCTGCGTGAATTCCTACCTGACCGCGAGCGAGCTCGCCTACATCCTGGCCAACAGCCAGTCGCGCATTCTGATCACCTCGAAAGCAAAACTCGATGTTGCGCGCGAGGCCTTGAAGGAATGCCCGAAGGTCGAACTCTGCATCGTCGTTGACGGAGAAGGCGAAAGCGATCGCATCGTCGGCCTGCAACGGGCGACGGCGGGCCTGCCGAACACGCCGATATCAGACGAAAGCAACGGCACCGCGATGCTGTATTCGTCCGGCACCACCGGCCGGCCAAAGGGTATTCTGCGACCGTTGCCGGAACAGCCGGCCTCGCAGCAACTGCCGCTGTTCGATTTCCTGCAGAAGCTGTGGCACTACCGCGAAGGCATGGTCTATCTGTCGCCGGCGCCGCTCTATCATTCGGCGCCGCAGGCCGCCGTCAATCTGACGATCCGCAACGGCGGCACCGTCGTCATCATGGAGAGTTTCGACCCCGAGCGTTATCTCGCGCTGGTCGAGCAATGGGGCATCACCCATACCCAGCTGGTGCCGACGATGTTCTCGCGGATGCTGAAGCTGCCGACCGAGGTCCGCCAGCGCTACGACCTGTCCTCGCTCGAAATCGCGATCCACGCCGCGGCGCCCTGCCCCGCGGCGGTCAAGGACGAGATGATCAGATGGTGGGGACCGATCATCCATGAATATTACGGCGCCACCGAAGGGCTCGGCTTCACCGCCTGCGACAGCGAGCAGTGGCTGGCCCATCGCGGCACCGTCGGCAAGGTGCTGCTCGGCGACCTGCATATCCTCGACGCGAACATGCAGCCGAGCCCGAAGGGAACGCCAGGCACGGTATGGTTCAAGACCGCGACGCCGTTCGAATATTTCGGCGATCCGGCCAAGACCCAGGAGTCGCGCTCGCCCGACGGCAGCATGAGCACCGTCGGCGACGTCGGCTATGTCGACGACGACGGCTATCTGTATCTGACCGATCGCGCCACGTTCATGATCATCTCCGGCGGCGTCAATATCTATCCGCAGGAATGCGAGAACCTCTTGATCACCCACCCCAAGATCGCCGACGCCGCGATGTTCGGCGTGCCCAATCCGGATCTCGGCGAGGAAGTGAAGGCGGTGGTGCAGCCGATG
This sequence comes from Bradyrhizobium sp. KBS0727, assembly GCF_005937885.2. Lineage (NCBI taxonomy): Bacteria > Pseudomonadati > Pseudomonadota > Alphaproteobacteria > Hyphomicrobiales > Nitrobacteraceae > Bradyrhizobium > Bradyrhizobium sp. KBS0727. The sequence goes on along the minus strand of NZ_CP042176.1, from coordinate 691,207 downwards.
CCCGGGGTTGAGCCGGGGCAGGCGCTGGCGGACGAACTGATCGCGTTCTGCAGCCAGTCGCTGTCGCGCCAGAAAGTGCCGCGCTCGATCGATTTCGAGGCCGAACTGCCGCGGCTGCCGACCGGCAAGCTCTACAAGCGTCTGCTGCGCGACCGCTACTGGGGCAGCAAGACCTCGCGGATCGTGTGACGAGACGGAACGCGCCCGTGAAACGGGTGAGGCATATTGGCGCGAGCCGTTGCCATCCGTGGCCGGCCGAAACGCGGGCGATGCGCGAATTCCCCGCAAATAGCGCGAATAGCCCGCCCACAAGTTCCGCAACGCGAACTGGCGTAGTCCGAATTGCCAATCCCTGCATCGGCTTGGCCGGTTGCCCCGACGCTCCGCCATGCTATCGTCGCCGGCAATCGGCCAATTGAGACCGAAGCTCGAGGAGGGACCATGCGGAGCGTTCGCGCGCTTGCCGCTGCGGCATTGTTGTTGCTGCCGGCGTATCATGTTGCATCGGCTGAGGAGCCGAAGCACGGCGGCATCCTCCGATTCTATCACCGCGACAGTCCGGGCAGTGCCTCGATCCACGAGGGCGCGACCTATTCGGTCAACATCCCCTTCATGCCCGTCTACAACAATCTCGTCATCTACAATCAGCACGTCGCCCAGAACAGCATCGAATCGATCGTCCCGGAACTCGCCGAGAGTTGGGCCTGGAGCAGCGACAACAAGACCCTGACCTTCAAATTGAGACAGGGCGTCAAGTGGCACGACGGCAAGCCCTTCACCTCCGCCGACGTCAAATGCACCTTCGACATGCTGATGGGCAAGTCGCCGCAGAAGTTCCGGCAGAACCCGCGCAAGTCCTGGTACGATCAGGTCGACGACGTCGTCACCAATGGCGATTACGAGGCATCGTTCAAGTTAAAACGGCCGCAGCCGGCCCTGCTGGCGCTGCTCGCTTCCGGTTATACGCCCGTCTATCCCTGCCACGTCTCGCCGGGCGACATGCGCACCAAGCCGATCGGTACCGGCCCGTTCAAATTCGTCGAGTTCAAGGCCAATGAATCGATCAAGCTCACCAGGAACACCGACTACTTCAAGAAGGGCCTGCCTTATCTCGACGGCATCGAATTCACCATCATCCCCAACCGCTCGACGGCTATACTCGGCTTCATCTCCGGCCAGTTCGACATCACGCTGCCGACCGAAGTGACGATCCCCATGATCAAGGACGTCAAATCGCAAGCCCCAAAGGCGGTTTGCGTCGTGGAACCAAATAACGTTTCGACCAATATCATCGTCAATTCGTCCTCGCCGCCGTTTGACAATATCGACATCCGCCGCGCTTTGGCGCTGGCACTCGACCGCAAGGCGTTCATCTCGATCATGTTCGAGGGACAGGGTGATATCGGCGGCACCATGGAACCGGCCCCCGCCGGGCAATGGGCGATGCCGAAGGAAATGCTGGAATCGATCCCCGGCTACGGCCCCGACATCAACGCCAACCGCGAGGAAGCGCGCAAGCTGATGCAAAAGGCGGGCTACGGTCCGGACAAGCATCTGCAAATCAAGGTCTCGACCCGTAACATTCCGATCTACCGCGATCCTGCCGTCATCCTGATCGACCAGATCAAGAGCATCTATATCGACGGCGAACTCGAGGTCGTCGACACCGCGCAATGGTTTCCAAAGGTCGCGCGCAAGGATTATGCGCTCGGACTGAACCTCACCGGCAACGCCGTCGATGATCCCGATCAATCCTTCTACGAGAACTATTCCTGTGGTTCCGAGCGGAACTACACCAACTATTGCAACAAGGAGATCGAAAAGCTGTTCGACCAGCAGTCGCAGGAAACCGACGTCGCCAAGCGCAAGAAGATGGTCTGGGACATCGACAAGAAGTTGCAGGAAGACGTGGCCCGCCCCATCATCTTCCACGCCCGTACCGGGACCTGCTGGCAACCTTACGTCAAGAACATTACCATCATGTCCAACAGCTCCTATAACGGCTATCGTTACGAAGACGTCTGGATGGACAAGTAGCGTCCAGCCGCGACAAGCGAGACGCTCAGGGAGAAACGTCAGGTGTTTGCTTATATCGTGCGACGCCTCGCCTTGATGCTCGTGACCCTGATCGGGATCTCGATCATCATCTTTGTGCTGCTGCGCGTCGTGCCCGGCAACATCGTCGACATCCTGTTCGACGCCGCCGGCTTCGTCGATCCCGCCGACAAGGCCAACCTGGAAAAGGAACTCGGCCTCAACCTGCCGCTCTACGTGCAATATTTGCACTGGATCGGCGGGCTGCTGCACGGCGACCTCGGCTATTCCTACGTGTCGGAAAAGCCGGCCCTGCAGGAGATCCTGCCACGGATTCCGATCACCGCGCGGCTCGCCGGCCTGGCGCTATTGTTCTCCGCCTCGATGGGCATTCCCTTGGGCGTCATCAGCGCGGTGCATCAGGGCTCGCGGCTGGATTACGCTCTGCGCATCGTCAGCCTGAGCGGGCTGTCGCTGCCGTCGTTCTGGCTCGGGCTGTTGATCCTGATGGCGTCGGTCTCGCTGTTCGGCACCATGCCGATCTACAATCCGAATCCGAAAACCTGGACCGAGGCGATCGCGATCTATTGCGTGCCGGCGATGGCGGTCGGGTTCCGCAGCGCCGCGCTGACCATGCGCATCACCCGCTCCTCGATGCTCGAAATCCTGCGGCAGGACTACATCCGCACCGCGCGCGCCAAGGGCGCTTCCGAGGCCTCGGTCAATTATCGCCACGCGCTGAAGAATGCCATTCTGCCCGTCATCACCGTGATCGGCATCGAGGCCGCCTTCCTGATCGGCGGCCTGATCGTGACCGAGACCGTGTTCAACATTCCCGGCGTCGCCCGCTTCCTGGTGGAAGCGCTGCGCTGGCGCGACTACCCGATCGTGCAGAACCTCGTGATGCTGATCGCCGTGGTCGTGGTGTTCGCCAACTTCACCGTCGACATGCTGTACGCCGCGATCGATCCACGCATCCGGTATACGGATTAGGAGCCGCCGCTTGACTTCGATCAACTACGACAGCGAGCTCAAACGCGCCGGCGCCCATTCGACGCATGGCTGGCGCCGGCTGACGTTTCTCGCGCAACGCTACGTGCTCGGCACCTTCGGCCTGTTCATCATGCTGCTGTTCGTCTGGGTGGCGATCTCGGCCGACCTGATCAGCCGCTACGATCCGCTCAGCGTCGATTCCGCCCACCGGCTGGCGTCGCCCGACTGGCGGCACTGGATGGGAACGGATTCGTTCGGCCGCGACGTCTGGAGCAGGATCGTCCACGGCGCGCGCATTTCGCTGGCGGTCGGCATCGGCTCGACCTTCCTGGGGTCTTCGATCGGCGTGATGGTCGGCCTCGCCTCGGGCTACCTGTCGGGCTGGGTCGACCTGGTGTTCCAGCGGGTCACCGATATCCTGCAGGCGCTGCCGCTTTTGGTGCTGGCGCTGGTCATGACGGCAGCACTCGGCCCGTCGCTGCCGAACGTGATCATCGCCATTGCGATCCCGCTGATCCCGACGGTGGCCCGCGTCATCCGCGCCAACACGCTGGCGCTGCGCGAACTGCCGTTCGTCGAAGCCGCCAAATCGATCGGCATGAGTGAAACCCGCATCGCGCTCCGTCACGTGCTGCCGAATACGCTGGCGCCGCTGATCGTGCTGGCGACGGCGCAGCTCGGCTCCACCATCCTCACCGAAGCCTCGCTGTCGTTCCTCGGCCTCGGTATTCCCGAACCCTATCCGTCATGGGGCCGCATGCTGTCGGAATCGGCGGCGGAATATGTCCGCACCGCGCCGTGGCTGGTGATCTTCCCGGGCATCGCGATCAGCCTCGCGGTGTTCGGCACCAACCTGTTCGGCGACGCGCTGCGCGACATCCTCGACCCGAGGCAGCGCGGCTGATGACCGGGGCACAGGCGGAAGAAACGGTTCTCGACGTCCGGAACCTGCAGACGGTGTTCTTCACCAATTCGGGGCTGTTCCGGGCGGTCGACGACGTGTCGTTCACCGTCCGCCGCGGCGAAACGCTGGCGATCGTCGGCGAATCCGGTTGCGGCAAGAGCGTGACCGCGCTGTCGATCATGCGGCTGGTGCCCGACCCGCCGGGCCGGATCGTCGGCGGCTCGGTGACGCTGGAAGGCACCGACCTGCTCAGCCTCGACGAGGCCGAGATGCGCAAGATCCGGGGCAACCGGATCTCGATGATTTTCCAGGAGCCGATGACGTCGCTCAATCCGGTGATGCGGATCGGCGACCAGATCACCGAAGTGGTGCAACTGCACCAGACCATGAGCAACAAGCAGGCGTGGGCCAAGGCGGTCGAGATGCTGCGCCTGGTGCGGATTCCCGAACCGGAGCGGCGCGCGCAGGAATATCCGCATCAATTGTCCGGCGGCATGCGCCAGCGCGCCATGATCGCGATGGCGCTGGCGTGCCGGCCGGCGCTGTTGATTGCGGACGAGCCGACCACCGCGCTCGACGTCACCATCCAGGCACAGATCCTGGCGCTGATCGTCGACCTGCAGAAGACGCTCGGCACCGGGCTGGTGCTGATCACGCACGATCTCGGCGTCGTGGCGCAAACCGCGCAGCGCGTCATCGTGATGTATGCCGGCAAGAAGGTCGAGGAAGCCACCGTCGAGGATCTGTTCGAGAACCCGCTGCATCCCTATACCCGCGGACTGATGGCCTCGATGCCGGCCGTGATTTCGCTTGAAGCCAAGGCCGATGCGCGACTGACCGAAATCCCCGGCATGGTGCCGTCGCTGACCAACCTGCCGGTGGGCTGCGCCTTCGCGCCGCGCTGCAGTCTTGCGATCGACCGCTGCCGTGCCGAATATCCGCCGCTGGAGGAATTCGGCGGCAAACATCTGGCGGCGTGCTGGCGCGCGGCGGAAACGGTGGCCGCGCCATGACCGACACACCCCTGCTGGAGGTCACCGACCTCGTCAAACATTATGCGGTGCGCGGCGGCGTGCTGCGCCGTCGCATCGGCACCGTGCATGCGGTCGACGGCGTCAGCTTCTCGGTCGGCAAGGGCGAAACGCTGGGTCTCGTCGGCGAGTCCGGCTGCGGCAAGTCGACGGTGGCGCGCGCCGTGCTGCGGCTGGTGGAACCGTCCAGCGGCGCCATCAAGCTGAACGGCACCGATATCACCGGCCTCAGCAAGGCGGAGATGCGGCCGCATCGACGCTCGATGCAGATCGTGTTCCAGGACCCGTTCGCCTCGCTCAACCCGCGCATGACCGCCGGCGATATCGTCGGCGAACCGCTCAGCGTGCATGGGCTGGCGACCGGCCGCGAGAAGCAGGCACGCGTCGCCGAACTGTTCGCGCAGGTCGGACTACGTCCCGACCAGATGAAGAACTATCCGCATCAGTTCTCCGGTGGACAACGGCAGCGCATCTGCATTGCCCGCGCGCTGTCGCTCGGGCCGAGCCTGATTGTATGTGACGAACCGGTGTCGGCGCTCGACGTCTCTATCCAGGCGCAGGTGATCAATCTCTTGATCGACCTGCAGCGCAAGCACGGCTTCTCCTACCTGTTCATCGCGCATGACCTCGCCGTGGTCGCCCATATCAGCCACCGCGTCGCGGTGATGTATCTCGGCCGCATCGTCGAGATATCAGACAAGACCGAGCTGTTCGCCAACCCGCGTCATCCCTATACGCAGGCGTTGCTGGCCTCGGTGCCGATTGCCGACCCCAAGGCGAAAAAGCTCGCGCCTGGCATCGACGGCGACGTGCCAAGCCCGATCAACCCGCCGCCCGGATGCGCGTTCCACACCCGCTGCCGCTATGTGATGGACCGCTGCAAGGTGGAACGTCCGGTGCTGAAGGAAGCGGGCGCGAAGCACGAGGTGGCGTGCTGGCTGAACGACGGAACGGGGCGACCGGGATAAACTCTCTATTGTCGTCCCGGCGAACGCTCCCCCGTCATTGCGAGCGAAGCGAAGCAATCCATTGTGCCGCGAAGGAAGCATGGATTGCTTCGTCGCTTCGCTTTTCGCAATGACGGCCGAGAGAATTAGACCGCCGCCTCGATCTCCACGACGATCTTCCCCGTCGTCACCTGCTCGCCCTCGGCGACATCAATTGCCAAGACCATGCCGGCAACGCCGGCCGTGTGCACGTGCTCCATCTTCATCGCTTCCAGCGTCATCACCGGTTGCCCCGCCGCGACCTTGTCGCCCGGCTTCACCAGCACCGCGACGACGCGGCCGTTCATCGCCGCGCGCACCTTGCCGTCGCCACCGCTGGCAGCGGCCGAGACCGGGGCCGCCAGCGTCAGGTCGCGGACGCCGATCGTGACGCCGCGATGCAGAACATAGAGCTGGTCGCCATCGCGCAGGAATCTTGCGGATTCCATCGTCCCGTTGAAACGAAAGCGAATTGTATCGCGGCCCAGTTCATCGATTTCGAAGCGCTGCTCGCCACCCTCGAAGGACGCCAGATAGCCGCCGTCGCGTTCGCGCACGATGTCGACCTCGTGCACGCCATGACCAAGATCGATCCGCGTCGTCAACGGAAACGCCGCCACCAGGGAACGCCCGGGACGCCAGGGCGGCGCGTTCGGATGGGTCGCATAAAGCAGCAACGCGGCCAGCGCGGCCTCCGCTCTGTCATCGGCACGCGGCACCAGCAGCTCGCCACGATGATTGCCGATGAAGGCCGTCGTCGCCTTACCCGCGGCAAAACCGGGATGACGCAGGCAGGAGATCAGGAAGCCCTGATTGGTGGTAACGCCGAAGGCCGCGGTCTGCTCCAGGCCGCAGATTAGCTTGCCGCGCGCCTCGTTGCGGTCGGTTCCATGGCTGATGACCTTGGCGATCATCGAATCGTAGAACGGCGGAATCTCGGAACCCGACTGCAGCGCATGCTCGACACGGACGCCCTCGGGCATCTGCCACAGCGCCATCCTGCCGGATTGCGGCATGAAATCATGGTCGGCGTCTTCCGAACACAACCGCACCTCGATCGCATGGCCGGAGAATTTGATATCCTCCTGCACCAGTCCGAGCGGCTCGCCGCTGGCGACGCGCAGTTGCAGCTCGACCAGATCGAGCCCGGTGATCGCCTCGGTGACGGGATGCTCGACCTGCAACCGCGTATTCATTTCCATGAAATAGAACTCGCCGTTCGGGTCGAGCAGGAATTCCAGCGTGCCGGCGCCCTCGTAGCGCAGCGCCCTCACCGCATCGACGGCGACCGCGCCCATCCGTGCCCGCAGTCTCGGCGTCACCGCCGGAGACGGCGCTTCCTCGATCAGTTTCTGGTGCCGGCGTTGCACCGAGCAATCGCGCTCGCCGAGATGAATGGCGTTGCCGTAGCGGTCGCCAAACACCTGGACCTCGATATGCCGGGGATCGACAATGGCGCGCTCCAGGATCACGGTGGGATCGCCGAACGCACCCTGCGCCTCGGAGCGCGCACTGCGCAGCGCGTCCGGAAACGCAGCCGCGTCCGCGACCAGCCGCATGCCGCGCCCGCCGCCGCCGGCGACGGCCTTGATCATCACGGGAAAGCCGATCTTTTTGGCCTCCTTCAGCATCGCGGCGTCGCTCTGGTCCGCGCCCTGATAACCGGGCACGCAGGGAACGCCGGCCTTCAGCATGATGTCCTTGGCACCGGCCTTATTACCCATCGCCCGGATCGCTTCCGGCGACGGTCCGATGAACACCAGCCCGGCGTCGCGGCAGGCCTGCGCAAAATCTTCGTTCTCGGCGAGGAAGCCATAACCGGGATGCACCGCGCCGGCGCCGGAGGCCTTTGCCGCAGCGATGATGGCGTCGATCCGCAAATAGGATTGCGACGGCAATGCCTCGCCGATACGCACCGCCTGATCGGCCTCGCGGACATGCAGCGCATCGCGGTCGGCATCGGAATAGACTGCAACCACGCCATAGCCGAGCCGGCGCGCGGTGCGCATGATCCGCAGCGCGATCTCGCCGCGATTGGCGATCAGTATCTTGAAGAACGGCGTCCGCTTCATCATGGTCATGGGCGCGCGACCGAGAATTGCATGCGCTGGGGGATGCGCGCCTCGGCCTCGCGGCAGATCGCCAGCACCTCCGAGAGCACGCTGCGGGTATCGCGCGGGTCGATCACGCCGTCGTCGAGCACGCGCGCGCTGGTCGAGAACACGTCCATCTGGCCGTCGAACACGCCTGTTATCTGGGCCTTCATCGCGTCGAGCTTTTCCTTTTCGATCGGCTTGCCGCGCCTGATAGCTGCGGCCTCGGTCACGATCGCCATGGTTTCGGCCGCCTGTTCGCCGCCCATAACCGCGGTCTTGGCGTTGGGCCAGGAGAAGCAGAAGCGCGGATGGAAGCCGCGGCCGCACATGCCGTAATTGCCGGCGCCGAACGATGCGCCGCAATAGATGGTGATCTGCGGCACTGTCGCCGAAGTGACGGCCTGGATCATCTTGGAGCCATGCTTGATCATGCCGGCTTCCTCATAGGCCTTGCCCACCATGTAGCCAGTCGTGTTGTTCATGTAGAGAATCGGCGTGCGCGACTGGCAGCAGGCCTGGATGAAATGCGTTGCCTTGTTGGCGCCGGGCACATCGAGCGGCCCGTTGTTGGTGATGATCCCGATCGCCTGGCCCTCGATACGGGCGTGACCGCAGACGGTGGCGGGACCGTAATTGGCGCCGAATTCGGTAAAGTCGGAATCGTCGATGATCCGCGCGATCACCTGCCGCATGTCGACGGGGCGCTTGTGGTCCATCGCCATGATGCCGAGCAGTTCTTCCTGGTCGTAACGCGGCGGGCGCCAGGCGGGCTCAGTCGGCTTCGGCCGGTCCCATTCCAGATTGGCCATGATGTCGCGCGCGATGCGCAACGCGTCGCGGTCGTCTTCGGCGAGATAATCGCCGAGCCCGGAAATCGAGGTGTGCATCTCGGCACCGCCGAGTTCCTCCTCGGTCGCAATCTCGCCGGTGGCGGCCTTGAGCAGCGGCGGCCCGGCCAGGAAGGCGCGGGTGCGACCGCGCACCATCACGATGTAATCGGACAGTCCCGTTTGATAGGCGCCGCCTGCCGTCGACGAGCCGTGAGTCACGGTGACCACGGGTAGACCTGCAGCGGACAGCCGCGCCAAATTGCGAAAAATGTTGCCGCCGCGAACGAAATCCTCGACGCGGTAACGCAGCAGATTGGCGCCGGCGCTTTCGACCAGTTGCACGTAAGGCAGCTTGTTCTCCAGCGCCAGTTCCTGCACCCGTATCGTCTTGTCGAGCCCATAAGGCTGCAGCGCGCCGGCATCGATGCCGGAATCATTGGCGCTGATCATGCAGCGGATGCCGGCGACGAAGCCGATCCCGGCGATCAACCCGCCACCGGGGACGCTCTTGTCCGCGTCCGGCACGTCGAACATGTAGCCGGCAAGCGTCGACAGTTCGATAAAGGGCGTGCCGGGATCGAGCACCAGCGCCACGCGCTCGCGCGGCAGCAACTGGCCGCGCTTGTGGAAGCGATCCTTGGCGCCGGCGGAAGCGGCTCGCGTTCGCTCCTCCAGCATGCGCATCCGCGCGATCAGCGCCAGCATGCCGTCGCGGTTGGCCTTGTAAGCGGCCCCGCCGGTCGCAATCGTCGATTCAAGGATAGCCATGAATTATCTCACTCCGTCATTCCGGGATGGTCCGAAGGACCAGACCCGGAATCTCGAGATTCTCCGATGTGCAATTGCACATCGGAGTTCGACGCTTCGCGCCGCCCCGGAATGACGTTGATAGGGTTGACCATCATCACGCACTCTTCCCGGTAAAATGTTCGCTGAAGGACTGGCGCAATTCTACCTTGCGCAATTTCCCGGTCGCGGTCATCGGCATTTCGTCGAGGATGCGAATGAATTTCGGCACCTGGAAGCCGCCGAGATGCTTGCGGCAATGTTCGGCAATCGCGGCTTCATCGGCCTGGGCACCCGGCTTCAGCTTGACGAAGGCGGATACCGCCTCGCCCCATTGCGGATGCGGCAGGCCGACGACCGCGGCGTTCTGCACCGCGGGATGGGCCAGCAGCGTCTCCTCGATCTTGACGGAGGCGACGTTCTCACCGCCGGACTTGATCATGTCCTTCTTGCGGTCGAGGAACAGCACCTCGCCGTGCGCGTCGATCAAGGCGAGGTCGCCGGTATGATGCCAGCCGAACTTGCGCGCCTCTTCGGTCGCCTTCGGGTCCTTGTAGTAGCCCATCATCACGTTCGGCCCGCGATGCACGAGTTCGCCGGCCTCGCCGCGCGGCAGCAGGTTGCCGTTGTCGTCCATAATAGCGGTCTCGTTGACGATCAGCGATTCACCCCAGTAATTGCCGAAGCGTTCGAGTTGGCGGTCCGGTTGCGACATCGTGGTGGCCGGATACATCTCGGTCTGACCCGAGGTGAGCACGAAGTTCGGACACATGTCTGATATCGCGCGCTCCAGCAGCGGACGGCCCATCGGCGCCATGGTGTAGATGCAGGTCCGCAAGCCCGAGAGGTCGAACTCCTTGCGGCGCGGGTGATCGAGGATGGCCTGGTACATCAGCGACAGCCCGACGAATACCGTGAGCTTGTCGCGGACGATGGCTTCCATGCAGACCACGGGATCGAAACCGCGCATCAGCGCCATCCGCCCGCCGACCGACAGATAGCTCAGCAGCAGCACATGGCCGGCGCAATGGAACAGCGGAAACTGCCCGGTGATGCCGTCTTCGCGGCCGAGCTTCATCTCGATGGCGTTGCTCATCACGGCCATCACCACGGCCAGGTGGCAATGCATCGCGCCCTTCGGCCGCGAGGTGGTGCCCGAGGTGTAGATGATCATCGCGAGGTCGCGGTCGTCGAAATCGATCTCGGGTTCGATCTCGGACTGGTCCTTGATCAGATCGGTGAAGTTCTCAAGCCCCGTCGCTGCGACGTTGCCGGCGAGATCGATCGCGATCATCTGCATGCCGCGCCTTTCCAGCGCGGCGCGGCGGTCGGGCTGCGCATGCATGACATCGTCGATCAATGCGAAGCGAACCTCGGCATGGTCGAGGATGTAGTCCATATCGACCGGGCCGAGCATGGTGTTGATGGGCACCCAGACCAGGCCGGCGCGGTGAATGCCGAACAGCGCTTTGACGAATTCGACCGAGTTGTTGCAGATCGTCGAAATCTTGTCGCCCGGCCTCAACCCGCGTCCAACAAGATAGTTGGCGAAGCGGTTGGCGTCGCGCTCGATCTCGGTGAAGGTGACGCGGCGCGCGCCGTCGGTCAGCGCCACGCGATCGGGAAACCGCGCCGCCGCGCGCTTGAGCAAATCGCCGATCGCGACGCGGCCGATCCGGCCCGGCCCAGGCACGCCGCCGGTTGCGGTGAGGTTGGTCATGCCGATGATCTCCTCTTGTCGTTCCGGGGCGTCCGAAGGACGAACCCGGAACCTCGAGATTCCGGGTTCGATGCTTCGCATCGCCCCGGAATGACGGTGTGTGCCGTTAATGCCTGGTCCCGAAAATCTGCCGCGCTTCGGCGGGGCTGGCGATCTCGCGGCCGGCGCGCCGGGCACAGGCGGCGATGGCTTCGATCAACTGCCCGTTCGAGGTCACTTTGGTGCCGTCGGCGAGATAGAAGGTGTCTTCGAGGCCGGTGCGCAGGTGGCCGCCCAAATCAGCGCAGCGCTGGTGCAGCGGCCAGATTTCGCCACGCCCGATCGCGGTGACCTGCCAGCGCGCATCCGGTAGCTTCAGCTTCAACAGGATCGGCAGCAGTTCCGGATCGGCCGGCATGCCGGAGGCGACGCCCATCACGAAATTATACTCCAGCGGCCCGGCATACATCCCGGTCTGCCGGTACATGTTGACGCAGCGCACGATGCCGACGTCGAAGCATTCGAATTCCGGGATCGTCCCGGCCACTTTCATGACGTCGAGATAGTCCTGCACCTTCTCGACCGCGTTATCGAACATCATCGGCGGCCATGCCCAGGTATTGTCGGACTTGACCTTGAGATAGTTCAGCGAGCCGGCGTTGCAGGCCGCGATCTCGGGCCTGGTCTCGCGCACACAATCGAGCGCGCCTTGATAATTCGGCCCCGACGTACCCGTGGTGTGGTTGATGATGACGCCCGGACAGGCCTCGCGGATCGCCTGCTGGATCTCTTTTGACACGCTGACGTCCCAAGACGGCAGGTGGCCCTTGTTCGGCTCCTGCTGGCGCAGATGGACATGCATGACGCTGGCGCCGGCGTTGAACGCGGCCTTGGCCTCGCGCGCCATCTGCTCGGGCGTGACAGGCACGTTGTGCTGTTTCGGATCGGTCAGCACGCCGTTCAGCGAGCAGGTAATGACGGCCTTGTCGCCCATGGATCAGCCTTTTGATGTGCGGAAGCTTTGGATTGCTTTCGCGATCATGCGGCCGGCATCAACTGGCTTCTTGCGTCCATGCGCTATTGTCGGCCTCGGTGCGACCGCTCGAATAGATCGCAAGGTCGCGCGAGCCGGAAAAGATCGCCCGCGGCTTCAAGCCGTAGAAGCGGCGGATCGAGTGGCTGAAATGCGTCGAGTCGGGATAGCCGATATCCTGCGCGAGATGCGCGAGGTTGATGTCCTGGTTGGCGAAGTGCAGCAGATGCCGCGCGCGCTTCCAGGCGCGGAACGAGCGGAACGAGATTCCGGTCTCTTCCTTGAACAGATGCAGGAAGCGCGACGGCGACAGCCCCGCCTCCGCGGCGCAGCTTGCCGCCGTCACCGGTTCGCCGCAGAATTTTCCGATCTGCACGATCGAGCGCGCCACCCGCGGATCGAGCGCGCGTCGCGGCAGCGCCTCGCCGAGGCACAGGCAATCGAATTCGGCATTGGAGATATCGTCGCTGCCATCGTCATTGCCCTGGCGCTCGCGTAAAGCGCGATGGGCGGCGCGAATCCGGTTGGCGAAATGTTCGCTCTCGGGTCCCGAGAGACGCTTGACGAGATCCTCGAAGACACCCGGGGGAACGCTTTCCGGCTCGATCACGAGACTGATCACTGAGCGGTAGTCGCTGGCGATGGTGTGCCGGACGTTCGGCAACACGGCGGCCAGTTCACAAAAGGTCTCACGGCCGTCGGCAGTGGTGAGCCACAGCCCGCCCTCGATCGCGACATAGATATTGAAGGCGCCCGAGCAGCGCGCCCGCGGGCGGCCGAGCAGGCCCGCGTAAAACACGCGTTCCGGGGTGATCAGCATCAGGTGGCCGGATTTGTGACCGCTCTTGTGACCGATGTCGTCCATGGCAGATCCTCCTCGCGCGGCTCTTAGGCCGCTGCGACGGGGTCAACCATAGCGCAAAATGGGGGGCTGACCAGACGAACAAAAACGGTCATTCCGGGGCGCGAAGCGAACCTCAGGGGTGCAATTGCACCCCGGGGATTCTCGAGATTCCGGGTTCGATGCTTCGCATCGCCCCGGAATGACGGCAACCCATCAGGGCCGCACCCTGGCCTTCACACCCTGTTCGACACCGGCCTTTTGTTCCGCCGCCACGGCGCGCTTGTAACCGTCGCGTTGCTGCAACCGGTCCCAATATGCCCTGACATTGGGCCCAAAATCCTTGGCGAGCCCGATGTTACCGGCCAAACGCAGCGCGTAGCCGATCGCGATATCGGCGGCGGTAAACCGGCCGGCGCACAGGGTCTCGGCGGTGGCTGTGGCGGCCTCGACCGCCCGGAGCCGGCCGAGAAACCATTTGGCGTAATCGCCGGAGACCTGCGGATTGCGGCGCTCTTCCGGCTCGAGCTGACTGTATCTCAGCACCAGCGTTTGCGGAAAGGTCAGCGTGGCGTCGCTGAAATACATCCAGTTGAGGAAGGCGCCGTAGGCCGGCTCATCCACCCCGACCACCAGCGGCGTCGGCCCATGCCGGGTGCCGAGGTAATGGCAGATGCCCGAGGATTCCGTCATCTTGGTCTCGCCATCGACCATGAAGGGAATGGTACCGAGCGGATTGATCGCCATGTATTCCTTGGCGAACACCCGCGGCGGGAACGGCAGCATTTTGAGTTCGTAAGGCAGCCCCTGCTCTTCCAGCATCCAGAGCGGACGAAACGAGCGTGCACCGTCGCAGTGATAGAGCGTGATCATCAGGCGTTCCCTTGAATTATTTCAGGTCAGTTTAAGACAGGCGCGGCGCGAGCACCATGGAGCGCATGTCAGCCGTTGCTGTGCTTTTTCAGTTCAAGACGCGCAATCTGGTTGCGATGGACTTCATCGGGGCCATCGGCCAGACGAAGCAGACGCGCCGTGGCATAGGCTGCCGCCAGTCCGAAATCGTTGCTGGTGCCGGCGCCGCCATGCGCCTGGATCGCCCAGTCGATGACCTGACAGGCCATGTTCGGCACCGCCACCTTGATCATCGCGATCTCGGCCCTTGCGGTTCGGTTGCCGACGGTATCCATCATGTGGGCGGCATGAAGGGTCAGGAGCCGCGACTGCTCGATCATGATGCGCGATTCCGCGATCCGCTCCTGCGTCACCGTTTGCTCCGAAACCGGCTTGCCGAAGGCAACCCGGCTCCGGGTCCGAACGCACATCTTCTCCAGCGTCCGTTCGGCAAGCCCGATCAACCGCATGCAGTGATGAATGCGGCCGGGGCCGAGACGCCCCTGCGCGATCTCGAAGCCGCGCCCCTCGCCGAGCAGCATGTTTGACGCGGGAACGCGCACATTGCTGAATACGACTTCCGACGCCCGGTCAGGCACGCCGTAGAATCCGAAAACGGGAATCGGCCGCAGAACCGTCACGCCTGATGTATCCATCGGCACCAGGATCATCGACTGCTGCCGATGGCGATCCGGGTTGGCGGGATCGGTCTTGCCCATGAAGATGCAGATCTTGCAGCGCGGGTCGGTGGCATTGGTCGTGTACCACTTGCGGCCGTTGATGACGTAGTCATCGCCGTCGCGGACGATCGAACTCTCGATATTGGTGGCGTCGCTGGAGGCAACGGCCGGTTCGGTCATGGCAAAGCAGGACCGGATTTCGCCTGATAGCAGCGGCTTCAGCCACCGCTCCTGATGCTCCCTGGTGCCATAGCGCGCCAGAACTTCCATGTTACCGGTGTCGGGCGCCGAGCAGTTGAACAGCTCGGGCGCCAGATGCGACCGCCCCATCACCTCGCACAGCGGCGCATATTCGAGATTGGTCAGGCCGGCGCCGCGCTCGCTTTCGGGCAGAAAGAGATTCCAGAGGCCGGCCTCACGGGCCTTTGGCTTCAACTCCTCGACAACAGGATAAACCTTCCACGGCCCCAGATCCTCGGCCTCCTTATAGAACCGCTCCTCGTTCGGATAGACATGGCGATCCATGAACGATTCAAGGCGATGCCTCAGCTCGGTGATCTTCTGGCTCTGTTCGTAGAACATGGTCACACCGTCCTTATTCCTTATTTTCCTGCCCTATTTCTTGGCGCCCGGCAGCGTGCCCATCATCTTGCACAGCACCGTCAGCATCACCTCGTCGGCGCCGCCGCCGATCGAGGTCAGGCGGCTGTCGCGATAGGCCCGGCTCACCGGCGTTTCGTTCATGAACCCCATGCCGCCCCAGAACTGCAGACAGGCATCGGTCAGTTCCCGGCCCAAACGTCCCGCCTTGAGTTTCGCCATCGTCGCCAGTCTTGTGACGTCCTCGCCCGCGACCAGCGCTTCGGCGGCGCGATAGATCAGCGCGCGCAGCAGCTCGACTTCGGTCTGCATTTCCGCCAGCTTGAAATGGACGGTCTGGTTGTCGAGGATCGATTTGCCGAACGCCTTGCGATTGCGGGTGTATTCGATCGTCTCATGGATGATGTATTCATGCGCCTTGAGGCAGGCGGCCGCGCCCCACAGCCGCTCCTCCTGGAACTGCACCATCTGGTAGGAAAAACCCTGGCCTTCCTCGCCGATGCGGTTGCGCTTCGGCACCCGGACGTTGTCGAAGAAGATTTGCGCGGTGTCGGAGGAACGCATGCCCATCTTGTCGAGCTTGCGCGCGATCTGGACGCCCTTGCTCTTCATGGGCACGCAGATCAGCGACTTGTTGCGATGGACCTGGCCGTCGCTGGTATTGGCGAGCAGGCAAATCCAGTCGGCCTGCGTGCCGTTGGTGATCCACATCTTGCCGCCATTGATGACATAGTCATCGCCATCGGAGCGGGCATTGGTCTTGATCGAGGCGACGTCGGAGCCGGCGCCCGGCTCCGACACGCCGATACAGGCCACCATGTCGCCCGCGATCGCGGGCGCCAGGAACTCGCGACGAACCTCATCGGAACCAAACCGCGCCAGCGCCGGCGTCGCCATGTCGGTCTGCACCCCGATCGCCATCGGCACGCCGCCGCAGGTGATGGCGCCGAGCTCTTCGGCCATCATCAGCGCATAGCTGTAGTCGAGCCCCTGACCGCCGAATTCGACGGGCTTGTTGAGGCCGAGAAAGCCGAGATCGCCGAGCTTCTTGAACAGCGCATGGGCGGGAAAGATATCCGCCTTCTCCCATTCGTCGACGAACGGATTGATCCCGGCCGCGATGAATTTCTGCAGGATGCGGCGCGGTTCGTCGTGGTCGGCGGTGAAGAGCATCTTTGTCCTCTCGTCATTCCGGGGCGATGCGAAGCGAGCGAACTACGATGTGCAATTGCACATCGGAGAAGTTCGACATTGTTTTACTCATCTCTGTTTTACTCATCTCTAGGTTCCCCGATGTGCGATTGCACATCTGAGGTTCGCGCCTGACGGCGCGCCCCGGAACGACGGCGCGTATCACAACCCCATCTGCCTTGACGCGAGATCCTTCATGATCTCCTCGGTGCCGCCGCCGATGGCGTTGACCTTGACCTCGCGGTAGATGCGCTCGACCTTGACGCCGCGCATGAAGCCGGCGCCGCCGAAAATCTGCACGGCTTCACTGGCGCAGAACGCCATGGTCTGGGTCGCCTGGTTCTTCATCATGCAGATCTCGGCGACCGGGCTCTCGCCCTGCCCGAGCCGCCACGCCAGCATTTCCAGCATCGCCTGCGACGCCGCCACCTTCTGCGCCATGTCGACCAGCTTGTGACGGATCACCTGGTGCTGCGAAATCGGCTTGCCGAAGGTTTTGCGCTCCTTGGCATAGGCAATGGCTTCCTCGAGGCAGACACGCGCATAGGCCGTGCAGCCCGCCGCCATGCCCATGCGCTCGCTGTTGAAGTTATGCATGATGATCTTGAAGCCCTGGCCTTCCTCGCCGATCAGGTTTTCGACCGGCACCCGGCACTCGTCGAAATGCAAGGTGGCGGTGTCCGACGCCCACCAGCCCATCTTCTTGAGCTTGGTGCGCGACAACCCCGGCGTATCACCTTCGATCAAGAGCATGCTGACCCCGCCCGGCCCCTCGCCGCCGGTGCGCACCGCGACAGTGAGATAATCGGCCCGCATGCCCGAGGTGATAAACGTCTTCTCGCCGCTGACGACATAATGGTCGCCGTCGCGCCGCGCCTTGGTGCGGAGGTTGGCGACATCGGAGCCGCCGCTCGGCTCGGTGATCGCCAGCGCCGAGATTTTCCTGCCGGCCAATACGTCCGGCAGCACCCGCGCCTTCACCTCGGGGCGGGCGGCGCGCGCGATCGGGGGCGAACCGATGGTGTGGCTCATCAGGCTCGAACTGACCCCGCCGGCGCCGGCGCGCGCCAGTTCCTGCGAGGCCACGATCTTCATGAACTGGTCGGCGGGCACGCCGCCAAACTCCTCGGGGAAGCCGAGCCCCAACAGCCCGATCTCGGATGCCTTGGCATAGAGTTCGCGCGGAAACTCGCCGGCCTCATCCCATTCATGGGCATAGGGCTCGATCTCGCGCGAAACAAAGCGGCGCATCACGTCGCGAAACGCTTCGTGCTCCGGCGTGTAGAAGGGGTTTTGTACCCGGCTTCGTTCCAGCATGATTTCCTCCCGAGCATGATCCGGAAAAGTAGGTACCGGTTTTCCCTCGCGACAAACGCCGGGGGGCGTTTGCGCGGAGATCATGCTCCAATATAAAGGTCAGGTTGCCCTGATTTGGCCCGCGCAAACTTGCGTTCAGCGGCTGGACAATCACCTGTGGCCTGCCTAGCCTTCCAAAAAGACAAAATAGCACATACGGTCGTTCACCGGGGAGGATGAAGCATGATCCGATCGAGCCAGTTCGTCCCCGCCGCCGTTTTGTCAGTCACGCTGTCGCTTGCGGCCGGGACGGCGGCCTCGGCCCAGCAGCCCGGCATCACCGATACCGAAATCAAGTTCGGCAATATCATGCCGTATAGCGGGCCGGCGTCGGCGCTCAGCGTCACCGGCAAGGTGTTTGCCGCCTATTTCGACATGATCAACGAAAAGGGCGGCGTCAACGGCCGCAAGCTCAACATGATCTCGCTCGACGACGGCTTCTCGCCGCCGAAGACGGTCGAGGCCACCCGCCGGCTGGTCGAGAACGACAACGTCGCTTTCATGTTCGGAACCATGGGCACCGCGCCCAGCTCGGCGACCGCCAAATATCTCAACGGCGCCAAGGTGCCGCATTTGTTCCTGATCTCCTCCGCCTCGAAATGGAACGAGCCGGCGACGCAGCCCTGGCTGATGGCGCTGCCGTGGGCGCCCAACTATGTCGAGGAAGCCGGCATCGAGGTGCGCTTTGCGCGCGCCAAAAATCCCAATGCGCGCTTTGCGATCCTCTACCAGAACGACGATGCCGGTAAGGACTATCTGCGCGGCGTCAAGGAAGCACTCGGCGCCGACGCCGACAACGCGATCGCGATGGCCTCGAGCTTCGAGGTCGCCGATCCTACGGTGGACTCGCAGATCCTGACGCTCGCCAACACCAAGGCCGACGTCTTCCTGATCTACAGCGTGACCCCGCGCGCCTGCGCGCAGGCGATCCGCAAGGCCTATGAAACCGGCTGGCGGCCGATGCGCTTCATCGCCTCGGGCTGCGCCAACAAGGACACCGTGATGGTGCCGGCCGGGCTCGATGCGTCTCACGGCATCATGTCGGTGGTTTCGCTGAAACCTTATCTGCCCGACTCCAAGGATCCTGGCCTCGTCGCCTACGGCGATTTCATGAAGGCGCGGCTGCCCAATGTCGATCCGGCGAACTTCGCCGCCGGCTACGGCTACATGGTGGCGCAAGCGCTGGTCGTGGTGCTGGAGCAGTGCAAGAACGATCTGAGCCGCGCCAACATCATGGCCCAGGCCGCCAACCTCAAAGGCGTCCCGCTGTCGATGCTGCTGCCCGGCATTACCCTCAACACTTCGCCGACCGACTACCGCCCGATCAAGGACGGCTACATGGTCGAGTTTCGCGACAGCCAGCTCGCCGTGATCAGCGAATTGCTGCACGGCGGGTCGTGACGAGGCTGGCGTGAAAGCAACGCATCATAGTCGGGCCTCCTTGCTCGTCATGCCCGGGCTTGTCCCGGGCATCCACGTCTTAGCTGCATCGGGCCAAGAAAAGACGTGGATGCCCGGACAAGGCCGGGCATGACGGCCTCAATTTAAGGCGCCCACAGGTATTGCCGAAGTCGGACTTCAAGGCGGCCCGGCCAGCTCTTGACTCAAAGGGCCGTACCGTCCACGGGATTAGGTCATCTAAAAAGTAGCCATCCCAGTGGGATCAAAATAGCAAGCGTCAAACTCGCGGCTAACGCTAACCGGCCAACCTTGTGCAATGTAGATATTTGAGACGGGTTGCGATCTGGCTGTCGATCCAACCATCGGCGGAACGCACGTATCGGCCATCCAAAGATAAGGCCGAAAAGGTAGAAGATGCCTGCAAAAATCTCCACGGCGTGCCTGCTGAAGCAATAGAAACGATGAGCGTCTATTCAATGCTAAAGCCCTATTGCAGTGAGAAATTCCAAACCAACTATTAATACGACGCAACCAGATGTAGCAAATCGATTTATGCTTACTTGTTCCGAGCGCGATACAGTCCCCGCCATCGAGCTCACAAAGGACACGCTGATTTGGCTATCGCTTTGACATTCACGGGAACAATTGTTGCTATGCTTGCCGTAAATCTGTTGCGCATTCCCAAGAGCTACCAGCAAGCCCTCCGCATCATTGTTATGATGTGCGGCCTATGGTGTGCCATTAGCTTGCGCCGCGCATTCGGTTAGCGGACATTTCTGAAGCGCCCATTCATTAAGCGGCAATAGGTTCAGACAACAGTCTCGCAGATGAAAGAGCGTTGGTACAACTTAGGGCTGGCCGCGATGGGCATCGCTTTCATTTCTGTAGGTGGGCAGGCTCTATATGAATGGCATGAGACCGGACAAATAGCGTTGCACCGTGGCTTCCATCGCACGGTGGCTTATGCAGCCGACCCATACCTATTCGCGTATGAGTTTGGTGGAAACGTCCTTCTAATAATCCTTGGCCTTGCAGCGTTTGCTGGGGCTATTTACGAAACGCTTTCGCGCTGGGGCCGCCGAAGTCGTTAGGTGCGAGTTCCGCTTTTTGGCACCTTTCTGACCTGCGCACGCGGACCGATTTTGTCACCTCATCGAGCATAAACAGACGTCGCACCGATGCAGGCTTTCGACGTCCGAAAGTGAGCCGGAGCGCACTTCCGCTTTGTTGCACGCCGAGCAGTTTTGACGTCGGAACAACGATCTTGCGCACAGTGCGCCCGGCGGCCCGTTGCATGGCGCCGGCCGATCCGGTGCATCAAGGGATTTTGACTATCGGCGCAGCCCGCTTGGCGATAGTCAGCAAGGGAGAGAGTTCGAAATCTCCCAACGATTTGCGGGAAAAACCATGAAATTCCGGATACGGACGACCTTCGTCGGCGTAGCGCTTTCAGCGGCTATGGTCGTGGGACCTCTGGCGGCCCAGCAGCCGACCGACGCAACACCGGCCTACGGGCCGGAACTAGAAGGGTTCGACTATCCGTATCCACTTCAGCACTTTGCTTTCACGTCGCAGCGGCAGTCGCTGCAGATGGCCTATCTCGACGTCAAGCCGGACCGCCCGAACGGACAGACGGCGGTGCTGTTGCACGGAAAGAATTTTTGCGCCGCCACCTGGGAGCCGACCATCAAGGACCTGGTCGCGGCCGGCTATCGTGTGATCGCGCCGGATCAGATCGGCTTCTGCAAGTCGAGCAAGCCCGCCGCTTACCAGTTCACCTTCAAGCAGCTTGCCGGCAACACCCATGAACTGCTGGCCAGCCTCGGCATCGAAAAGCCGGTTGTGATCGGTCATTCGACCGGAGGCATGCTGGCGGCACATTATTCGCTGATCTATCCGCAGGACGTCAGCCACCTCGTGATGGTCAACCCCGTCGGGCTCGAGGACTGGTCCGCTAAGGGCGTGCCTCCGATCTCGGTCGACCAATGGTACGCGCGTGAGCTGAAGACCAATGCCGATGGAATCCGTGCCTACGAGAAATCGACCTACTATGCGGGCAAATGGGAGGATCGCTACGAACGCGCGGTCCAGATGCTCGCCGGCCTCAACAAAGGTCCGGGCAAGGAAGCCGTCGCCTGGGATTCGGCGCTGATCTAC
Organism: Bradyrhizobium sp. KBS0727; assembly: GCF_005937885.2. NCBI lineage: Bacteria > Pseudomonadati > Pseudomonadota > Alphaproteobacteria > Hyphomicrobiales > Nitrobacteraceae > Bradyrhizobium > Bradyrhizobium sp. KBS0727. The sequence goes on along the minus strand of NZ_CP042176.1, from coordinate 669,698 downwards.
GACATGATCATGACCCAACCCGTGCTGTACCGGTTTCCGGAAATCTCGGTGCCGACCTTGCTCATGATCGGCCAGAAAGACACCACGGCCATTGCCAAGGATTTCGCACCTCCGGAGCTTCGGCCGAAGCTTGGAAATTATCCCGAACTGGGCAAAGCCGCCGCCAAGGCCATTCCCGGCGCGAAGCTCATCGAGTTTCCCGAATTCGGCCACGCGCCGCAAATGACGGACCCCGAAGGTTTTGACAAGGCGCTGATCGCGGGCATCTCCAAATCTTGAGCCTGCAAGGCCTGAACCCAGGCGTATGTTTTCGGCGATACGACGATGCTGGTCGTGGCATTCGTGCATTCGTCAACGGGGCAGGCCGGCATCACCCTCAACACCTCACCGACCGACTACCGTCCGATCAAGGACGGCTATATCGTTGAGTTTCGCGACAGCCAACTCGCCGTGACCCAAAGCGCCATTCCTCCTCAGCATCTCCCGCTTGGATTAGCCTGCTTCTCGCTGTGTACGCGCTACGGCGCCTTCGCGTCCTCTCTCGCCGTCCGATGGACGCATTCAATGAAAAGCTTTGCTGCCGGGCTGCGCGTACGATTCTTGAGGGTTACGATTGCGACAGGCCGCCGCCGCACGGGAATGTTGATTGGAAGGACTTTGAGAGATTCGTCTCTGTTGCCGAAGCCCAGTACCGAGGCTGGAAGCATCGTCACAAATTGTGCGCCCGCCACCAGCCGGAGGCATAAATGAATTGAAAGGGTCGTGATGGGCGCAGGTGGCATTTCGGAGCCGCTGTCGCGAAATACTTTTGGTACGCCTGCGCCATGCATCGTATCCCGCGGCGGCAGTATCCAGCGTTCACCGGCGAGGTCGGCGAGCTTGAGCTTGCGCGACTTCGCCCATTTGCTCTGCCGGCCCGCAATCACCACGGTGTCATCATTGTACACAACTTCCGCCTCGAGGTCGTCCTCGTCGAACGGCGCCGGAATACGGCCGATCAGCAGATCGATGCTGCGCTCGCGCAACTCGCGATAATGTAGCTTGCTCATCACAGTTTGCGCGACGTCGAGTCTGACACGCGGCTGCTCGAGCGAGAAACGTTTGATGACAGCAGGCAAAAAGCCGGCCGCGACGCTCTCGGTGCTGCCGATACGCAGGTCTCCGACGCTCGGGTCGGAGAGAACTGCGAGTTCCTCGACGCCGTGTTTGAGCTCGTCGAAAATCGCTTGGCCGCGCATGACGAGGGCGCGGCCGTAGGCTGTCGGCTCTATGCCGCTGCGACTCCGGTCGAGCAGGCGGAGCCCGAACATATGCTCCATGTCCGCGATCGCTTTCGATACCGCGGGCTGCGATATCGCGAGTTCGGCCGCAGCCTTTGCCATGCTGCCCCGCTGCACCACCGCGAGCAGAATATGCAGGTCTCGCAGCTTGAGATGACGTCCGACGCGATCGACCCACTTCATGGCACGGACCTATCAAAACAGTTATGCAACGATCACATATCAGAATTGGATATGTATGTCTCCACGGCGCATAGTCCGCATGTCACGATCGAACAGGCTTGCGGCTTGCTGGATGTCTGTTGGCTGAACGCCGGACCTGTCGAAGGTTCGGCGGAGAGAGGACCACCATGCGTGACCAACGCCTCAAGTGAGGAGGTGTGACTCGAACGTTGGATTCGAAACCAGGCAGGACCGATCATCATGGTCTCCACCATTTGCTGCAGAGTGGTTGCTACTGCATTATTTATCAGCGCCCTTCTCCCGGTGGCCATGCAGGCGCAAGGGATCAAGGTGACGCTCCTGGGTACCGGTAATCCACCGCCGGTGATGAATCGCTTCGGGCCAAGTACCCTGGTGGAAGCTGGCGGACAGAAATTTCTCTTTGACGCAGGCCGCGGTGCGCTGCAACGCCTCCGCCAGATCGGCATCCGTTGGCAGGACGTGAGTGGTGTATTCCTCACGCACTTGCACTCGGATCACGTGGTCGGATTTCCAGACTTGTGGTTGACCGGGTGGCTTGTTTCTCGACGGGATGTTCCGCTCCAGGTATGGGGCCCAAGAGGAACCAAAAAAATGATGTCATACCTTGAGCAAGCGTACGATTACGACATCCGTATTCGGCCTTACGGCGATCAAATTTCGCCGGACGGTGCCGTCTTGCTCGCCGAAGATATCGGTGAAGGAGTGGTCTACGAGAAGGAGGGCGTGAAGATAACTGCGTTTGAGGTGGACCACACGCCGGTGAAACCGGCATTCGGCTACAGGATCGATCATGCGGGGCGCTCGGTCGTGCTGTCCGGGGATACGCGTATCTCAGAAAATCTCATCCGATACTCCCAGGGCGTGGACGTGTTGGTTCACAACGTGGCCGCGCCCGAAACCCTCCAGCGGGCGGGCTTATCCCCGGAGCGGGCTCAAAGCATTATTGTCCATCACACGACTGCCGAGGAGGCGGGCCAGGTGTTTTCGCGGACAAAGCCTAAATTGGCCGTGTATTCGCACATTGTGCTGCCGACCGCGACCGAGCAGGATCTGATTCCGCCAACGCGAAGGACTTACTCCGGGCCGCTGGAGGTGGGCGAGGACCTAATGGTTATTGAAGTGGGCGAGAACGTAGAGGTTCGGCGGCCTGCCCGCACTTCGCCTTGATCGGACACGATTGGAAGCCGACATTCGAAGCAATCAGGACTGCTCTGGATCCACTTCGGAAGTCAGGCCGCGCACGGCCGATCTGCGCCTGAGCGGCGGCCCTTCAATTTCTGATTTTCCGAAATTGCTCTTGACCGCGACCCCAAATCAACCTTACACCTCCCCCGTCCCGTTCCACTCGGAGGGCGTTTCGCGATCGTCACAGACGCGGGATGGGATGCGGTGGACGCGAAGGTCACGATGACGAGCGTGGCAAGAGCGTACGGCGAAGTCGTGTGGGCCTGACGCCCCGGTGCTGGCGTCAAGTTCAGGAGGAGCAAACGCTCCTCAGGGATGACGGTGGCAAGAAAGCCGGTCACCGGGGCGAACTCGTATAAGCCGTAAAGCCATTGCGCAGGGAAGGCCGGAGGCTTCCGCCAAACCTGTATGCTCGTGTGCGCATTTTTTTGATGCACATTGCACGCGAGACCGCGGGTGCGGCGCGCACCCGGTCTTCCCTGCGCCCTCTCATTGGAGGGGGTAAGGTTTCCTTGCAAAGCTCCGGGCGCATTGCGCCGCGAGAATGCGGAGTCGTATCGATGCGCCGTCATTCCGGGGCGATGCGAAGCATCGAACTAGGATGTGCAATTGCACATCCGAGAATCTCGAGATTCCGGGTCTGGTCCTTCGGACCATCCCGGAATGACGTTGACCCGTCCCCGGCACAACCACTCAACGCAAGACAGGTTTCCAATTCGGCCGCTCCATCCGGCAATATGGGATAGGATCAGTTAAGGATCGGGCGGTGCCAGACCGCTGAACATCAGGAGGAAATCTTGTCCGTTCGCTATTACGACTGGATCGCCCATTTCGGCCGCCGCACGCCGGACAAGACCGCGGTCATCGACCTCGCCAGCCAGCGCCGCCTGTCCTATACAGAATTCGACAGGCGCATCGCGCGGCTCGCCGGCCATCTGCGCGACGCGCTGAAGGTGGAGCGCGGCGACCGGGTCGCGGTGCTGGCGCTGAATACGACCGATACGCTGGAGGTGCAGTTCGCCTGCTTCCGGATCGGCGCCGTGTTCCTACCGCTGAACAACCGCCTCACCGTGCCGGAATTGCAGTTCATCGTCGGCGATGCCTCGCCCAAGGTGATGGTCCACGATACGGATTTGGCGGAAACAGCCCTCACCGTCGCCAAGCTCTGCAACGTCGCGTCGGCGCTGCTGCTCGGGCCCGGCGGCTCCTACGAGGCCGCGATCGCGGCGTCGAAGCCGCTCGAAAACCCTGAGACCGTCACGCTCGATGACATCTCGACCATCATGTACACCTCGGGCACCACCGGCCAGCCCAAGGGCGCGATCATCACTCACGGCATGACGTTCTGGAATTGCGTCAATCTCGGCGGCCCCGCCTATATCTCGCCGTCGACGGTGCTGCTCACGGTGCTGCCGCTGTTTCACACCGGCGGGCTGAATTGCTACACCAATCCGGTGCTGCATTCCGGCGGCACCGTGCTGATCATGCGCACGTTCGATCCCGGCGTGGCGCTGCAACTGATCAGCGATGTGTCAGTCGGCATCAATCAGTTCTTCGGCGTGCCCTCGATCTACCAGTTCATGGCGCAGCATCCTTCGTTCGCGACCGCCGATTTCAGCCGGCTGGTGATCGGCGGCGTCGGCGGCGCGCCGATGCCGGTGCCGCTGTTGAAGGTGTGGGAGGAGCGCGGCGTCGCCCTGCAGCAGGGTTACGGCATGACCGAGACCAGCCCGGCCGTGTTGACGCTCGACAAGGAGGACGCGGTGCGCAAGGCCGGCTCGTCCGGCAAGCCGGTGATGCACACGGAGGTAAGAATCGTTCGCCCCGACGGCTCGGACGCCGGCATCGACGAGCTCGGCGAACTCTGGGTACGCGGCCCGAACGTCACGCCCGGCTACTGGAACCGGCCGGACGCCAACGCGTCATCCTTCACCGACGGCTGGCTGCACACCGGCGACGCCACGCGGGTCGACGCGGAGGGCTTCTACTTCATCGTCGACCGCTGGAAGGACATGTACATTTCGGGCGGCGAGAACGTCTACCCGGCCGAGGTCGAAAGCGTGCTGCATCAAATTCCGGCAGTTGCCGAAGCCGCGGTCATCGGCATCCCGAACGAGCAGTGGGGCGAGGTCGGCATGGCGATCGTGGCTATCCGGCCCGGGCATACCCTTGCCGCCGAGGAAATTCATGCGCATTGTGCCGCCAATCTGGCGCGGTTCAAATGCCCGCGCCTGATCGAGTTCGTGGAGGCCCTGCCGCGCAATGCGACCGGAAAGATCCACAAACCGACGCTGCGCAACAAGTTCGGCGCGCCCAAAGCCACCGATACGGCGAAGGCGATCGCCTCCTGACCGCCGATTTAATAAGAGCACCGCCGCGATTTCGTTAATGCCTCTCAACACAAAGAAACCAGGGAAGAAAATTTCGATGAAGAACAAGAAACTGAAGAACAAGAAACTGTCTTGGCTTGCCGCAGCCGCGGCACTGTCGCTGCTGACCACGCAAAGCGCGCTGGCACAGAAGAAATACGATACCGGCGCCTCCGACACCGAAATCAAGATCGGCAATGTCGAGGCCTATAGCGGCCCGGCTTCGGCCTACGGCGTCATCGGCAAGACCGAGGAAGCCTATTTCAAGATGATCAACGACCAGGGCGGCGTCAACGGCCGCAAGATCAACTGGATCTCCTATGACGACGGCTACAGCCCGCCGAAGACGGTGGAGCAGATCCGTAAATTGATCGAAAGCGACGAGGTTTTCCTGGTGTTCAACGCGCTGGGCACCCCGACCCAGACCGCGGTTCAGAAGTACCACAACGCCAAGAAGATCCCGCAGCTGTTCCTCGCCACCGGCGCCAGCAAGTGGAACGACCCGAAGGACTTTCCCTGGACCATGGGCTTTCAGCCGAGCTACCGCGTCGAGGCCCGGATCTTTGCGAAGTACATCCTGAAGAACAAGCCCGACGGCAAGGTCGCGGTGTTCTACGCCAATGACGATTTCGGCAAGGATTATGTCGCCGGATTGAAGGACGTGTTCGGCGACAAGGCCTCGAGCATCATCGTCGCCGAGGAAAGCTACGAGACCACCGAGCCGTCGATCGATTCCCACATCGTCAAGCTGAAGGGCACCGGCGCCGACGTCTTCGTCAACATCTCGACGCCGAAATTCGCTGCACAGGCGATCAAGAAGATGGCCGAGCTGGAATGGAAGCCGATGCACCTGATGACCGACGTGTCGATCTCGATCGGCGCGGTGATGAAGCCCGCCGGGCTTGAAGCTTCCGAAGGCGTGCTGTCGGCCAGCTATCTGAAGGATGCGTCCGATCCGCAGTGGAAGGACGACGAGGGCATGAAGAAGTTCATGACCTTCATCGACAAGTACATGCCGGGCGCCAACGTCTCCGACTCCAACCTGGTCTATGGCTACGCCGCGGCGCAGACCATGGTGCAGGTGCTGAAGCAGGCCGGTGACAACCTGACCCGGGAGAACGTGATGAAGCAGGCCGCGAGCCTGAAGGATTTTGCGCCGGATACGCTGATCCCCGGCATCAAGGTCAACACCTCGGCCACCGACTTCGCCCCGATCGAACAGCTCAAGATCATGCGGTTCAAGGGCGGCCAGTGGGATCTGTTCGGCGACATCATCAGCGCCGAGACGGGTGGCTAAAAGCAAAAAGCCCGCTGGCATCGCCAGCGGGCTTTTCTATTCAGAAGTCGATCGAAGGATCCCAGTACATCCGTGGGTCTCCGTGATCGATCGCCTTAACCGACGCGGAGGTTTTCCGCGCTGGTTTTGCCGCGCATGCTGTCGACCTTCGCTTCATATGAAAGCTTTTGGCCTTCATTGAGCGAGCTCAGACCTGCACGTTCCACGGCGCTGATGTGGACGAATACGTCGGTTCCGCCGTCGTCGGGCTGGATGAAGCCGAAGCCCTTGGTCGCGTTGAACCACTTAACTGTTCCGGTAGCCATGTAACTATCTCCAAGATGCGCTAATGCGCTTTGCCTACACGACCTCCGTGCAGGCTTGATCCGATTTCATCGATGTCTTGGGAATGGAGCCGATTTCGGCGCGGTCAACAAGGCAGAGCGGTAATTCGAATGACGCTGATATAGTCTATTCCAGCGAAAAAGCAAGGGTGAGGGCACTACCCCGGCAAAAACATCGCAAACGGCTCGTCCAGGGTCCGTCGCAAATGGGTGCGATAGGCCGAATAATTGGCATTATCGGGCGAAATCCGTCCAAATGTCGGATTTGGCATCATATTGGCCGGCAAATACGCAATCGGGGCAGCGATCGGCGTCAGCAGCGAGCCGCGCCCCGCCAGCAATGTCGTGATGATACCGAACATCTCGCCGGAGATGGGGAGCCGCGCGACCGTGATCAGACGATGCTGGCCGTGCCGGTTGGTGACGAGATAGATGTGACCCGACTGGTTCGGCACCGCCACCTCGCCATACTGGGTGTAGGCCGCATCCTGCCGTTCGCTCTCGTGGAACACGAGACACGATGCGGCGGCGTCCCAGCTGATTTCGGTGAGGTAGGCGAAGATCGCATCCTTGTCGCCGAACGACGGACGGATCGTCACATAGGTTCCTTCGATCCAGGCGACCGCGCGGCGCGAATAGGCGCCTAGTCCATCCGATGCGACCTCGCCGTTGACGGCGAGAGATGGTGCCGGCGCCTCCGGCGTCGTGCGCAGGGAAACGCCGAGCGCCTGTTCGAGCCGTACCGTGGTTGCGAGCGTGAACGGACGGCGTCCACCTAGCACCTTCTCGAGCGTCGACAGACTGAGTTTTGCAAGCTCGGCCAGAGACTGCCGCGAGATGCGGCGGCGGGCAATCTCCTCGCGAATCGTGTCCGCAATCTGCCGGCTTTGCTCGGCGGAAAGCTGCTTGTCCGGCGTCGGCATCGTCACCCCTGTTCGGTCGAGCTCAGTGTACCAGACGCACAATCCATCACAAACCCGCACAAATCGGCCGCGGCCGCGGCGCGCCGGGCTGGCCCGCGGCTGAACAAGGCCGATCATTCCGCTCGCGCCAGAGCGCGGCATTCCGCACGCTTTCAAGCGGCGAAATCGCCGTTTGGGAGTGAGCGACATGACGACATGCGATGAGACCGAAACCGACAGCAGCACCGGTGTGCCTGATCTGATGAGGGTGGTGCTGTTCTTTGTGATGCAAGGACTTGCCGTGATCCTGGTCGGGTTCGCGGCATTATTTTTGAGCTTCGAGCCGGTGTGGTCGGCGGCCGGCCAGCCGACGGCTCTCCTCAAGGCGGGCGACGCCCGCTCCGGCTCACTGCTGCTGAAGACCGAGGACGGTTACGCCGACGCCTCGCGGCTCGGCATCGACGTCGATCTCACCGTATCGGGGCCGACGGTGCGCGCCCGCGTCACGCAGATCTTTCGCAACCCGACGCAAAACTGGGTTGAGGCTGTCTACGTCTATCCGCTGCCGTCGGGCGGCGCGGTCGATACGCTGAAGATGGTGATCGGCGACCGCGTCGTGGTCGGCGACATCAAGGAGCGGCAACAGGCCAAGGCCATCTACGAACAGGCCAAGCAGAACGGCCAGAAGGCGGCGCTGACCGAACAGGAGCGGCCGAACATCTTCACCAATTCCGTCGCCAATATCGGCCCCGGCGAGACCGTGCTGGTGCAGATCGAATATCAGGAACCGGTGCAGCAATCCGGCAACGAGTTCTCGCTGCGGGTGCCGATGGTGGTCGGCCCGCGCTACAATCCGGCACCCGTGGTGCAGAGCGTCGACTTCCGGCCCGACGGCGGCGGCTGGGGCGCGGTGAAATCCGATTCCGTTCCGGACCGCGAACGCATTTCGTCCGAAGTGCTCGACCCCGCGACCAACGCGCCCGTCAACCCGACCACCATTACCGTTCACCTCCAGGCCGGCTTTCCGCTCGGCGAGGTCAAGAGCCACCACCACCCGATCAAAACCGAAAAGGCCGACGCCAGCACCAGCATCGTCCGCCTCGCTGAAGGCGCGGTGCCGGCCGATCGCGATTTCGAACTGAGCTGGAAGCCCGCGGCCGAGAAAGCGCCGTCGGTCGGCCTGTTCCGCGAACATGTCGGCGACGCCGATTACCTGCTCGCCTTCGTCACGCCGCCGACGGTCGAGCGGGCCCAGCAAAAGCCGCTGCCGCGCGAGGTGATCTTCGTGATCGACAATTCCGGCTCGATGGGCGGCGTCTCGATCATCCAGGCCAAGGCCAGTCTCATCTACGCGCTCGGTCGCCTGCAGCCCAGCGACCGCTTCAACGTGATCCGGTTCGATCACACCATGGACGTGCTGTTCCCGGCGCCGGTACCGGCCGATCGCGAGCATCTCGGCCAGGCGACCTCGTTTGTCGGCGCGCTGCAGGCCAATGGCGGCACCGAGATGGTGCCGGCGATGCGCGCGGCGCTGTCCGACAACAGCGGCGACGCCAACTATGTCCGTCAGGTCGTGTTCCTGACCGACGGCGCCATCGGCAACGAGCAGCAATTGTTCGAAACCATCAACGCGCTGCGCGGCCGTTCGCGTATCTTCATGGTCGGCATCGGCTCGGCGCCGAACACCTATCTGATGACGCGCGCCGCCGAACTCGGCCGCGGCACCTTCACCCATATCGGCTCGGTCGAGCAGGTCGAGGAGCGGATGCGCGGCCTGTTCGCCAAGCTGGAAAACCCCGCGGTGACCAATCTCACCGCAAAATTCTCCGAGGCCTCAGGCGACATCACGCCGGCGGCGATCCCCGACGTCTATCGCGACGAGCCGCTGGTGCTCGCGGCCAAGCTCGACAAGCTCGCCGGCTCGGTCGAGATCACGGGCCGCATCGGCGACCGTCCCTGGGTCGTCACCCTTCCGCTGGCGAATGCCGCCGAAGGCAAGGGCCTGTCCAAACTATGGGCTCGCCGCAAGATTGCGGATGCCGAGGTCGCACGCACCACGCAGCAGCTGAAGCCCGAAGACGCCGACAAGGCCATCCTCGCGCTGGCACTGCAGCATCAACTGGTGACGCGGCTGACCAGCCTGGTTGCGGTCGACCAAACGCCGAGCCGCCCGACTGGCGAACCGCTGAAGGTTTCGGAACTGCCGATCAACCTGCCCGCCGGCTGGGATTTCGCAAAACTGTTCGGCGAACGCCCGCAGCTTCCGGCAACGCCGACGGAGCGACGCGCCGACAATGGCGACGCGAGGGTTCAGGTCGCAACACTGAAGCGTGCCCAGCCTCCGGTCGTGCAGCCCGCCACGGTCACGCTGCCGAAGACGGCAACCGATGCCGAACTGAAACTGATCGCCGGCTCGATCCTGCTGATGCTCAGCCTGATGCTGTTCGTCTACAACCGGCGTCAGCTGTTCATGCGCTGACGTCACGCGATGGAGGAGGCGCCCCAACCTCCTCCTGAAAAGCGCGCGCGGCCTGCCCGTCCCCCAACGCCGCGCGCGTGAGGTTTTATTCTCGGTGTCATTCCGGGATGGTCCGAAGGACCAGACCCGGAATCTCGAGATTCCGGGTTCGATGCTTCGCATCGCCCCGGAATGACGGAGCACTTCAATGAGCATTCGCATGCCCCGCTTCCTCCCTCTCCTCCTCGCCCTCGCCGGTCTGATCCTGTTCGGCCAGGGCGCCTACATCCACGCCAAGGCGCTGCTTGCCCAGGTGCTGCTGGAGCGCGCCTTCAACACCACCGTTGCTACCGGACACCCCACAAAACCGTGGTCATGGGCGGATACCTGGCCGGTGGCGCGGATCGAGGTGAAGCGGATTCATGCCCGCACCATCGTACTGTCGGGAAGCAGCGGCCAGGCGCTCGCCTTCGGCCCCGGCCATGTCGAACTGACGCCCAATGCCGGCGAACGGGGCGTCGCGGTCTATTCCGCACACCGCGATACGCACTTTGCCTTCCTGAAAAATGTCGCAGTCGGCGACGAGATCGATATCACCAGAAGCGACGGTCGGACGTTCCGTTATCGGGCGGACGCAACTTCCGTCGCGCGCTTTGACGCTTCCGGCATCGATCCCCTCGCCCGCGGACATCAACTGGTGTTGTCGACGTGTTGGCCGTTCGACGCGCTGACACCGGGCCCGGACCGCTATCTGCTGCATGCCACCATGATCGAACCCGGCTCCTGATTTCGCGGGCCTGTCAATGCCGTACGCGTACTGAATTCTCCGCACGCCGGGATATCGTGCGCAGGGCGAATGGCGCTGCCCGTCCAACGCGTGTTGCCACCCTCACCAAGTCTCAATAAAAAGGCTTCAACAAATGAAAATCATGGCGCGGCGACCACCTCGATCGCCACGGCCAAAGGAAACAACGGGTAAGGGAAGTCCATGGCAGTTCAGGCAAGCACCGCGTCGCAAGGAAACGAAAAATGGGCGCCCTCGCCTGACGCCAGCGACATCGTCAAAGGCATCCATGCGATGCTGCACCCGCGTAATATCGTCCTGGTCGGCGCCACCGACAAGCCCGGCAACTATGCCGAGCGCATCTGGAACAACCTGATCAAGTACCAGTACGAAGGCGGGCTGTTTCCGGTCAACGCCAAGCGCGAAACGATCTGGGGCGTGCCTTGCTACAAGGATTTCGCCAGCTTGCCCGAAAAGCCCGACCATGTCGTGGTGCTGGTGCCGGCGCGTTTTGCCGTACAGGTGATCCGCGACGCCGCCGCGGCCGGCGCCCGCTCCGCCACCATCGTCACCTCGGGCTTCAGCGAGTTGCAGGACGACGATAGCCAGCGGCTGGCGGAGGAACTGAAGCAGGCCGTCAAGGAAACCGGCCTTGCCGTCACCGGTCCGAACTGCCTCGGCAACCTGAGCGCCGGCGAAAAGCTGTTCACCAATATCGACGACCGCATCGTGACCATGGAAGCCGGCCCGGTGGCGGTTGCCGGGCAATCCGGCGCGATCGTGATGGCGATCCGCCAGGCGCTGGAAGATCGCGGCGTCGGCGTCGGCTACATGGTCACGACCGGCAACGAGACCGGCCTCGAGACGCCCGACCTGATGGCCTATTTCGCCGCCGATCCGAGCGTACGTGTCATCGTCGTCTATCTCGAAGGCGTACGGAACACCAAGGTGTTCCGCGACGCCTGCAAGGCCGCGCGCAAGGCCGGAAAGCCCGTGATCGCGCTCAAGCTCGGTACCTCCGAAGGTGGCCGCGCCGCCGCGATGGCGCATACCGGCGCGCTCGCTGGCTCGATCGAAACTTTTGACGCGATCTCGACCCGCGAAGGCGTGATCCGCGTGCGTGGGCTCGACGAACTGATCGAGACCACCGAATGCTTCGTGCATGCCGAGCCGCCGAAGAACAATCGCCTCGCCGCCGTATCGCTGTCCGGCGGCAAGCGCGGCCTGCTGATAGATGCGTTCCATTCGGCCGGCCTGAACTTCGCGCCGCTCAGTGCCAACGCCAGCGGGCAACTGGCAAAAATGCTCGGCCCCGGCAGCATCGTCGGCAATCCGCTCGACGCCGGCTTTGCCGCCGTGGTCGATCCCTCCGTGTACATGAATTCGATCAAGATCATGATCGACGATCCCGACACCGATATAGTCATCATCGACGCTGAATTGCCGAAGGCGCCGCACGAGTTGCGCGAACGCAACCTGCGCATCGTCAACGACATGGCCGCAGCGGCCTCCAAGCCCGTGGTCTATATCAGCGCGATGTCGATTGGATTTACCGAATTCACCAAGGGCCTGCGCAAATCGCTGCCGAACATCGCGGTCATGCAGGGGCTGGACCGCGCGGTGGGCGCGATCAAGTCGCTGATCGACTATGCGCAGTTGCGCAAGGAAGTGCCGGATATCAAGTCGAGCTCAAAGGCTTCCGCCCGCGCGATGATGGAAAAGATGCTCAAGAGCGCCAACGGCGCCGCGGCGCTCGACGAGGTCGCGTCGAAGAGGCTGCTTAGGGCTTACGGCATTCCGGTTTCGCAGGAAGAGATCGCGCAAACCGCGGCGGAAGCTGTGAAGATCGCCAAGAAGATCGGCTTCCCGGTGGTGGCAAAGGTGGTCAGCGCCGACATCCTGCACAAGTCGGATATCGGTGGTGTGGTGCTGAACCTCAACAGCGCGGCTGACGTGAAGAAGGCGTTCAACGACATCACGGCACGGGTAAAGAAGCTCAAGGGCAAGCCGAAGCTCGAGGGCATTCTGATTGCCCAGCAGGTCAAGGCCGACCTCGAGCTCGTGGTCGGTGCCTCGCTCGATGCCGAGATGGGGCCGGTGGTGCTGTTCGGCACCGGCGGCGTCGACATCGAATTGATGAAGGACGTCGCCCTCGCCGGCGCGCCGCTGGATGCGGCCGAGGCGAAACAGTTGATCGCCAGGACCAAGGCCGGCGTAAAAATGAAGGGCTATCGCGGCAAGCCGGCGCTGCACGAGGCTTCCGCCGTGAAGGCGCTGGTCGGCCTGTCCAATTTGATGGCTGACGCCGGCAACCGCATCGCCTCGATCGACGTCAATCCGTTCCTGATCAACAGCAAGCTCGGCGTCGCCGTCGACGGCCTGATCGTGCTGAACAACGCCGCCGCGAACAAGGCGGCGGGGCATTAAAATAAGCTCCCTCGCCCCGCCCTTGCGGGGTCGAGACGAGCGAAGCTCGCTCTTAGAGGGTTGGGGTGAGGGGCTCTCTCAGCGCACTATGAACGTGGTGAGACCTGTACCCCCTCACCCGCCGCGCAAGCGCGCGGCGACCTCTCCCCGCAAGCGGGGCGAGGTGAAGTAGACTACAACCCCGCGCCCCACTGCCGCGCGGTCTGCAAAATCCAATCGCGATACAGCGTCAGCGGCGTGACGCCGGTGAGACCGCCGCAGCCCGCTGAGCCGTTCGGCCCGGTCGACCAGCTGACGACGCCGATGATGGCGGGGCCGCTTTGCTGGTCCTCGAACACCGGTGCGCCGGAATCGCCGGTGCAGGCGCCGAGCCCGTCACGCGTGCCCTGATTGACGGGATCGACGAGCCTGATCTGCAGCGTCCCCGGCTTGCCGGTCGCGATCAGGCCGGCGACGCGGATGATGCCGCCGCTCTTGCCGTCACCGCGCACGGTGACGCCGATGCCGGCGATGGAAAAGCGGCCGCCGACGACGATGGGAATGTTGGGCATTCCGAGCGCCGACGGTGTCTTTGCTTTGACCGGCGCAACCAATTGCAACAGCGCGACATCCGCGGTGGCCCGATGCGCTAGCATGGTCTGCATGTTGAAGCCCGGATGAACAGCCACTGTCCTGACGTCCTGCAGCGACGGCTGCCTGTCCGCGCCGTACTCGACGATCTTGTAGTCCGCACCGGGCTGCACGCAATGCGCCGCGGTCAGCACCAGCTTTGGCGCAATGAGCGATCCCGTGCAGAAATTGCCGCGCGAGCCGACGATGGTAACGACCGAGCGGGCGACGCCATCCATCGACGGCACGCCGCCGCCGACGATGGCATGGGCGGGAACCGAAAGCAGCAGCGCGAGGCCGGCCATCACCGGAGGCAGAATTTTCATGGCGGCAGCAATAGCCCGCGCAACGGCTGTCGCCAAGCGGCGGATCGGGCTGGCTCGATCGGCCATTCCGTGTTAGCCGCTCTGCAACATTTATCCATATGGGCAGGGAATGATGATCGAGGCCGTGATCTGGGATTTCGGCGGGGTGCTGACCACCTCGCCGTTCGAGGCGTTCTCGCGATACGAGACCGAGCGCGGGCTGCCCGCCGACATCATCCGGCGCACCAACGCCGCCAACCATCTGGAGAACGCCTGGGCGAAGTTCGAGCGCGCCGAGGTCGATATCGACGCGTTCGACGAACTGTTCGCGACGGAATCGCGGGCGCTCGGCGCCGAGGTTCGCGGCAAGGACGTGCTGCCGCTGCTGTCGGGCGATTTGCGGCCCGAAATGGTCGAGGCGCTGAAGCGCGTGAAGGCCAGGTTCAAGACCGGCTGCATCACCAACAATCTGCCGGCCAACGCCATCGGCAGCCACAGCGGCCGCTCGCTCTATGTCGCCGAAGTGATGGTGCTGTTCGACCACGTCATCGAATCCGCAAAACTTGGCTTGAGAAAACCCGACCCGCGCATCTACCAGATCATGGTCGAGACGCTGAAAGTGAACCCCACGAATTGCGTCTATCTCGACGACCTCGGCGTCAACCTGAAGCCGGCGCGCGACATGGGCATGACCACGATCAAGGTGCTCAACGCGGCGCAGGCGATCACGGAACTGGAAGCCGCGACCGGGCTGGCATTGCGCTAGACGGAAAATCGCGGAATTTGCGGCCGCCTTATGTTGAAACGAGGCTTGTCCTTTGCCGGGAACGCAGGCAGAACACTCTGAAATCACGTGAATTCGGAGTTGAAACCCGTGGCTGACAATCGGCCTTCGGCCTCGATCGAGGCAGTGGAAAGCGGTCTTGCGGCGCAAGGCTATATTGCGAGCCGCCAGATCGCGACCGCGGTCTATCTGGCGCAGCAGATCGAGAAACCGATCCTCGTCGAAGGCCCCGCCGGCGTCGGCAAGACCGAGCTCGCGAAAGCCATCGCGGCATGGCGCGGGCTGAAGATGATCCGCCTGCAATGCTATGAAGGGCTCGACGAAGCCAAGGCGCTCTATGAGTGGAAATACGCCAAGCAGCTGCTGTACACGCAGATCCTCAAAGACAAGCTCGGCGAAGTGCTCGGCGGCGCGCCGACGCTCGAGGCGGCGCTGGAGCAGCTGCATGATTTCGGCGACGTGTTCTTCTCCAAGGAATTCGTCGAGCCGCGGCCGCTGCTGCAGGCGCTGGAACAGCCGGCCGGCTGCGTGTTGCTGATCGACGAAATCGACAAGTCCGACGCCGAATTCGAATCGCTGCTGCTGGAAATCCTCAGCGATTTCCAGGTCACGATCCCGGAACTCGGGACGGTGGTGGCGGTCGCGGCGCCGACCGTGATCCTGACCTCGAACAGCGAACGCGACCTCGGCGACGCGCTGAAGCGGCGCTGCCTGCATCTGCACATCGGCTTCCCCGAGCAGCGACTGGAAGAGCGCATCGTCGAAAGCCGCGTGCCCGGCATTTCGCAGACACTGCGCAGGCAGATGGTCGGCTTCATCAACGAAGTCCGGTCGCTCGATCTCAAGAAATTGCCGTCGGTGAGCGAGACCATCGACTGGGCCCGCGTGCTGGTGCTGCTGCAGGCGCCTGAACTGGGCCACGAGATCGTCAAGGACACGCTGAACGTGCTGCTGAAATACGAGGCGGATATCGAGGCCACGATGCCTCAGGTCTCGACCTTCATCGCCAAGACATCGCGTCAGAACGTCTTCGGGTAGCGCCGGAATGAGAGAAAACCTGCATCGCTTCTTTCGTGCGGCGCGGGGCGCGGGTGTCCGGCTCTCGCCGGCCGAGAGCATCGACGCGATGCGCGCGGTCGCCAAGGTCGGCATTTCCGATCGCGCGATCCTGCGGGATACGTTTCTGCTGACGCTCGCCAAGACCCAGGACGAGAAAAAGGCGCTCGGCGATTGCTTCGACCTGTTCTTCGATCAGCCGGAGCCGCAAACCCCGCCCGAGGACAGCGAGGCGGACGAGCCTGACACGGAAAGATCCGACCCGTCAGCCGGCCCGCCCGGCGAAGCCAGCGGCGGCGAGCAGGCCGAGGGGCTGGGCCAACTGGCGCAGATGCTGCTGGCGCAGGATCGCAACGAGATTTCGGCGGCGATCGCCAACGCGGCCAGTGCGGCCTCGCTGTCTGATATCCGCTACTTCACCCAGCGCGGCATCTTCTCCGGCCGCATCCTCGAGCGGATGGGTATCCAGCGTCTTCGCGACGACCTCGACGATCTCCAGGCGACCGACCCCGCACTGGCGGAGCGGCTGACGGATGCGCTGGAGGGGTTGCGCGGCACCGTTCGCGAAATGGTCGCGCAGGCGCTGATGCTGTACGGCCGCGAGGAAGCCGAAAACCTGCGCAACGAGATCCTGCGCAACGCGCCGCTATCGCGGATCGAGCCGCGGCAGGTCGAGCAGATGCGGCATCTGATCCGCCAGATCGCACGCCGCCTGCGCGAGCGTTACAGCAAGCCGCGCAAGCGCCAGCGCCGCGGCCATCTCGACGTCCGCCGAACGATCCGGCGCAACGCCGCGTGGGGCGGCGTGCCGTTCCTCACCGCCTGGAAACGCCGGCACCGCGACAAGCCGAAGATCGTCGCCATCTGCGACGTCTCGGGTTCAGTGGCGCGAGTCTCGGATTTCTTCCTGCTATTGATCCACAGCCTGCACGAGGTCGTCGACGACGTCCGCTCGTTCGCCTTCTCCGGCCACCTGATCGAGGTCAGCGACATCCTGGAGAAGAAGTCGCCGGAAGAGGCGATGGCCGAGATCATGTCCAAGGTCGGCTTCGGATCGTCCGACTACGGCAATTCATTCGCCGATTTCGAAGGCGAGTGGATGAATTCGCTGACGCCGCGCACCACGGTGATCGTGCTCGGCGATGCCCGCAGCAACAACCTCGATCCGCGCGCCGACATCCTGCGCCGCATCGCCGAGCGCTCGAAGCGGCTGGTATGGCTCAATCCCGAGGGCCGCATGGCCTGGGGCTGGGGCGATTCCGAAATGCCGCGCTATTCGACCTTCTGCACCGTCGTCCGTCAATGCGCCACCGCTCAGCAGCTCGAACGCGCGGTATCGGATATCGTGGCCAGCTATCAGTAGGCGCCCTGCAGCAGGTTCGCCCGCGCAAATTCCACCGTTTTCTCGAATGCCCGGCGGAGCGTTCCGACGCAGTCATGCAACTGCAGGGCGCTCATGCCCCCGATGCCGGATTCGAGATCGCGCGCCAGCGTCGACAATTCTGCAAAGCCGAAGGTCGCCGCCGAACTCTTGATCGAATGTGCGGCCCGCCTGATCGACGGGCGATCCGTCACATCCGATATCATGATGACCAGCTTGCGCGGTGTATCGTCCAGGAAAGTCTGCAACACCTCGGCAGCGTCTTCGTTTCCGAGTTCGGAACAGAGCCCGCGGAACACGGATGGGTCGAACTGGGGCGCTTCTTTCATGCGCGGTCTTTCCTCATTTTTGGCCCGGGACGCCAGCGGGCGCCGAAGGCTAACGCAATCGCGTGGACAGCGCGTAAAGCACGGCTGACAGAACTTTTCCTGAATTTTACGATCGGTTAGTGATATCAGGGTGCTCCAGCCGGATGATCTGATTCCCCATGCCTGCCCCTGCAGCCCGTCACCGCGACAATGCCCCCGATGCGCTGTCCGTGCTGAACGCCGTGTTCGGCCTGCCGGCGTTTCGCGGCGCGCAGGAAGAAATCGTCCGCCACGTCACTGGCGGCGGCAATTGCCTGGTGTTGATGCCGACCGGCGGCGGCAAGTCGCTGTGCTATCAATTGCCTTCCCTGTTGCGCGACGGCTGCGGCATCGTGGTCTCGCCGCTGATCGCGCTGATGCGCGACCAGGTCGCGGGGCTGCTGGAAGCCGGCGTCAAGGCGGCGGTGCTGAACTCCACGCTGTCCTATGAGGAAGCCAATGACGTCGAGCGGCGTCTGCTGGCGGGCGATCTCGACCTGCTGTACGTGGCGCCCGAACGGCTGTTGACGCCACGTTGCCTGAGCCTGCTCGATCGCGCCAAAATTGCGCTGTTTGCGATCGACGAGGCGCATTGCGTGTCGCAATGGGGGCATGATTTCCGCCCCGAATATATCGGCCTGTCGGTGCTCGCCGAACGTTTCCCCGAGGTGCCGCGCATCGCACTGACGGCGACCGCCGACGAACTGACCCGCAAGGAGATCGCCGACCGGCTCGGCCTTACTGACGCGCCCTGCTTTGTCGCGAGCTTCGACCGCCCGAACATTCGCTATGAAATCGTCGAGAAGCAGAACGCGCCGACCCAGCTCAAGGCCTTCATCGACGAGCGCCACGCCGGCGACGCCGGCATCGTCTATTGCCTGTCGCGCGCCAAGGTCGAAGACACCGCCACCGCGTTGACCAAGGCCGGCATCCCCGCTCTGCCCTATCATGCCGGCCTCGACGCCAGCGTTCGTGCCCGCAACCAGGATCGCTTCATCAACGAGGACGGCGTCGTGATGGTCGCCACCATCGCGTTCGGCATGGGCATCGACAAGCCCGACGTGCGCTTCGTGGCGCATCTCGATTTGCCGAAGAGCATCGAGGCCTATTACCAGGAAACCGGGCGTGCGGGGCGCGACGGCAAGCCGTCGAGCGCCTGGATGGCCTATGGCCTGTCCGACATCGTGCAGCAGCGCCGCATGATCGACGAGTCCACGGGGTCCGACGCGTTCAAGCGCGTGTCGGTCGGCAAGCTCGATGCGCTGGTCGGTCTCGCCGAAGCCGCGGGCTGCCGGCGCAGCCGCCTGCTCGGCTACTTCGGCGAGGCGGTCAAGTCAGGCAATTGCGGCAATTGCGACAACTGCCTGTCGCCGCCGCAGCTTCTCGACGGCAAGGTCGCGGCGCAAAAAGTCCTGTCCTGCGCCTACCGTACCGGGCAGCGTTTTGGCGCCATGCATCTGATCGATGTGCTGGTCGGCCGCCTCACCGAGCGCGTCACCCAGTTCGGTCACGACAAATTATCGGTGTTCGGCATCGGTACCGAACTCAACGAAAAACAGTGGCGCGCCGTGGTCCGGCAACTGGTCGCGATGGGTCATCTTGCGGCCGATAGCGAAGCCTTTGGCGCGCTGAAGCTGACGGACAGCGCGCGCGGCGTGCTGAAGGGCGAGACCGAAGTCATGCTGCGCGAGGCGCCCGCTGGAGCGCGTGTCCGCGGCAGCCGGAGCAAATCGCGACGCGGCGATCTGGCGCCGCGCGCCACCGGTGAAGGCCGGCCCAACGATGCCGGTTTGCAGACCGACCTCAGGGCATGGCGTTCGGAAATTGCGCGCAAACGCGGCGTGCCCGCCTATGTCGTGCTGCACGATGCGACGATCGACGGCATCGCCGCTTCGCGCCCGACGACGCTCAACGAGCTTCGCAACATCCCAGGAATCGGCGACAAGAAGCTCGAGCATTACGGCGATGAGTTGATCGCGCTGGTGCGGGCGGCGCAGGCGTGAGCACGGCTGGCCGCGCCGTCATCCGTTGCGGAACGTATAAGCGTATCCGTTGATCGCCGGCGCACCGCCGAGATGGGCGTAGAGCACCTTCGAGCCCGCGGGGAAATAGCCCTTGTTGACGAGGTCGATCATGCCCTGCATGGATTTTCCCTCGTAGACCGGATCGGTGATCATGCCTTCGAGGCGCGCGCAGAGCCGGATGGCGTCCTTGGTCTCCTCGGAAGGAACGCCGTAGGCGGGATAGGCATAGTCTTCGACGAGCACGACGTCGTCCTCGACGATCTCGCTGCCGAGTTCGACGAGGCCTGCGGTGTTGCGGGCGATGTCGAGCACCTGGGCCTTGGTCTGCGCCGGGGTAAAGGACGCGTCGATGCCGATTACCTTGCGCGCGCGGCCGTCCTTGGCAAATCCCACCAGCATGCCGGCATGGGTCGAACCAGTGACCGTGCAAACCACGATGTAATCGAAGGCGAAGCCGAGCTCTTTCTCTTGGGCCCGAACCTCCTCGGCGAAGCCGACATAGCCGAGCCCGCCATATTTGTGCACGGAAGCGCCGGCCGGGATCGCATAGGGCTTGCCGCCCGCGGCCTTTACATCCGCGATCGCCTGCTCCCAGCTTTGCCGGATACCGATGTCGAAACCTTCGTCCACCAGCCGCACGTCGGCGCCCATGACGCGGCTAAGCAGGATATTGCCGACGCGATCGTAGACCGCGTCCTCATGCGGCACCCAGCTCTCCTGCACCAGACGGCACTTCATGCCGATCTTGGCCGCCACGGCGGCGACCATGCGGGTGTGATTGGATTGCACGCCGCCGATCGAGACCAACGTATCGGCGTTGGAGGCGATGGCGTCGGGGATGATGTATTCGAGCTTGCGCAGCTTGTTGCCGCCGAAGGCGAGTCCCGAATTGCAATCCTCGCGCTTGGCATAGAGTTCGACCTTGCCGCCGAGATGCTGCGTCAACCGCTCCAGCTTCTCGATATGGGTAGGTCCGAAGGTCAGCGGATAGCGCTCGAATTTCTCCAGCATTGTCATCCCCGTTGGTGGCCTGATCTGCGGAAATGCCCTATCACCAAGCCCCAGAAAGGTGCTCTCTAACTTGATGAGAATTTTTTATATTTCTTGCGCATCTATCCCTAGATATTATCTTTTCATCCGCACTTTAGAGAAATTGCGAGAGATTCTTCCATGGCGGGTCCGCTCGACCGCACCGACCTCAAGATCTTGCGTTTGCTGCAGAATAGCGGCCGGCTGAGCAATGCCGAACTGGCCGAAACGGTCGGCGTCAGCGCAGCTACCTGTCATCGCCGCACCCAACGCCTGTTCGACGATGGCTTTATCGGCGAGGTCAGGGCGATGGTGGCGCCGCGCAAGGTCGGCAAAGGCGCGCTGGTCATGGTCGGTGTTGTGCTCGACCGCTCCACGCCGGAAAGCTTTGCGGCCTTTGAGCGGGCGATCGCGAAGCTGAAATTCGTGCTCGATTGCCATCTGGTGGCCGGCGATTTCGACTATTTTCTCAAAATCCGCGTCGGCGACATGGAGGATTTCAACCGCATCCATGGCGATCAACTGATCGCGCTGCCAGGCGTCCGCCAGACCCGGACTTTCTTCGTCATGAAGGAGGTGGTCGACAATGCACCGCTGGATTTTTGATCCGTCTCAGGCATGACGGACCCGGATAATGCTGGGTCCGGAGCTGCTCCTTCAAGCCCGCGATTTGCCGGCCGTATCGCGCGGCGATGACGGCGCAGCCGCGGGCTCCCGGTTTGGCAGGATCGTCGCCGCGATTTCAAACGCGACCGCCCATCTCGGTCTTTCCTCATCCTCGCCCGGCACATTGATCTGCACGGCAACACCGTCGCTGACGGCAAAGGATGCGGCCAATGCGGCGGCTTCCAGCGCGGCGGCTCTGGAATCGTAGACGCCGGCTATCTTGACGTTGTCGGCAAACACCGACCACCCCAACGGCGCCTTCACGACTTCGAAAACCGACCGCGCCATCAGGAGACGCACGCGCCTTCGGGGAATGGGATCGTCGGCCAGGATGGCCCGACATTGTCGTTGGTGGCTTCCGGCGGCCCGGCGGCCGTCGACGATCTCCCCAGCGAGTCCTCTATCGGCAGCAGCACGATCGCCATCCGCACAGCATCCATCACCCGGTCGAACTCAATTTCACTCATCGCACGCTCCGTCGGCCCTGGCCGGCATTGAGCGCCGCAAGGATCATTTGGGGGAACCGCGCGCACGGCAGATCGCATGCAAGTTTGGTGTTTCGAGGCCCGCGCCCGGTCGCTTCGATGGCAAAATGCGGCACAATAGCGTTTTCGAGCGAAGTGGCCGCCGGTTCGCGTCAAGAAAACGCGTCAAACAAAACAGGAGCCCTCCTGGGCTCCTGCCGGGAGAGATTGGGGCGCGACGATATCGGCCGGATCGCCCCATGCATGCTAGACTCGGGGGCGAATCAGGAGGTTTTCATGTCTGCAGATAGTGACAGCACCATCGCGTGGCACCGGGCACAGCTCAAGATGCTCCGTGAAACCCTGAAGCATATCGAGACCGCCAGGTTCACGGTTGGCGAGCCTGCCCAATCGAGGAAGACCGGCAAGACCCAAAAGACCATTGCCGAACTGCAACGAAAGATCAGCCAGTCGCTGCAGATCATCGCGGCCTACGAACGGCAGACCCGGCGGCCTCTTGCGACCGACCAGCGAAGCCTCGCCAATGTGAGCTGGAGTAGCTGGAACGCGCAGGCCGCGCACACGCGCAGCAATAATTCGCGGTAAGGCGCCGGACGCTTCAGAACCGGGCGCTAGGTTTCCAGCTGCTGGATCGTCATGTTGGCGTAGCGAATCCGCACGCTCAACTCGCGGCCCAGCGCCGTCAGCAGCTTGATCGCGAGATCCGGCTGCTGCTGGCACAGCACCGCAAAGGACGCCTCGCTCAAGCCGAACGCCTTGAGATCCTCGTCAGCCGTGATGGTGGCCGAGCGTGGCCCGCGATCGAGCAGCGCGAGTTCGCCGAACACGGCACCTGGCGCGAACGTCGCCAGCCTGATGTCGCCGCCGTCGTGCAGGATGTGGACGCTGGCCCGACCCTGCGTGACGAGATAGAGCGACGAGCCGGGATCGCCGCTGTGAAACACGACCTCTCCGGCCGACCACGCCACCGGCTCGAGCCAACTTCGCAACCGCTCGATCTGGCCTGCCGTGAAATCGCTGACCAGCGGCAGCCGCTCGAGCGGCCATTCCGACGAAGGCGCTGCGGCGGTCTGCCGGAGCAGATCGTCTTCGGCCCATTCGATCGCCCGGTCGATATCCGGAAAGAAGCGGTCGGGCGCGTGGAAGATGTCGGCGAGACGGGCGGCGGTCTCGGTGCGCGCGGACAGGACCAGCGCGAGCTTGATACCGCGCGCGGCAAGCGCCGCGTCGATATCACCGAGGATACGGGCGCCGGTCGAGTCGATCTCGGTAATGCGCCGCATTTCCAGTAAAAGAACAATGGTGCCTTGCGCGGTCTCGCGCTCGACGATTTGCGCCAGCCGCTCGGCGCTGCCGAAGAACAGTGCGCCCTGCAGCTCGATCACCAGCACCGAAGCGCCCTGCGCATGCAGTACCGCCAGCTCGGCCGGGTCGCGGTAGCGCCGCGAACGGACATTGTCGCAGCGATAGAGCTTTCGAATATTCGAGCGGCTCATGCGAACCACGAACAGAAACACCGCAAGCACGATGCCGATGAACACCGCCAGCACGACATTGACGGCGATCGACAGCAGCGAAACGAACAGGCAAACGCCGAGATCGAGCGCGATGGCGCCGCGCTGCGGCGTCCCCGGGCTGATCAGGCGCTGCGCCAGTTGCCGGGTCCAGGGCTCGATATGCTGGATCGCGACCACCATCACCGCCGCCGACAGCACTGCCCGCGGGATGTAGGCGAGCAGCGGAAACAGCAGCGTCGCCGCCGCCAGCACGGCCGCGGCATTGACGAGCACGGAGAGCGGGCTTTGCGCACCGAAGGCACGGTTGGCGAGGCTGGGCCCGATGTTGATGCCGCTGGTGATGCCGCCAAAGGCCGCCGAAATCGCATTGGCGATGCCGAGACGAACCAGCAGGCTGTCGTCGCCGGCGCGCAGTTCGCCGGGCCGGCTGGCGAGTTTGGCGCACAGCAGCGCGTCGATCGACGCGATGATCGCCAGCGCCAGCGCGCTCGAGACGATCAACGGCCACGACTGCTCCAGCGGAGCGGCCATCGCCAGGCCGGAAAAGTCGACCAGCACGGTACGCATCGCGGCACTCGCCGTCGGCGAACCGATGATCGGCCCTAAGCTGCCGCCGAGCCCGACGATGACAAGCGCGTAGTAAGCCAGGATGCCGCAGCCGAGCCCGACCAGCATCGGCGGCAATCTGGTCGTGATCCGGCGCGCGTTCCACATCGCCGCAAAGGTCAGCGCCGCAACCAGCAGACTCAGCGGCCGCGTCTCATCGAGCGCGCCGAACACGCGCGTAAACCGCACATTATGATCGAAGCCGAGCACATTGCCGAGTTGCACCAGAAACAGCAGCACCGCTGCCATGTTCTGGAATCCCGCCATGACCGGATGCGGCGCGAACTTGATCAGCGAGCCCAGCCGCATCAGGCCGAACAGCGCCTGGAATACGCCGCCGAGCAGGATGATGGCAAAGAACACCAGCAGCGTGGCCGGCACGCTTGGCTCGCCGCCCCCGGCGGTGTCGCGATGCAGCAGGGAATACAGCAGCAGGCCGAGGAAGAAGGTGGTGGTGATGCGCGGCGCGTAGACGCGGGTGGAGCGATCGCCGAGCACCACGCACACCACGCCGGCGATAAACGCCGACATCAGCCCCGCCATCGCGCCATAGGCGAAATATTCGTCGCCCAGCGTGACAAAGGCGAACATGCCGAACGCCATCGCCAGCGGAATGGCGACCGTCGAAGAGACGAGGCCGGCAACGACGTCGCCGCGCACTGTGGCCGCGCTGAAGTTCGCTCGCCGCGACGCGGCCGTCTTTGCTTCCATCCGGGTTACTTAGCCGGGAGATCAGGGGAATGGCTAGTGGGAAACACGCGGAGTGCCGGTCTGATCCTATTTCCTTGCCGTCTCGTTCTTCGTTTTTACCTTGCAGGAAATCAAAAAGGTAAACGCCCTTGCATTACGCGCGATGTCCGTCGTCTTCAGTTCGGTCTTGGCGTCGGAAATCTGGTACGGCACGACGCTGTTATCCAGAAAATCCCGCAGCGCACCGGTCTTGATCGCGAAATTGATATTCTCGGGGATGTTGCCCGTCGCCCTGACGACCTTCAACGCGTCCAATTTCGCGGCAACCACGCCGACCACGTCACCGCTGGCCGCCAGCAGCGGCCCGCCGCTATTGCCGGGTTGAACGGCGGCGCTGATCTGCAGGAATCGCGTGTCGTTCAGGAGGCCGCTGAGCGAGCTGACGATTCCCGTCGTAACCGTGAAATCGGAGGTGAGCAGTCCATGAAACGGAAAACCGATCGCAATGACGCTGTCGCCGGACTGGACCGCCTTGTCCTTGATTTTCGCGACCTCCTTGAACGTGCCGGGCACCTGAAGCAGCGCGAGGTCATTGGTCTCGTCGCTTGAAACCAGACGCAGAGTGGCGGGCGCCTCACCGGTCAGGTTGCCCTGAATGTCTCCGACGCACCCATCGACGACATGCTGGTTGGTCACGACATGGCCGTTCGTGCTGACGAGGAAACCCGTGCCGGTCTGGTCAAACAGTTTGTCGGGCTTGGCCGGCGGCGCCGTTGTGGTTGCGACCACCGGTTTGGCGACCGGGACGGAGAAGTCACCGGCACTGGCGGTGCCACCCTGCTTGGTCTTGGTGACGCAATTCACCAACGCCGGCAACAACTGCGCAGTTTGATCGAGATTGAACTGGAAAAGCTGCCCCTGCGTATAGGCCGTCATGGCCCTCGCTTTTCGAAACTGAGTGATCAGCGATGAAGTGATCGGCATGGGGACACGGACCAGCTTTTCGCCAATTGGCACTCCGTGGACGTTGAACGGCTGCTGGCCGTCGAAGGTAAGGGTGAGCGGAAAAGCTTCCCCTGTGGTCAGCGACCATTTGTCGTGAGCAAAGGCGAGGCTCCACCCCCCACTGCTATCGATCATCACCATGAAAAAGATGCCGCTGGTGTATTGGGTGCCGGCCGAGCAATGCGTAAACGCCCCGTTCTGGTCGTTGGTGTAGGCCCCACCCTTCCAGTTTCCGACATTGATCGAACCGTAAGGCCCTCGCGCTTCCGCATTCGAACCGGCAAATATCGCAACCCACAGCGCTACGATGGCAGCAACGCGGAATTTCATGGCAGGCCCCCAGCAAGATCGAGGCGAGCATAATTTGGCTTGCAACCAGAGTCTAAGGCTTCTTTGAATCATGGGGCCGAACCTTCTCCCCTTCGCCGAGTTCAGTTGCGTTTCCCGGCGGCCCGTGGTGGCGACGTGCTGATGCCGGGATTTATGGCCACCGACGCGCCGGCGGCGCCTCCGGCTTCATAGGCCATCATCGACACCATCCGGCTATTGCTGCGCAGGGTCCGCAGCTTCATGTTGAGCTTGTCGAATTCGGCATCGACCACCGAGGTCTTGAGGACAACCAGCCCGCGGCCCGTGCTGTGGTTGACATCATCGCGACTGGCCTTCATCGCCATCAGCTTGTCCGCAATCGAAGCCACCATCCCCAGCGCGAACGAGGCGTTGGCCAGATGCCGCTCCTGGTGCCGCAACCGGCCGTAATCGGCCGAAGTCTTGAAGCGACCGAGTTCGGCGCGCACCGCGGCATCGATCAGCTCGGTCAAATAATGCGCGACCTCGATATCCGGGCGCAGACCAAAGAAAACATAGCTGCTCTCGCCAGCCGCATCCTTCTCGCGCCAGACCCGGCAATCACAGAAACGAGCGATCGCGCCGATGCAGTCGTCGAGAGGAATTCGCTTCTTGCGATGGGTCTCATAGACACGACGCTCGCACGGCGCCGCGCGCAGCTCGAGGTCGGTCAGTGACAGGTCGTAGCGATCGAGCAACTCCGCGACCTTGGCGGCCGCCGACAACGCCTCGTCCTCGGTGCAACCATTGTCGATGGTCTTGGCGCGCAAGGCCTGAACGCGGGCCTTCAGCTTGTCGAGCCCGCCGATATCGCGCTGGTCCACGGATCATCTCTCCGAGAAAGTCCGACCAAGAACATCGGGCGAAGGCGGGTGGCGGAGCGAGTAGGAGTCAATCCTCTTTGAAAGATCAAGGATTTTCGACCCTCCTAGACCAAACCCACGATTTGGGCAACAGCCTGAAAAGGCCTATGCGGTTCAGGCCGGGCGCCGTCGCGCCTGGTCGCCGCGGCTCTCACCAAAAATATCGAAAACAACCCCATGCAAAGTAGCCGGCGCCCGCCGCAACGGACGGTTTTGGCCTAATACTTGACACGTCGGGCAAATCAGTGGGACAATTTTATCATCCCAAAATCCGATGAACGACCACGGGCGCGCACGGATGCTGTCCAGTGTAACGTCAGGCGAACCCCTCACCTATGATCGGACGCTGCATCGTGACAGCTTTAATGCATTGATGCGATCATGTTCCGCGTGGGTATACCGCTGAGGACGAGCGCCGACGTTAGTCGGAAGTGACTACGAAGTGAAAGGCGCATGCAGGGCGGCGGCTCGTCGTCTGGGCCGTTACTCAGGATAGTATGGTGCACTGAAGATCATCTAGCCGGCCTTCGCGACCAAGAAGGCGGTGGAGCTAAGGTGAATTCGCAATCAACGAATCACTTTTGGCGACGAGGAGGCGAAGATGATGTATAGCGGAATTGATCTGCATTCGAACAACAGCGTCGTCGCGATTATCGACGATGCTGATCGGGTTGTGGCGCAGAAGCGCCTGCCCAACGACATCGCGAAGATCGTAGGCTTTCTGGCTCGATGGCAAGACGAATTGGCCGGCGTGGTGGTCGAGTCGACCTACAACTGGTATTGGCTGGTCGACGGTTTGCGGGATGCGGACTTCCACGTGCATCTCGCCAACACGGCGGCGATCAAGCAGTACGAAGGACTGAAGCACAGCGGCGATGAGACCGATGCGCAGCACCTTGCGCACCTGCTGCGATTGGGAATCCTGCCGACGGGTACGATCCTGCCGAGGGAGCATCGCGTCGTGCGCGATCTGGCGCGCAAGCGCATGCAGCTGGTGCAGTCATGCACGGCACATGTCCTGGCGGTGGAAAACATCATGGCCAGGCAGCTCGGTGGGCGGATGACCAGCAATCAGATCAAGCGGCTGACCGACGATACGATCGACAGCCTGCCACTGGCGGCGGATGTAGGCTTGGCAATCAAGGCCAACGTTGCCGTCATCGCGACACTGCAGTCACAGGTCGAGGTTCTGGAGAAGCGCCTACAAGAACGCGTCAAGCCCCGACCGCAATACGGCTTGTTAACTAGCGTGCCGGGCATCGGCCAGACGCTCGCCACCGTCATTCTTCTGGAAACCGGTCCGATCGATCGGTTTGCCGACGTCAGCAACTTTGCGTCCTATGCGCGCTGTGTCGACAGCGTGCACACCAGCAATCGCAAGAAGAAGGGCGAAGGCAACGTCAAGAACGGCAACAGATATCTTGCCTGGGCCTTCGTCGAGGCGGCGAACTTCGCCAGGCGCTTTTGCCCCGAGGCCAGGCGTTTCCACGAGCGCAAGAAGGCCAAGACCAACAACGTTGTCGCCACCAAGGCGTTGGCGCACAAGCTGGCGCGCGCCAGCTATCACATTCTGAAGGAGGGCAAGCCGTTCGACGTAACGCGTTGCTTTGCCTGAGAGACGACGGCGATCCGGCAAGCCACGTACGGTGACTGGGGCTGCAACCAGCTGCACTGAATTGGACGCCGGATCGCCGTCACCAGCTGTTGTGACAGCGGATCGCCCGCACCGTAAGCCATCCGGAGATTGGCACCGGCCTGCCGGCAACCACGGTTCTGTGAAACTCTATTGGATACGGGCGGTACCAACGTTCTTCTGGGGCGGCCATGCCGCCAGGGCGCAGGCCTCACTCGGGCCGATGCTTGATCCTGATGGGTGTCTGGCGCGATCCGCGATGCGGACTCAGCCATTAAACGAAGAAACGGGCGCGGTACGCGCACAGTAACTGAAAGCGACCAATCAAAGCCGTTGGCAGCTAGCGCTGCCAAAAAAATTTGCTCTGTATCTTGACGACCGGCCGGCTAATGGGTGTCACCGTAATTCTCGCTGAAAATTCCAAAAGCAGATGGTCGGCTTGAGCCGCGAACTTCGATTATTGGGAGAGGGCGCTCGCACCGCCACCGGATACAAGTCGATGCGCGGGAGCGCATGGCCACGACCGAATGACCGAAATCGACGCCCCTGTAGTGCGCAGCCGGTTTTGAGTGCTGTCGTCCCCGCTCGCCCCGTCTCCGCCATTGGGCTGGCGGCCTTATGCGGTGCGCCATGGAGACAGCCGCGGAATCCACCGCGGAACGCTGGCCCGAAAATCCTCGTACTGGGCCCCAAACTTCTGAGCAAGCACCGGCTCCTCGTACGTCAGGACAAAGGCGTGGAAGGCGAGCCACATGAGCCCGCCGTAAGTCATGAGACGCCAGTCGCCGAACAGGATCGCTTGGCCCAGAATGACGGCGACGACGGCAACGTACATGGGATTGCGCACGTAGCGATACAGGCCGGTAACGACGAGGTGTTGGGGCGGGGCGATCGGCGCCGGCGTGCCGAGCCCCTGCAGCGCAAAACGCACGAATGAATCCACGAGCCCGGCTACGCCGGCAAGAATCAGCGCGGCGCCGACGAAGCGCGTGAGTTCGACTCCGAGGAACGACAACTGGAACTCCCAGCGCGAAATCCACCACGGGACCACCCCGGCCAGCACGCAGGGCACGAACACGAAGAAGATGGCGGTACCGATGACGGCGGCGGCTCCGCGCATGGACACGATCCGTTCCTTGCTAATATCAAACCATATTGCGCTAATCTCTCAGTCGGGTCAAAAACGGAAGTGTCGTCCTTGAAATGAGACTTCCGCTCTACTCCCGGGAGCGGACATTGTCCGAAAAGTGCCAATTTCGGGAAGTGGCCCCTCGTAAAGGATCGCCGGTTTTATTTGGACGGCGGCGGGCTTGTTCAATGCTCTTTGAGCGACAGCGTCGCCCCATACCGAGCCTAAGGAACGCTAATCGTCACGTATGCGAACCAGCGTGACATCCAGCTTCAACCCCGGCGATTGTCTTGCAAATCCTGTGCATGAAACCGAGACACCGCCATCGGAGTAGCCAGCGACAACTATATCGATTTCATCCATTCCAAACACACCGGGCGGACCGGGCAACGTTCGCTTTGCAGACAATGTGGCTTTGAACCGCTTCCGGTCTTGCTCCCAATCCCCGGTGTAAGAAAACGTTGTATCACCCCCGCTCAGCTTGCCATCGGGGCCAAACACCACCATCCCAGCGCCCTCGCCGACGGGCGTTCTGAACCAGACGGAATATTTCCCCTCAGTGATCATCCGCGTCCCCTCCGATGTTATCGCGCCTGGGCACCGCGACATATCTTCGTTGCCGATTAGGCCCCCTTGGAATCATCTTCCTTCTTTTTCTCTGCGGCCCAATACTCCGCTTCCGACGGTAGTTTATCGAAATCCGGCTTATATCCATTTGCCTCATACTTTGAGCGTGGGACCGGAATGGTGGTGCCGGTCCCGTAATCGACCTGCACCCACCCTTCCTCACGAAATAGCCCCACGGGCATAAGCTTTTTCTCCCTGCTTCGCGCTAAAGCATACCACGGCTCGCGGCAGGGGGTGACGGTCAACGTTGCGCGGGAATTTCAAACTGGGACACTAAAAACACGGTCCCGACGCCCTTGAAATGGGATTTCTCCCCGAGCGCAGACATCGGTCAGCTGCGCTGCCGATTGCGGTGTCATCGTCTGCGGCGGTGGCAAACTGCTGCGCACCGCGAGCTATGGCGGTTGCTGAGGACGCTTTTCAAAGAGACCGGCGATACCGATGAGCTGATCGACTAGCCCTCAACGTCTCGCCAGCCTTTTGGGCTTTCTCAGCCACATCCGCATGGCCCTTGCCTCGGCACGCTTTTTGAGTTCGGCCTTGATCTTTTCGATCAAGGTTATTGCTTCTGGTGTCTGAATTTTAAGGGTGGAGTTCACGTGCGCGCCCTCCCAAAAACTGCGTTCAGCAGGCTAGTCCAATTCCGGAAGAGGGCAATCTAAAAAAGTCGGTGCCGCCAAACCTTTCGCAGTCCTTTGTGTTTGGTGTATAAGCCATCTGCCATGGAGTGGAACGCCTCCGACGTTGCGTTACTCACAGCGCTTTGGACCAAGGGCCACAGCGCCGCGCAGATCGCGCGCCGTCTCGGGTATAGCCGTAACGCGGTCTGCGCCAAGTTGCTGCGCATGGGCCTGAAGCGCGGTCACAAGCCGCCAACCGCCAATCCCAAGATCATCGCGAGGCCATCGTTGGCGGCATGCCACCGCCCGGTGGAAAAGGTGATGTCTTCACACAAGCCAAAGCCTAAGGAATTCACCAAGCGCCAGCTCTGCGAGATGCTGGCTGAGGCCGCCGCTAACACTGCGCGACTGCTTCGATGATGCCTTGCCTTGGGAGGAGCAAAAACATGACCCCACGCATCCCCGAGGAATTTTCCACCAGGTTGATCGACTGGAGTCCCTTCGTGATCATGGGCAACACGATGCCGCCCCGAGATCATCCTGACGAGGATGAAGAGGAAGAGGAAGAGGAAGAGGACCGCGCCGACGAACCGCCGGTCGTGCGCGAGCCGGACGAAGACTAGAGCATGATTCCACACGCAAAAAGCCGCCAAGGTCTCCCTCGACGGCTCGTGCCGTTGCGTTTGCGTAGAGGTACTGTGTCGAGCGGTGCTCGAACGCAGCCCGTGCTCGCTCTTATTTGGACGCACACGACCTTCAATGAGGCGGTGGGTGCGTTGCCAGTGTGTCGGGCCAACGATCCCCGATCCTTATGACATGTGACTGGCGGCGATGCTCTTCAAGCCAGCGTTGCTGTCCCATTCGATGAAATGGCAAAGCGGGACATGGCTTGATGGGCCAGCTTGAGGAGGCAGCGGATCAAGCTATCGAGGCGTGCGGCGGTGATGCCCGCGAGGCCGTCAAGGCGCTGATCGTCAACCAACCGAGACAACGTCTCTCTGATTGTCGCAAGAAGCTCGATTGCCCGGACACCATGACCCCGACTTTTCGAGGTGGCTCAAGGTTGATAGAATTCTCGATATGGTCCTAGTGGTTGATTTAGCTGGGTCGCCTGTTACCCTCGATTTCACTCATCAGCGGGTGCCAGAAAAGGTTGGGACAAAAAATGCGTATTCAGATGTGTCTTTGCGCGGTCGGTCTGCTGGTCGCAAGCACGGTCAATGCGTCGGCCTTTTCGGCAACCTTCAAATGGTGTGGTGGACCTTCTCCGGTGTTTTCGTTGAGCGGCGTTCCGAGCGGGACGAAAACACTTCAATTCCACATGATTGACCTAGATAAACCGGACTACAATCACGGCGGCGGCAATGTTGCCTACACCGGACAAAAGGCAATTCCTTGCGGTGCGCTGAACAACTATTCGCCCCCGAGCCCCCCGAGCGGCAGCCACAACTATCGATTTGATGTTACGGCGATCGGCGCAGGCGGAACGCTAGGAACTGCAAGTTCCACGCGAAAGTTTCCTGAGAAATAGGCGCTAGTAGCCGTGCTTCCCTCGTCCCATAAAGAGTATGGGCGGGAATATGGGCCGCCGATCAACCCATTTCGTAAGATACTGGGAAATGAGCGTTTTTTGGTCAGGCTGGCGGAGAGAGTGGGATTCGAACCCACGGTACGGTTTCCCGCACACACGCTTTCCAAGCGTGCGCCTTAAGCCACTCGGCCATCTCTCCAGCGGCCCTCTCTTGAAGGGGCAGGACCGATTTTGCAAGGGACGCCGGGCGCAGCCGTCGAAGTTTCCCCAACCAATTGAATTTATTTGATAATTTCGCACCAACCCCAAGCGCCGCGGCGGCGGATGCTGGCGCCTTGAACCGAAATCCTGCTATTGCCGACGACCGTAGCGGCAACTCAGCGGATTCTGCGGGCGGAGGACGGCATGAACATCACGCGGACACTCCTGTTCCCTGTCCTGATGGCGGCTTTTGCCGCGGGCGCCGCCGGCCCGGCGATGGCGCAGGCCTGTACCCGCCAGGGCACGGATGTGAGTTGCGACGACGGCAGGCGCGGGATGTTCGCGGGCGACGCGATCATCTGGGCCGACGGCACGCGATCGCGCCTGGCCTCGCCGCATCCGAGTGTCATCGTCGGCCACAAACCATCGGTCATCGTTGGCCAGGGCGTGTTCGCCGGCGGCCAGGGCAAGGGCGTCGTGCCGATGGAAAATCCCAGCGACCCGCGCCGGGCGCGCTGCCCGGTGCTCGATGGCGTGTCGTATTGCTACTGAGGTCGATTTGACTCCCTCATGGTGAGGAGCGCCAACGGGTCGCGCGAATGCGCGCCCGATGACAGGCTCCGCTGCGTCTCGAACCATGAGGCCGGGCTTTCATCCTTCGAGACGCGGCCACGTGGCCGCTCCTCAGGATGAGGAGAAGATTGCCAGCGAGCGCTTGACGTTTCTAATGATACCGCACACCGCCGTTGACCGAACGAAGCGGCCACGACGGGGTCGGCGGTTCAGCCGGCATCGGTCCCAAAGGGCCTGCATCGACTTGGCTTTCCTGCAGCGCGTCGATGAAATCGGCAGACCACTGCTGAATGGTGTGGTTGCGCAGTCTCGTCATCATCGCTTCCCAGCGCATCCGCCGTTCGGGCAGCGGCATCGACAGCGCGGTCGCAATGGCGCGCGCCATGCCGTCGATGTCATGCGGATTGACCAGCAGCGCGGCGTCGAGCTCGTTGGCGGCGCCGGCGTATTTCGACAGCACCAGCACGCCGGGATTCTCCGGATTTTGCGCGGCGACATATTCCTTGGCAACGAGGTTCATGCCGTCCTGTAGCGGCGTCACCACGCCTACCTGCGCGGTACGATAGAGACCTGCCAGCACCGCCTGGCCAAAACCCTTGTTGAGATAGCGGATCGGCGTCCAGTCGGCTTCGCCGTGGATGCCGTTGACGTCGCTGACGAGCCTGGCAAGTTCGCTCTGCAGGTTGCCGTAGGCCTCGATCGCGCCGCGCGACGGCGTTGCGATCTGTAGCAACGATGCCGCGCGCTTGAGCTGCGGCTGCAACGTCCACATCCGGTCGAACGCCTTGATGCGGTTGACCAGTCCCTTGGAATAGTCCAGCCGGTCGACGCCGATCGCCAGCGCCTCGCCGTTCAGGCTGCGCCGCAGCCGCGAGACATCGGGATGGGTCACGGCCTTGGCCGCGAGCTGGGCAAACTTCTGCGGATCGATACCGATCGGAAACACCTCGGCGCGGGTCCGGCCGTGCTGCGAGATCACGACCCCAGCGTGCACGACGAGATCGAGATCCACCTGCGCGTAGGACAGGAAGTTCTCGCAATCCTCGTCGGTCTGGAAGCCGACGAGATCGTAGGCCAGCATCGCCTCGATCAACGCACGATGATGCGGCACGCCGGCGATCACCGCGCGCGCGGGCCACGGCGTATGCATGAAGAGTCCGATCGGTTGCGTGATGCCGAGATCACGCAACTCCGCGGCCAGCGCCAGGAAGTGATAATCCTGGATCCAGAACATCGAATCCGGATTCTGGAATCGCAGCAGCGCGCGCGCCATGAAGGCGTTCACTTCGCGGTAACTGGCGTAGTCCTCCTCGGAAGCGCGGATCAGGTCGGCGCGCGAGTGCAGCGCCGGCCACAAGGCCGAATTGGCGAAGCCTTCATAATAGCCGCCGTAATGCGCGGCCGGCAGATCGAGCATCGCGAGCGCGCCCGTCCCCAAGGCCTCGATTTCGGCGAAAGGTTCCTTCTGGTTCCCGTCACGGACCCGGCCGCTGGAACCGACCCAGATCGCGCCCGATTTCTCGACAACGGGCAATAACGCCGCCGCGAGTCCCCCGGTCATGGGTTCGTTCGGCTTGGCGTGCGCCACGCGATTTGAGACGACGACGAGGTTCACAGGTCCCCTCCTGTTGGTTCGCTCGCAAGTTAACAACCATTCATCAATATGGTTCCTGATCACCGTTTCAACGAATTGAAACCAAATTCGGGCTGCGACGGGGCGGAACTCACCGGAACTCACGAAAAATAAAATTCGACGTGACAACGAGGATGAAGCGCGAAGAAATGATGGTTGAAACCCGGCGACACCAGAACGTTTATGGCAGGCTTGCGTCCCTTTCGTCGTCAAGCAGATGCGAGAGAAACTCCCGCACATCGCTTGGCGTATCGAAATGTCCGGCCACGCCCTTGGCGCGACGGCCGACGGAAAATGCGAGGCCGTCCATATCCGGCATGATGGCGAACACCGATTCGTCGGTGACGTCGTCGCCGATGAAGAACGGACGGCGCCCCCTGAAGGGCTCGTGCATCATCAGTTCGCGCACGCCGCTCGCCTTGTTGAATCCGGAATGCTTGATCTCGCAGACGCATTTTCCGGGCAGCACTTCGATCGGCGCGCTCGGCAGATCGGCCCTGATCAGCGACACCGCCGCGTAGATCGCCTTTTCCGCATGCGGCGCGAGCCGGTAATGCAGCGCCAGCGAATAGCCCTTGTCTTCCAGCAATATTCCAGGGCTCAACTTGGCGATGGCGGCGAGCCGCCGCTTCAATTCCTTGTCCATCGGCGGCGCATGGGCGTCGACGGCTTCGCTGTCACCGCGAATTCGCATCTCCGCGCCATGACCGCCGACCGCCGGGAATTGATCCGGCGCGAAGATCAGATCGATATCGTTGAGCGAGCGCCCGCTGACCAACGCTAGCGCGCCATCGGTCCGCTCCAGCAAACGATGGAGCGTCTTCGCCAGGCCCGGCGGCACCCAGACTTCGCGCGGCGTCGGCGCCAGATCGAGCAGCGTACCGTCGATGTCGAGCAGCACGGCACACTCGCGCAGATGCGGCACCAGCGAGCGCGGCACCGGAACGGTTTCCGGCGCACCCGTATCGTCGTCCGCGATTTCGTCTTCCAACGGCATTTCAGCCAGTTCCTGATTCATCTCATTCTACTCCACAAAGGCAAGCGGCCGTGCAACCGATTCGAGCGATTTGCGCTCGGCCGCGACCGCGTATCGCCAGGCGACGACGGCGGCCGCGACCATCAATGCCGACCCGAACAGATAGCCGGCGAAAACAGAGTTGCGAGATCCGGTATCGATCAGCGCCCCGAACAAGGCGGGACCCGCCACGCCGCCAATGCCGGTGCCGATCGCGTAGAACAGCGCGATCGCCAGCGCCCGGACTTCCAGCGGGAACGTCTCGCTGACGGTGAGATAGGCCGCACTCGCCGCCGGCGACGCAAAGAAGAAGATCACCATCCAGGCGATGGTCTGGGTCTGCGCGCTCAGCGCGCCGATCGAAAACAGATAGCCGGACACCGCGAGCAGCACGCCCGAGACCCCATAGGTCAGTGTGATCATCACGCGGCGACCCAGCGTATCGAACAGTTTTCCGAGCAGCAGGGGCCCCAGAAAATTACCCGCGGCGAACGGCAGGATGTACCAGCCGATCTGACTGGCCGGGATACCGAAGAAGTCGGTCAGCACCAGCGCGAAGGTAAAGAAGATGGCGTTGTAGAAAAACGCCTGCGCGGCCATCAGCACCAGTCCGACCAGCGAGCGCTGACGATGGACCTTGAACAAGGTATCGGCCACTTCCCGCAGCGGGGTATGATCGCGCATGCGTATCCTGATCTTCGGGAGAGTTTGCTGCGGCACGTCCCCCGCTGCCGATTTCTCGATCTCCGCCATGATCGCATGCGCCTGGTCGGGACGGCCGTGGATCATCAGCCAGCGCGGGCTTTCCGGAATCCACATCCGCATCACGAACACGATCAGGCCGAGACCTGCACCGGTGAGATAGGCCAGCCGCCAACCGAGATCGGGAGCGATCACGGCGGGATCGAGCAGAACAATGGCGCTGAACGCGCCAATCGCCGCGCCAATCCAGAAGCTGCCGTTGATCACGAGGTCGGTCCAGCCGCGGTAGCGCGCCGGCACCAATTCCTGGATCGTCGAATTGATCGCGGTGTATTCGCCGCCGATCCCCGCGCCCGTCAAAAAACGGAACAGCGCGTAACTCGCCACGCTCCATGACAGGGCCGTTGCGGCGGTCGCCGTCAGATAGAGCGCCAGCGTGATGAAGAACAGCTTCCTGCGACCGATCCGGTCGGTCAGCCAGCCGAAGCCCAAGGCGCCGAGCACGGCGCCCGCCAGATACGCACTGTTGGCAAATCCGACGTCGAAATTCGAGAAATGCAGCGCCGGGCTTTCCTTCAACGCGCCGGCCAGCGAGCCCGCCAGCGTGACTTCCAGCCCATCCAGAATCCAGGTGATTCCGAGCGCCAGCACCACACGGGTGTGAAACCCGCTCCAACGCAGATTATCGAGCCGCGCGGGAATACTGGTCTCGATGATGCGATCGTTATCTCGCCGCAGCGATCGCGAGGCGAACGCATTGTCGTTCGCCTTCGAACCGTGCGCCGTCACCTGCACATTCATTGGATTCGACCAACGAAAAAATCCCCGGAACGGCTTCCCCGGGGTTCCCTCGCCCAAATTGCGGCAAACATGATGCCCGCCACGCCAGACAACGCCCGCGCAGCCTCAGGGTTCCCGCATGGCGATGAAGGAACCAAGGCACAAGTAACGGAGAGAGTAACAGCCAAAGCCTGTGGTTAAGGGTCCCGGCGCCCGTGCGCAATTGCGCATCAGGCCGGGACGGCGACAGGTGCGCTACGCCGCCCTGATATTCGCCATGAAGCGATCGAGCTCCTCGCGCAGGCGCGTGCTCTCGCTCGACAGCGTGCGCGCCGAATTCAACACTTCCTCCGAGGCCGAGCCGGTTTCGGTGGCGCCGCGGTTGACCTGCATGACGTTGGCGGCAGCTTCCTGGGTGCCCTGCGCCACGTTCTGGACGCTGCGCGCGATTTCCTGCGTGGCAGTACTCTGCTGCTCGACCGCGACGGCGATCGTGGTGGCGATATCCGAAATCTTGCCGATGGTGCCGCCGATCTCCTTGATCGCCGCGACGGACTCCTGCGTCGCGCCCTGCATGCCCGAGATGTGGTTGGAGATTTCGTCGGTCGCCCTCGCGGTCTGGCTGGCCAGCGACTTGACCTCGGACGCGACCACCGCAAAGCCGCGGCCGGCATCGCCGGCGCGGGCCGCCTCGATGGTGGCGTTCAACGCCAAGAGATTGGTCTGCTCGGCGATCGCGGTGATCAGCTTGACGACGTCGCCGATCTCCTGCGCCGCGCGCGACAGCTTGCCGATGCGGCCATCGGTCTGTTCGGCCTGACGCACCGCGGCTTCGGCAATCTGGCTGGATTCCTTGACGCGGCGGCCGATCTCGTCGACCGAGGCCGAGAGCTCCTCGGTCGCTGATGCCACCGACTGCATGTTGCTGGAGGCCTCTTCCGAGGCGCCGGCGACCTGGCTCGACAGACTCTGGGTGGTTTCCGCCGTCCGCGTCAAGGTGCCCGCAGCCGCTTCAAGCTGCACGGCCGACGCCGAAACGTTGCCGACGATGGCGCCGACCGCGGTCTCGAAATCGTCGGCGAAACGAATGAGCTCGGCGCGCCGCGCCGCGCTTGCGGCCTTGTTCTGCGCTTCCTGGGTGGCGGCGTCACGTTCGGCGCGGGCAACGGCCTGCACCTTGAACTCCTCCACCGCGCCCGCCATCTCGCCGAGCTCGTCCTTGCGCCCGAGGCCGGGCAGCACGACGTCGAAATTGCCGGCAGCGAGTTTGCGCATCGCACTGCACATCGCCGTCATCGGCCGGGAAATGCCCTTGCCGAGGAAAAAGGCCCAGACGCAACCGAGCACGAAGCCGCCGGCCGCCAGCATCAGGATCAGATGCTCGGTCTCGCCGATGGTCGCGTTCGATTCGGCCTCGAGCCGCTTCTGGTCGGCCAGCAGGTCCGACTTCATCACACCGGAGCCCTGGTTGATGGCGGCCGCCGACTCCGTCATTTCGAGGGTCAGCTCGTCGATTTCCTTGGAATTATCGACCAGCTTGGTCAGCGCCTGCCGGTACTCGTCCAGCATGCCGGAGACTTCCTTGATCCCCTGCTGGACCTTGTCTGTGGTCGACGAGATCGCCTTCAGCGATCCCTCGACAAATTTCAGGCGCGCCAGCGCGCTCGCCGCGGTCGCCTTGTCGGAATTGACCACGAAGGTGTTGGCGAGCGCCGTCACCGCCTGAAACTGATCCAGCACCCGCTTTGACCCGAGGGTGACCACCTGGAGTTCGCTGTCATCGGCGTTGCTGGGGAGATCGTCGAGCTTGTAGCGCAACGTGGTCCCGGTGCGCGCGAGCTGATTTTGCGTGATCTGCGCGCTCTGCTCCTTGACCTGGAGGATGTCGGCGAAAATCTTGGTGAAGGCGCGGAATTCCCGCTCCAGTTTCACGACCTGTTCGAGCCGGGCCGGGTTGGTGGTGCCCTTCATCGAGGCGAGGATGGCCTCCTTCAGGCTGCCCTCGGCCGCCAGCGCCGCCTTGCCGTCGTCTTCCTTCCCCGTCGCCACGAAATAGCGGGCCAGCGACCGGTAGGAGATCAGTTCGCGGTCGATATTGCGGGCCAGATCCGCCTCCAGCACGCTGCGGCGGTAGGACTCCACGCCCCCGGAAACCCGCTCGAAGCCGAGATAGGCAAAACCCATGCTGGCAGCCGAAATGGCCAGCGTCACGGCGAAGCCGAGCATGATCTTGGCGCGGAACCGGAGGGTCGGAAATTTGATCGACGACGCCCCGGCACGTTTCAGTATTCCCACCTCAAGCCCCCCGCCTTCGTTCTGAAAACTCAGGGACCGGGCGGCCGAAGGCCCCCGATCCCTGCGTAAAACTACGGCAGAATGGATAAGGGTGAGTAAATTCGGCCCGGTTTCCCTTGGGTTGTGGGGGAGGCCGACCCTCACCCTCCCCTGGAGGGGGAAGAAAAACGGTTCGCGCTGACTCCGCGCGCGCCCTGCATGTCATCACAATGACAAGCGCGACCAAAATCCTAGTTGCAAGTTCCCTCCCCGCTGTTTCTAATTGGAATAATTACAAAACATCGGGAGGATCACGCGTGTCTACCATCAAACTGACGGTGAACGGCAAGGCCGTCTCGGTCGATGTCGAGGATCGGACCCTCCTCGTCCATCTCCTGCGCGAAAACCTGAACCTGACCGGCACCCATGTCGGCTGCGATACCAGCCAATGCGGCGCCTGCGTCGTCCATATCGACGGCAAGGCCGTCAAATCCTGCACGGTACTGGCCGGACAGGCCGCCGGCTCCAGCGTCACCACGATCGAAGGCCTTTCGAAGGGCGACGAACTGCACCCGATGCAGGCGGCGTTTCGCGACAATCACGGCCTGCAGTGCGGCTACTGCACTCCGGGCATGATCATGTCGGCGGTCGATATCGTGCACCGTTACGGCGGCAAGCTGGATGAGGAAATCGTCCGGCAGGAGCTGGAAGGCAATATCTGCCGCTGCACCGGCTACCACAAC
Organism: Bradyrhizobium sp. KBS0727; assembly: GCF_005937885.2. Taxonomy (NCBI): domain Bacteria; kingdom Pseudomonadati; phylum Pseudomonadota; class Alphaproteobacteria; order Hyphomicrobiales; family Nitrobacteraceae; genus Bradyrhizobium; species Bradyrhizobium sp. KBS0727. The sequence continues at coordinate 629,293 of NZ_CP042176.1, read as the reverse complement.
ATCGTCAAATCGGTGCTCGATGCGGCCGGCCGCATGAAGGTCGCGCAGGCGGCCGAATAGCCTCTGCCGGCTACCAAATCCGAATTCAAGACCGCCACCTTTCGATGGAAAGGGCGGAAACAATAACTCCGGTTGGGAGGACAGAACATGGGCGTTGAAGGCATTGGCGCAAGCGTCGTGCGCAAGGAAGACCGCCGTTTCACGACTGGCAAGGGCCGTTACGTCGACGACATCAAACTGCAGGGCATGACCCATGCCCACTTCATCCGCAGCCCGCACGCGCATGCCAAGGTCAAGAGCATCGATTCATCCGCGGCGATGAAGATGCCGGGCGTGGTCGGCGTGCTGACCGGCCAGCAGATCGTCGACGACAAGGTCGGCAACCTGATCTGCGGCTGGGCCATCACCTCCAAGGACGGCACGCCGATGAAGATGGGCGCATGGCCGGCGATGGCGCCGGAAACCGTGCGTTTCGTCGGCCAGGCGGTCGCGGTCGTGATCGCCGAGACCAAGAACCAGGCCAAGGACGCGGCGGAAGCCGTGGTGGTCGACTACGAGGAACTGCCCGTCGTCGCCGACATCCGCTCGGCGCTCAAGCCGGGCGCGCCGCAACTGCATCCGGAGGCCCCGGGCAACGTGATCTATGACTGGGCCATCGGCGACGAGGCTGCGGTCAAGGATGCCTTCGGCAAGGCCGCCAATGTGGTGACGCTGGAATTGACCAACAACCGGCTGGTGCCGAATGCGATGGAGCCGCGCGCGGCGATCGCGGAATATGACGAGGCCGAAGAGCATTTTACGCTGTACACGACTTCGCAGAACCCGCATGTCGCGCGCCTGGTGCTCTCGGCGTTCTACAACATCGCGCCGGAACACAAATTGCGGGTGATCGCGCCCGACGTCGGCGGCGGTTTCGGCTCTAAGATCTATATCTATCCCGAGGAAATGGTGGCGCTGTGGGCCTCCAAGAAGGTCCGGCGCCCGGTGAAGTGGACCGGCGACCGCACCGAAGCGTTTCTGACCGACGCCCATGGCCGCGACCATATCTCGAAAGCCGAGATGGCCTTCGACAAGGACAACAAGATCCTCGGGCTGCGGGTGAAGACCCACGCCAATCTCGGCGCCTACATGTCGCTGTTCTCGTCCTCGGTCCCGACCTATCTCTACGCCACGCTGCTGTCGGGCCAGTACAACATCCCGGCGATCTACGCCGAGGTGATGACGGTCTACACCAACACCACGCCGGTCGATGCCTATCGCGGCGCCGGCCGCCCCGAAGCCAGCTATCTGGTCGAGCGGCTGATGGAAACCGCGGCGCGGCAGTTGAAGGTCGACCCGACGGAATTGCGCCGCAAGAACTTCATCACCCAGTTCCCGCATCAGACGCCGGTGATCATGGCCTATGACATCGGCGATTTCGGCGCCTCGCTGGATGCGTCGATGAAGGCGATCGACTATGCCGGCTTCCCCGCGCGCAAGGCCAAGGCCAAAGCCGAAGGCAAGCTGCGCGGCATCGGCGTCTCCTGCTACATCGAGGCCTGCGGCATCGCGCCCTCGAAAGCGGTCGGCAGCCTCGGTGCCGGCGTCGGCCTGTGGGAGTCGGCCGAGATCCGCGTCAATCCGGTCGGTACGATTGAAGTCCTGACGGGATCGCACAGCCACGGCCAGGGCCATGAGACCACCTTCGCGCAGTTGATTTCGGAACGCCTGGGCGTCCCGATCAGCCAGGTCCAGATCGTCCATGGCGACACCGACAAGGTGCAGTTCGGCATGGGCACCTACGGCTCGCGCTCGCTCGCGGTCGGCGGCACCGCCATCATCAAGGCAATGGAAAAGGTCGAAGCCAAGGCGAAGAAGATTGCAGCCCATCAGCTCGAAGCGTCGGAGAACGACATCGTCATCGAGAACGGCGAGTTCAAGGTCACCGGCACCGACAAGTCGATCGCGCTGCCGATGGTGGCGCTCGCCGCCTACACCGCGCACAACCTGCCTGACGGCATGGAGCCCGGCCTGAAGGAAACCGCGTTCTACGACCCCACCAACTTCACCTTCCCGGCCGGCACCTATATCTGCGAGATCGAAGTCGATCCCGCGACCGGCAAGACCTCGTTCGTCGACTTCGTCGCGGCGGACGATTTCGGCCGCCTCATCAACCCGATGATCGTCGAAGGCCAGGTGCACGGCGGCCTCGCCCAAGGCATCGGCCAGGCGCTGCTTGAACTCGCGGTCTATGACAGCAACGGGCAGCCGGTGACAGCCTCGTTCATGGATTACGCCATGCCGCGTGCCGACGACCTGCCCTCGTTCAAGCTGTCGCATACGCCGACGCTCTGTCCGGGCAACCCGCTCGGGGTCAAGGGTTGCGGCGAAGCCGGTGCGATCGGTTCGTCGGCGGCCGTGATCAACGCCATCACCGACGCCATCGGTAACAACAAACTGGAAATGCCGGCGACGCCCGATCGCGTCTGGCATGCCATTCACGGTTAAGCGGGAGAGAGCGCCATGTACGAGACAACTTACCATCGCCCCTCCTCGGTCGACGAAGCCGTGGCACTGTTCGCCAAGGGTTCGGAATCGAAATATCTGGCCGGCGGCCACACGCTGATTCCCGTGATGAAGCAGCGGCTGGCCTCGCCGTCCGATGTGATCGATCTCGCCAGGATCAAGGAACTGGTCGGCATCGAAGCATCCGGCGACACGCTGACGATCAAGGCGGCGACCACCTATTTCGACATCATGCACAATGCCGATGTGAAAAAGTTGATCCCGGCGATCGCCCACCTCACCTCGACGCTCGGCGATCCCGCCGTGCGTTATCGCGGCACCATCGGCGGCTCGATTGCCAACAACGATCCGGCTGCCGACTTCCCCGCGGCCCTGCTTTCGCTCGGCGCGACGGTGAAGACCAACAAGCGCTCGATTTCGGCGGATGATTTCTTCAAGGGCCTGTTCACGACGGCCCTGGAAGACGGCGAGATCATCACCGCCGTGTCGTTCCCGGTTCCGGCCAAGGCGGGTTACGCCAAGATGCGGCACCCCGCTTCGCGTTTTGCCTTGACCGGCGTGTTTGTGACCAAGACAAAGGCCGGCGATGTCAGGGTGGCTGCAACCGGCGCCTCGCAAAATGGAGTCATGCGGGTGCCGGCGATCGAGGCAGCGCTGAAAGCCAATTGGTCGCCCGGCGCGATCGACGGCGTCACCATCGCCGCCGATGGCATGCTCGCCGATATCCATGGCTCGGCCGCCTATCGCGCCAACTTGGTCAAGGTGATGGCGCAGCGAGCGGTTACTGCCGCCGGCTGATAGCGCCTAAACGCAACATCACAGGGGACGGCGCGCAGCAATGCGCGCCGTTCTGCATTTTGGACAGATTGTCAGCAAAAGAAGCTTGCCACGGCCTCGCTTCGGCGGGACAATTTAGCTAATCAACTAATTAACGACGCTTCGTTCGGGAGAGAAACAACGTGCTCGATAAACCAGCCGCCCAATCCGCCACCCGCGCTTCCGGCCCGCTCGCCGGTTTCCGCATCGTCGAATTCGCCGGCATCGGTCCGGGCCCGTTCGCCTGCATGATGCTGGCCGACATGGGCGCGGAAGTCGTGACGCTCGATCGCGTCGGCGCCAAGAAGAACCTGAAAGCGGTGGCGACGCGCGGTCGGAAAGTCGTCGAACTCGATTTGAAGGACAAGGCGTCGATCGCACAGGCGCTCGACCTGCTAGCCAATGCCGACGCGCTGATCGAAGGCTTTCGGCCGGGCGTGATGGAGCGGTTGGGGCTCGGTCCCGACGTGGTGATGGCGCGCAATCCGCGCCTGGTGTTCGGCCGCATGACCGGCTGGGGCCAGGAAGGCCCGCTGGCCAACGCCGCCGGCCATGACATCAACTATATCTCGATCACCGGCGCGCTGGCCGCGATCGGTACCAAGGACAAGCCGGTGCCGCCGCTCAACCTGGTCGGCGATTTCGGCGGCGGCGCGCTGTATCTCGTGGTCGGCGTGCTCGCCGCATTGCTGGAAGCCTCGAAATCCGGCAAGGGCCAGGTGGTCGACGCAGCGATGTGCGACGGCGCGGCGTCGCTGATGTCGATGTTCTTCGACATGACCGCGATGGGCCGCTGGGCCGAGGGCCGCGAGCAGAATTTTCTCGACGGCGGCGCGCATTTCTACGGCGTCTATGAATGCTCCTGCGGTCATTTCATCTCGATCGGCTCGATCGAACCGCAGTTCTACGCGCTGCTGCGCCAGCATGCCGGCCTCATCGACGCCGATTTCGACGCCCAGATGGATCGCAAGGCCTGGCCGGCCCTGAAGGAAAAGCTGGAAAAGGTGTTCAAGACCAAGACCCGCGAGGACTGGTGCAAGATCATGGAAGGCAGCGACATCTGCTTCGCGCCGATCCTGACCATGCAGGAGGCCCCCAAGCACCCGCACAATGCGGCGCGCAATATTTTCGTCGAACGTCACGGGGTCACCCAGCCCGCGCCGGCGCCGCGCTTCTCGCGCACGCCATCCGCGATCCGGGACGCGGTGAGCGCCGATATCGGCGAACTGACCAGCGCGTGGAAGGCGGGACGGTAGAAGGTCTATCCTCGTCATGGCCGGGCGTAGTAGTCCGCGTTGCGCAGACTACGTAAACTTGTCTGCACTCCCGGCCATCCACGACTTCCTTTGCATCGACGGAAGGACGTGGATGCCCGGGACAAGCCCGGGCATGACGGCGGAGTGTGACGCCAGCGCTTACGCCGCATTGTCGACCTTCAACACGCCGCGGCGAATCTGATCCTCCTCGATCGATTCGAACAGCGCCTTGAAGTTGCCTTCGCCAAAGCCATCGTCGCCCTTGCGCTGGATGAATTCGAAGAAGATCGGCCCGATCGCGTTCGCCGAGAAGATCTGCAGCAACACCTTGGTGTGGCCACCGTCGACGACGCCTTCGCCGTCAATCAGGATGCCATCGCGTTGCAGCCGCGCGACGTCTTCGCCGTGCTGCGGCAGACGCGTATCGATCTTCTCGAAGTAGGTCACCGGCGGTGACGGCATGAACGGCAAGCCATCGGCGCGCAGCGTCTCGACCGTGAGGTAGATATCCCGCGCGCCGCAGGCGATATGCTGGATGCCCTCGCCGCGATAGATGTTGAGATATTCCTCGATCTGCCCGGAATCGCCGGCGTCCTCGTTGATCGGAATCCGAATCTTGCCGTCCGGGCTGGTCAGCGCGCGCGAGAACAGGCCGGAGGCGCGGCCTTCGATATCGAAGAAACGGATCTGGCGGAAGTTGAACAGCTTTTCGTAGAAGCCGGTCCAGACGTCCATGCGGCCGCGATGGACGTTGTGGGTGAGGTGATCAATATAGAACAGCCCGGCGCCGGCCGGACGCGGATCGCGGACGCCCAGCCAGTCGAACTCGAGGTCGTAGGCCGATCCCTTGGCGCCGTAGCGATCGACGAAATAGAGCAGGCTGCCGCCGATGCCCTTGATGGCGGGAACATCGAGCGTCTTCTGCGCCGCAGCTAGGTCGGCAGCCTCCGCGCCGAGCGACAAAGCGCGCGCATAGGCCTGCCTGGCATCGACGACGCGAAACGCCATCGACGGCGCGCACGGCCCATGCGCGGCGACGAAATCGTGGCCGTGGGTGCCAGGCCCTTCATTGACGAGATAATTGACGTCGCCCTGGCGATAGACCGTGATCTTCTTGCTCTTGTGGCGCGCGACCGGCGCATAGCCCATCAGCTTGAACAGCGCGTGCAATTCCCAAGGCCTCGGATGAGCGTATTCGACGAACTCGAAGCCGTCGGTGCCCATCGGATTGTCGGCGCTGACGGTGGCGGCCGGGGCATCATGCGGAAATGGACCCATCTCTAATCTCCCTAACGCCGGAATCTCCCTGATCTGGCTTTAGTCGAGTTTCCGCCATACCGGGCGCAAAGGGCATGCAAAGCGGGGCTTCGTAGGCTATAATCATGCACACTTTGTGTATGATATGGGCATTTTACGCATGATCACGGTAGACGCCTTCGACCTCAAAATGCTGGCCGCGCTGCAGGACGACGGCCGCCTGACCAACCAGCAACTGGCCGACCAGGTCGGCCTCTCGGCCTCGCAATGCTCGCGGCGGCGGATGCGGCTGGAGGACGAGAAGGTCATCGCGGGCTACCACGCCGACCTCGCCGGCGAGGCGCTGGGCTTCAACCTGATCGCCTTCATCCATATCACGCTGGCGACGCATTCGCCCGACAATGCCAAGAAATTCCGCGCTCTGGTCAATCGCGTCGACGACATCCAGGAGGCGTACTCGCTCACCGGCGACGCCGATTATCTGCTGAAGGCCGTGCTGCGCGATCTCAAGAGTCTCTCCGACATCGTCAACAACGTGCTGATGCCGCACCAGAGCGTGGCGCATGTTCGCTCGTCGATCGTGCTGGACCGGCTGAAGGAAAGTTCGAAATTGCCGTTGCGCGCCTAGCATGACCTAAATCGAGGGAAATTCGCCATTCGCTTTCGCCGCCCGATTTGCGATGATCCGTTTCAACTCACCGCACGGGACCGCCATGGCGCTGCAACTCCGGCCGAACTGCGAATATTGCGACAAGGACCTGCCGCCGAACGCGACCGAGGCGCGGATCTGCTCCTACGAATGTACGTTCTGTGCGGACTGCGCCGAGAACAAACTTCACAATGTCTGCCCGAACTGCGGCGGCGGTTTTGTGCCGCGGCCGATCCGGCCCATGACCGTCATGCGGCCCGGCGTCTGCGTCGACAAGCAGCCGCCGTCGGACAAGCGCGTGCATTTGAAATACAGCCTCGAGGACGTCGCGGCGCATTGCGCGAAGTATCGGGATATTCCGCCGGAGAAGCGGTGAACCGTTGCTGTCATTCCGGGATGGTCCGAAGGACCAGACCTCAGGGGTGCAATTGCACCCCGGGGAATCTCGAGATTCCGGGTTCGATGCTTCGCATCGCCCCGGAATGACGGAGTCCAATCGCTTGCGCTCGCAATGACGGATGGAGCTAGCCGACCGCCGGCGTAATCGTGCCCTCGACCTCGCCAAACCCGACCCGGTAGCCATCGCCCTGGCACCAACCGCGCATGACAAGCGAATCGCCGTCTTCCAGAAACGTGCGCTTGACGCCGCCGGGCAGTTCGACCGGCTCGGTGCCGTTCCACGAGATTTCGAGCAGGCTGCCGCGCTGGTCTTTCTCCGGGCCCGAGATGGTGCCGGACCCCAGGAGGTCGCCGACATTCATGGCACAGCCGGAGGACGCGTGGTGCACCAGTTGCTGCACCGACGACCAGTACATGTATTTGAAATTGGTGCTGGAGATCCGAGCCGCGGCGTTCGCAGCGCCGGCGCGCAAGGCGACGTCGAGCTGCATGTCGTAACTGTTCGGCTGGGTTTGCTGCAGATAGGCCAGCGGCTCCGGATCCTGCTTCGGGCCATGCAACCGGAACGGCTCCAGCGCCTCGCGCGTCACGATCCACGGGCTGATCGAGGTCGCGAACGCCTTGGCCTGGAACGGCCCGAGCGGGACATACTCCCACTGTTGGATGTCGCGCGCACTCCAGTCGTTCAGGATCACAAAACCGAAGATCATCTCCTCGGCCTGTCGTTCGGTGAGCCTCTCGCCGATGGCGGAGGGCTGGCCGACCACGACGCCCATTTCGAGCTCGAAATCGAGCCGCTTGCACGGTCCGAAGCTCGGCACGTCGGCGCTCGGCGGTTTCAACTGCCCGCACGGCCGGCGCACCGGCGTGCCGCTGACGACGACCGTCGAGGCGCGGCCGTTGTAGCCGATCGGCATGTGCAGCCAGTTCGGCTGCAGCGCATTGTCCTTGCCGCGGAACATCACGCCGACATTGGTCGCGTGCTCCTTCGACGAATAGAAATCGGTGTAGCCGGCAACCGCGATCGGCAGATGCAGCCTGACGTCGGCCATCGGCACCAGCGTGCGCTGGCGCAGTTTCTCGTTGTCGCGCAGTTCCGGATTGTCGTGGCGCAGCAATTCGCTGATCCGCGCCCGCGTCCGCGACCAGGCTTTCGGGCCCAGCGCCATGAACGGATTGAGCGACGGCGCCGCGAACACCGCGGGCTCATCGATCTCGAACCGGCAGTCCTGTGCGAGTTGCCAGAGATCGAGCACGTAATCGCCAATCGCGACTCCGACGCGCGGCGCGAGGCCGTCGTTCGCCGAGAACACGCCGTAGGGAAGGTTCTGGATCGGGAAGTCGGACGTGGCGGCGACGGGGACGAAGGATTTTAGTTTGGGGTCGTTGGGGTGGGGCACGATATCTCTCCAATTGAATTCCGTCATGGCCGGGCTTGACCCGGCCATCCACGACTTTTCTTTGCTGCGTCAAGACGTGGATGCCCGGGACATCTAGCGCGAAGACGCGCTTCGCGCTTCTGCCCGGGCATGACGAATCATGGACAGCGTACAAAACTCACGGCTTGTTCGGATCGAAGCGCTTTTCAAGGCCCTTCCAGCAGTCGGCGTAATCCTCCTGCAAGGTCGCCGACTTCGCCGCATGCGCGGTGACGCGTTGCGGGTAGCGGGTCTCGAACATGAAGGCCATGGTGCCGGTCAGCTTCACCGGCTTCAATTCGCCGTTGCTGGCGTGATCGAACGCCTGGCGGTCCGGGCCGTGCGGCAGCATCATGTTGTGCAGGCTGATGCCGCCGGGGACAAAACCTTCCGGCTTGGCGTCGTAGACGCCGTAGATCAGCCCCATGAACTCCGACATGATGTTCATGTGGTACCAGGGCGGCCTGAACGTGTTTTCGGCCACCGCCCACCGCTCCGGGAAAATCACGAAGTCGATATTGGCGGTGCCCGCGGTTTCCGACGGTGACGTCAGCACCGTGAAGATCGAAGGATCGGGATGGTCGAAGCCAATGGCGCCGATCGGCGAGAACGTCCGCAGGTCGTATTTGTAGGGCGCATAATTGCCATGCCAGGCCACCACGTCGATCGGCGAATGCGGCAGCGTGGTCTTGAACAGCGACCCGCCCCATTTCACGAACAATTCGGTCGGCGTGTCCTTGTCTTCGTAGGCGGCCACCGGCGTTAGGAAGTCGCGCGAATTGGCAAGGCAATTGGCGCCGATCGGCCCACGCTCCGGCAGCGTGAAGGCGCCGCCGTAATTTTCGCAGAGATAGCCGCGCGCGGGGCCTGACGGAATCTCGACGCGGAATTTCACGCCACGCGGAATGACAACAATCTCGCCAGGCTCGGCGTCGATACGTCCGAATTCGGTGACCAGACGCAAATTGCCCTGTTGCAGGACGAACATCATCTCGCCGTCGGCATTGTAGAAATGCTGATCGACCATCGATTTGGTGATGAGATAGACATGTGCGGCCATGCCGGCCTGGGTGTTGGCGTCACCGGCCGTGGTCATGGTCTGCACGCCCTGCAGGAAGGTCATGTCCTCCTTGGGGATCGGCGCCGGGTCCCAGCGCAGTTGCGCGATCGGCAATTCATGTTCGTGGCACGGCGCGGTGCGCCACAAGCCGGCATCGGCTTTCGCGAACCGCCCGGAATGCTTCACCGATGGACGGATGCGATAGAGCCACGAGCGCTCGTTGCTGCCGCGCGGCGCGGTGAACGGCGAGCCGGAGAGCTGTTCGGCATAAAGACCGTAGGCGCAGCGCTGCGGCGAATTGCGCCCCATCGGCAGCGCGCCCGGCAAAGCCTCGGTCTCGAAACTGTTGCCGAAGCCGGACATGTAGCCCGGGGTGATGTTGACGGAGCTCTTGCTGATCTGATCAGGCGAGGTGTTGATATTCATGGTTATCCTCCTTGCAGAGCGGTCCACATTTCCTGGTCGCGCCTGTCGGTCCAGATCACGGGATCGTCGATCCCCGACGCTTCGTCGAACGCGCGAGAAACGTTGAACGGCAGGCAGTGTTCGTAAATCGCGAAGGAGGAAAATTTCGGATCCATCACCTCGCGCGTTGCCGCCATCGATTCCTTTAAATTACGCCCCCGGGCGACCGAGGTTTCGGCCGCGCCATACAGCGTGGTGACGAAATCGCGCGTCATTGCGATGGCATCGCGCCCGGTCGACAGGCCTTTCAGCGCATCGCCGCGGCCCGGCGCGATCGCCTTGGGATTGAAGGCGCGGATTTCGTTCAGCGTCATCGGCCATTCGCGCAGATGCGCGTCGCCGCAGTAACACGCCGAGTGATATTCGATCAGGTCACCCGAGAACATCACTTCGGCGTCCGGCACCCAGGCGACGATATCGCCGGAGGTATGCCCCGCGCCGAGCTGCATCAGCCGCACCTCGCGCTTGCCGAGGTAGATCGACATCTCGCCTTCGAAGGTCAGCGTCGGCCAGGTCAGGCCGGGGATGCTCTGGGCATCCTGGAACAGGCGGGGAAAGCGGCCATATTCGGAATCCCAGTCCTGCTGGCCGCGCTCCTCGATCAACCGGTGGGTTTCCGCCGATGCGACGATGCCCTGCGCCTTGTAGGCGGAGGCGCCGAGCACACGCACCGCGTGGTAATGCGACAGCACCACATACTTGATCGGCTTGTCGGTCACGGTCCGGACGCGCTCGATCACTTTATGCGCCATCGCCGGCGTCGACTGCGCGTCGAACACCAGGCAGCCGTCGTCACCGACGATGATGGCCGAGTTCGGATCGCCCTCGGCGGTGAAAGCGTAGAGATCGGTGCCGATCTCGGAGAACGTGATCTTCTTCTCCGCCATATCGGTCGTGGACGCGAAACCCTTGGCAGTACTCTTGGCCATCAATTCCATTCCTGACTTCGTTTGAGACGTATCTATTGTTGCTGTTGTTGTTGCTGCTGACCGGCATCGAGCATCCGCCGCTTGGCGAGCGCAATCGCCTCGTGCAGGACCGCGATATCGCCGATGTGGTTGGCGAGCACCAGCACCAGCGCTGCATCGAGGTCGGCGCTCTGCTCGTCGCTCAGGCCGCGATGTGCCTCGACGACGGCGCGAAACGCATCGTCGGGCTTTGCGAAATTCGAACTGGTCGACAGCGCCAAGAGAACCTCCGTACTCAGTTGTGGCCAGACGCACGCGCCAGTGCAGCATCGAGCGCGGGCCGGGTCGGATGCCGGAAACGGGCGGCGACGTAGCCGTCGGGCCGCAACAGATAGGCCGTCCCAGGTGCTGCGTCGTAGCGCGCGCCGGCAAGGCCTTCGGAATCGGAAAGTCCATCATCGCCACCGATCCGGACCACGCCGACGCCGTCGGGCGGGTCAACGGCGGCGCCATTGCCGAACGCCAGCAACGTGAAGCGCAGGCCGCTGCCGATGAAAGCCTCCGTCAGGTACGTCCGCTCGCCGGAGGTCGCCACCAGCGGCGCATCTGATATCGACGCCCCGGGCCGCACGCCGTCGCGCCAGACGTCGCAATCGGCGGTCGAGAGCGGCGTCTCGTAGACCGAAGGCGTCGACAGTCGCCCGCCGTTGACCATGCGCTTGCCGAATTCGGTCTCTTTCGCCAGCGACAGCACCGCCTTGCGCAGCCGCGCCTCCTGATGGGAGTTGGGCGCCATGAAATCGGTCGAGCGGGTTGATTCGCGGATGTTCTCGTCGGCGGCGGCGCTGCGCTCGACATGGTAGCTGTCGAGCAGGGTTTGCGGCGACCGCGTGCGCAATACCAGGTCGAGCTTCCACGCCAGATTCTCGGCATCCTCGAGCCCCGAATTGGCGCCGCGGGCGCCGAACGGCGAGACCTGATGGGCGGCGTCGCCGGCGAAGATCACGCGGCCATGGATGAACCGGTCCATGCGGCGACACTGGAATTTGTAGAGCGAGATCCATTCGAAATCGAACTTGTCATGGCCGAGCATGCGCGCGATCCGGGGCCGCACGTTTTCCGGCTGCTTTTCGACCGCGGGGTCGGCGAAACGATTGAGTTGCAGATCGATCCGCCAGATATCGTCCGGCTGCTTGTGCAGCAGCGCCGATCGCCCGGCATGGAACGGCGGATCAAACCAGAACCAGCGCTCGGTTGGAAATTCCGCCGTCATCTTGACGTCGGCGATCAGGAACTGATCCTCGAACACCTGGCCCGCAAACTCCGCGCCCACCATCTGCCGCAGCGACGAGCGGGCGCCGTCGCAGGCGACGATAAACCCGGCCCGCATCCGGTACGGACCATCCGGCGTCTCGATCGTCAGCGCCACATGGTCGTTGTGTTGCTCAAGGGCGACCACCTTGTTGCGCCAGCGCAGGTCGATGGCGGAAACCTCCTCGACGCGATCGACCAGATAGGCCTCGGCGTAGAATTGCTGCAGGTTGATGAAGGCCGGTCGCTTGTGGCCTTGTTCCGGCAGCAGATTGAACTGGTACAGCTTCGAATCGCCATGAAAGATCTTGCCGACGCTCCACACCACGCCCTTGTCGACCATGCGCTGGCCGACGCCGAGCCGGTCCCAGTATTCCAGCGAGCGTTTGGAAAAGCAGATCGCGCGCGAGCCCTCGCCGATCCGGTCGGCATCGTCGAGCAGCACCACGCTTTGGCCGCGCTGCGCCAGATCGATCGCCAGCGAAAGCCCGACCGGCCCGGCGCCGACCACCACGACCGGATATTCGGCCACATCAGCACCCGCCCGTTCTTGGTCGGGATGCCTGCGATAACCGAACTGGGTTTTGGTGGGCGCCATGCGGGCTGAACCTTGCATCTAGCCAAGGGCATGCGACCTTGATAATAGTCGCATCTGCAACTATCTTAAATCCTGTGCGCATTCCCTAGTCAACTCAAATTGGAGCGATTTTGGCACAAGCGCCCTCCAGCGAGCGCACGCCCCGGACACGAGCCGGGCCCGGCAGTGGTTCGCGTGAACAAGACGCAGCCGGGAAAAGCTCCCGGCTCGATCTCTTCAAGTTCGTGCCGTTCCGTCTGAACCGGCTGGCAGCCGAAGTCAGTTCGGCGCTCGCCGCCGAGTATCAGGCGCGTTACGGGCTCGATATTCCCGAATGGCGCGTGCTGGCGACGCTCGGTTTTCGCAACGACGCCTGCAGCGCGCAATATATCGCCCACTGCACCCGCACCCATAAATCGACCATCAGCCGCGCCGTCACCGCGCTGATGAAGCGGCAGATGGTCGAGCGCGTCGAGAACGCCGACGATCGCCGCGAATTCCGCTTGCGCCTGACCCGCAAGGGCGCGGCGCTCTATGAGGAATTGATCCCGCGCCTGCTGCGCAGGGAGCAGGAGATCCTGTCTTGCCTCTCCGCGCAGGAACGCAAGAACCTCGCACTGCTGCTCGGCAAGATCGAGGACAGCCTCGCGCTGGTACGTGACAGCCAGGAAGCGGACGCGAAGGAAGCGTATTGAGGGGCATCGTCATTCCGGGATGGTCCGTAGGACCAGACCCGGAATCTCGAGCTTCCGGGTTCGATGCTTCGCATCGCCCCGGAATGACTTCTCGTTTGTCTCTTACTTCACAAACGATCGCGACGGCGGCAGATGCAGCGCGAAGGCATCGACCTTGTCGCTGGCGCGCGGATAGATCTCGCTCACGATCGGATCGTGGCCGGGGATGAAGCGATCGGGATGGCCGGCGAGCTTTTCCACGATCTCCCAGCCCTGCGCCATGTCGCCGACATTGTAGACGATCGGAAACGGACTGCGCTTCTGCAGATTGGCGTAGTAATGCGCCGCGTCCGACGCCAGCACCACCGGCCCGCGCGCGGTTTCGACCCGCACCACCTGCAGCCCGTCGGAGTGGCCGCCGACGCGATGCACCGTCACGCCCGGCGCGATCTCGCCGTCGCCGGAATGGAAGGTGACGCGCTCGCCATAGACGTGACGGACCATCGTGGTGACGTGCTCCACCGAGAACGGATGCCGCAGCATGCCGTTGCACATGCAGCGCCCGGTCGCGTAGCTCATCTCGCGGTCCTGCAAATGGAACCGGGCGTGGGGGAAGCGGTCGAGATTGCCGGCGTGGTCGTAGTGCAGATGGGTGACGATGATGTCCTTGATGCTGTCGGCCTTGACGCCAAAGCCTTCGAGCGCGTCAACCGGGTTGAGCGTGAGCTTGCGGGCGCGTGCCTTGGCCTCTTCGGCGTTGAAACCGGTATCGACCAGGATCTCGCGGCCACCGCCCCGGATCAGCCAGACGAAATAATCGAGGTCCTGCGCCGTGGTTTCGTGCGGATCCGGCACCAGGAAATTCAAATGCGGGGTGCGTGGCGACATCGTTGCATAGCGCAGCGCGTAGACTTCGTAGGCATTTCCCATCGGTGTCACTTTTCTTGAGGTCTTGTTTCATGAGGTCTCGGATTGGCCGATGCCGGCAACAAGCCATCGTCATCCGCAAAGGTCAAACCCGCCTCGCGCATGCCAGCCGCGCCCCTGTGTGAGAGAGATCACATTGCCGCCGGCATCATCACCGAAGCGAATGCCCCGGTCATGACCCAGTGTGGGCTCAATGCAAATGTGCTTCGCGAGGGGCAGCCAATGGGACCGGCGTTGCCACCGTATGGCGCCGGCGCGACTTCACCTTGAGCGCGATTTATTCCCGCTACTTCGCGCCACGGTGTCGCGGTGAATTGTCGCAATTAACGACGTCATCGCAAGCAGTTGACGCGTTGCGAGCGCGGTTTGATAATGCAAGATGCGTAGAGTAAGGTCGCCGCGGCGCAAGCTGGTATCGGCGCCTTTTTGGCTGGACTGCTGCGATCTGGACCGCCGTCATTATGAAAATTCGCCTAGCATTGCTTACCCCGTTGATTTTTTCGGCCGCGATTTTCTCGGCCTCGATCATCCCATCGTTCGCAGCAAGCGATCGCTATGCGCTGGTCATCGGCAATGCAAAATATCCGGATGCCGAAGCCCCGCTGAAGGAGCCGATCAACGACGCCCGTGACGTCGCCGACGAACTCAAGCGCGACGGCTTCAACGTCGATGTCGGCGAGAACCTCACCGGCGAGCAGATGCGCCGCGCCTTCGACCGGCTTTACGGCAGGATCAAGCCGGGCTCGGTCGCGCTGGTTTTCTTCTCGGGCTTCGGCGTGCAGTCGAGCCGCCAGAGCTACATGATCCCGGTCGATGCGCAGATCTGGACCGAGCCTGACGTTCGCCGCGACGGTTTCAGCCTCGAGACCGTGCTGGGGGAGATCAACAGCCGCGGCGCCGGTGTCAAGATCGCCCTGATCGACGCCTCCAGGCGCAATCCGTTCGAGCGCCGGTTCCGCAGCTTTTCGGCGGGTCTTGCCCCCGTCATCGCGCCGAACGGCACGTTGGTGATGTATTCGGCAGCCTTGTCGTCGGTTATTTCCGACAATGGCACCGACCACAGCCTGTTCGTGCGGGAACTTCTCAAGGAAATCCGTACCCCCGACCTGATGGCGGAGGAATCGCTGAACCGTACCCGTGTCGGCGTGACCCGTGCCTCGCGCAGCGAGCAGGTGCCGTGGATTTCGTCGTCGCTGGCCGAGGATTTCTCTTTCATCCCCGGCGGCACCGGACCGCGGCCGTCAAGCCCGCCGCCGCCCGCGGTGGTTGCGGCGCCTGCCCCCGCGCCCGTACCGCCACCTGCGCCCACCCCTACGCCTCAAGTGGCGGCTCCCGCACCGCCTTTGCCGCCGCCACCGGCCCCGCCCAGGGTCGAGGCCGCGATTCCCCCGCCTCCGCCGCCGGCGAAACCGGTCGAGAGTACCCCGGCAACGCCGTCGCTTGCCGACGATCCGACCATCAAGAGCCTGACCGCCAGGCTCGTCGACAATCCCGACGACGGCGCTGCGCTGTACCGGCGCGGACAGGTCTATGCCAGCAAGGGCGCCTACGATCTCGCCATCAAGGACTTCAACAATTCGCTGCGGTTGAACCCGAAGGACGTGGAAGCGTTTAACAACCGCTGCTGGGCGCGCACGGTGATCGGCGACCTGCAGGCCGCGCTGAAGGATTGCAACGAGGCGCTGCGGCTGCGGCCGAACTTCGTCGATGCACTCGACAGCCGCGGTCTGGTCAACCTGAAGAGCGGCCAGACCAAGAATGCGATTGCTGATTTCGATGCCGCCCTCAAGATCAACCCGCGATTGACCTCGTCGCTGTACGGACGCGGCGTTGCCAAGAAGCGCAACGGCTCGATTTCGGAAGGCGATCTGGATATCAACAATGCAAAGGCGATGGACCCCAATATCGCAAAGGAATTTGCCGATTACGGGGTGCAGTGACGATTTTTTGAGGCGAAGGATGGCGTTTGCTGAACCCCGGAGCAGGCGTCCAGACTAACGGAAATAGTAGGCCGCGGCCGATTGGTCCGGCAACGCATTTGCATCACGTTTGGAACCGCGCGGGATGCCCGCTGGAGGGACTGGCAATGTCAAGGAAATCTGCAACCCGAACCCTTGGCGCGATCCTGTCGATCGCGACGATCGGCGCCGCAATTTCGTTCTCGACGGTGGCCGCCCGGGCCGAAGACAACGACAAGAACGTCACCGAAGATCAGATCGTCCGCGCACTGGCTCCCGAGAAGAAAGCGCCGCTGACCCGTGGCCTTTCGGTCGGACCGCAGCAAACCGTCGACCCGGCGGCAGCCGCCGCCGAGGGCAAATTCGTGCAGCAGATCCGTGGCCGATCCACCCGTTCGCTGTCGAGCACCGAGCGCGAAGAGATCGCCACCATCGTCAAGGACAAGCCCAAGATCGATCTGGAAATCAACTTCGACTACAATTCAGCCGATATCAGCGCAAAATCGCTGCCGTCGGTCCAGGCACTCGGCCGCGCGCTGACCAACGCCGATCTGAAGGGCTCGACCTTCGTGGTCGCGGGTCATACCGATGCGGCCGGCGGCGAGTCCTACAACCAGGATCTGTCCGAGCGCCGCGCCGACGCGATCAAGCGCTATCTCGTCGACAAATTCGGCATCACCGGCACCGATCTCGTTACCGTCGGTTACGGCAAGAGCAAGCTCAAGGACCCGAGCCAGCCGATGGCCGAGGTCAACCGACGCGTCCAGGTCGTGAACATGGAAAACAAGGCCACCGCGTCCAAGTAACAAGCGTGGCGCCGACCAGGATTTTCCGGCTACAATACGTCCCGCAACACCCGTGCGGGACGTATTCGTTTTGGGCGTCATTCAAGCTTCTCGGTCAACCGAATGCACCCCTACCTGATTTGACTTGCAGTCTGGATTGACCCCGCGATGAAGTTCTCCGAATACCTCAAACCTGCGCTTGGAGTGGCATTCTTTGCTGTGCTGGGCGTCGGCTATTACTGGTTCGAGCACCGTTCCCGCGCCGAAGAAAAGGAAACGCCGGGCCAGGCGCTGGTGATCGTGACCAAATCCACCAACGCCTGCTTCTCCGACATGGTCCGGGTCACCGGCTTCATCGTGCCGCGCCGCGAAGCGCAGGTCGGCGTCGACCAGGAGGGATCGAGGGTCACCGACGTGCTGGTCCGCGAAGGCGACACAGTCACCGAAAATCAAGAACTGGCGCGCCTGACACCGCCGCCGCCGCAGCCGGGAGTTCCCGCCGGCCGGCCCGGGCCGACATCACTGCGCGCCCCGGCGGCCGGCCTCGTCACCGAAGTCAGGACGGCGGTCGGCGCGCTGGCCTCGCCGCAGGCCGGACCGATGTTCCGGATTTCGGTCAACAATGAAATCGAGCTGGAGGCCGAGGTGCCGAGCGTCCATCTGCTCAAGCTCAACCCCGGCGCCACGGTGCGGATCAGCCGCGACGACGCCCCCGATGTCGTCGGCAAGGTCCGGCAGATCTCGCCGCAGATCGACCGCGCCACTCAACTCGGCAAGGTCCGGATCACGCTGAACAACAACCCGTCGCTCAAGGTCGGCATGTTCGCCCGCGCAAATATCGACGCCAAGCGTTCTTGCGGCGTCGCCGTTCCGCGCACCGCCATCGACCGCCTCACCCTGCAGGTGGTCAAGGGCAATACGGTGGAGACGCGAAGGGTGCGGGTCGGTCTGACCTCCGACACGTCAACGGAAATTCTTGAAGGCCTCGATGTCGGCGAAACCGTCGTGGCCGATGCTGGCACCTCGCTGCACGACGGCGACCAGATCAAGACCATGTTCGCCGATGAACTCGAGCGCACGCGGACACGCTAATGGCTTTGAATATCTCGGCATGGTCGATCCGGAACCCGCTTCCGTCCATCGTGTTTTCGATCATCCTGCTGGTGCTGGGCTGGGTGAGCTTCACCAAGCTGGCGGTGACGCGGCTGCCGAGCGCCGACATCCCGGTGATTTCGGTGGCGGTCTCGCAATTCGGCGCCGCGCCGTCGGAACTTGAGTCGCAGGTCACCAAGACGATCGAAGACGGCGTCTCCGGCGTCGAGGGCGTGCGGCATATTTCCTCCTCGATCACCGACGGATTGTCGCTGACGACAATCCAGTTCGCGCTCGAGACCAATACCGACCGCGCGCTGAACGATATCAAGGACGCCGTCACCCGCGTTCGCGCCAACCTGCCGCAGAACGTCACCGAGCCCTTGATCCAGCGCGTCGACGTCATCGGCCTGCCGATCGTCACCTATGCCGCGATCTCGCCCGGCAAGACGCCGGAGCAATTGTCCTATTTCGTCGACGACGTCGTCAAACGCGCGCTGCAGGGCGTGCGCGGCGTCGCCCAGGTCGAGCGCATCGGCGGTGTCGAGCGCGAGATTCTGGTCTCGCTCGATCCCGACCGGCTAGCGGCCGCGGGTCTCACCGCCGTCAATGTCAGCCAGATCCTGCGCGGCACCAATGTCGACCTCGCCGGCGGCCGTGCCGAAATCGGCAAGAACGACCAGGCGATCCGGACACTGGCTGGCGCCAAGACACTGAACGAACTCGCCGGCACCATGATCCCGCTGTTCGGCGGCGGCGAAGTCCGGCTCGACGATCTCGGCACCGTCACCGACACCATCGCCGACCGCCGCACCTTCGCCCGCTTCAACGGCGAGCCGGTGGTCGCGCTCGGCATCAAGCGCTCCAAGGGCGCCAGCGACGTGGTGGTCGCCGCCGCCGTGCAGAAGCGCATCGACGTGCTGAAGGCCGCCTATCCCGACGTCGATCTGAAGCTGATCGACACCTCGGTCGAATTCACCAAGGGCAACTACGACGCCGCGATTTCGACCCTGTTCGAGGGCGCGATTCTTGCCGTTGTCGTCGTGTTGTTGTTCCTGCGCGACATCCGGGCCACCATCATCGCCGCGATCTCGCTGCCGCTGTCGATCTTCCCGGCGTTCTGGGCGATGGACCTGCTCGGCTTCTCGCTGAACCTCGTCTCCTTCCTCGCGATCACGCTATCGACCGGCATTCTGGTCGACGACGCTATCGTCGAGATCGAGAACATCGTGCGCCACATGCGCATGGGCAAGACGCCCTATCGCGCCGCGCTGGAAGCCGCCGATGAAATCGGCCTCGCCGTGATCGCGATCTCGCTAACCATCATCGCGATCTTCGCGCCCGCCAGTTTCATGTCCGGTATCGCTGGACAATTCTTCAAGCAGTTCGGCATCACCGTGTCGGTGCAGGTGTTCTTCTCGCTGCTGGCCGCGCGCTTTGTCACGCCGGTGCTCGCCGCCTACTTCCTGAAGGATCATCCGCACGACGACCCGCCGCCCGGCCGCGTGCTGCAGACCTACACCAGGCTCGTGACCTGGTCGGTGAAGCACTACTTCATCACCGTGCTGATCGGCTTCGGCATCTTTGCCGCCTCGATCTGGAGCATCACGCTGCTGCCGCAGGGCTTCCTGCCGGCGCAGGACACCGCACGTTCGCTGCTGGCGATGGAATTGCCGCCCGGCTCGCAGCTCGCCTATACCGAGAAGGTGACGGAAGAAATCGTCGCCCGCCTGCGCAAGCGGCCGGAGGTGAAGAGCATCTTCGTCGACGGCGGCCGGGTGCCGCCGGGAACGCTGGAGGTGCGGCGCGCCGCGCTGATCATCAATTACACCCCGAAGACGGACCGCAAGATCACCCAGCGGCAACTTGAACTGGAGATCAGCCAGGAACTCGAAAACGTTCCCGATATCCGCTTCTGGTTCCTCGACGAAAACGGCCTGCGCGCGATTTCGCTGGTTGTGACCGGCGTCGACAGCAACATCGTCAACAACGTCGCCAGCGAACTGGCAACCCAGATGAAGCGGATTCCGATCATCGCCAATGTGATCTCGGAGACCTCGCTCGACCGGCCCGAGCTTCGGATCCGGCCGCGGGCGGAGCTCGCCGCCCGGCTGGGCGTTTCGACCGAAAGCCTGTCGCAGACGATCCGCGTCGCCACCATTGGCGACGTCGGGCCGGCACTCGCCAAATTCGATGCCGGCGACCGCCAGGTGCCGATCCGCGTCCAGCTCGAGGACAACGCGCGCGGCGACCTGCAGATGCTGCAGCAATTGCGCGTGCCGCTCGGCCAGCGCGGCGAGCGCGGCGGCGTGCCGCTATCGGTCGTCGCCGACATCCAGCTCGATCAGGGCCCGACCAGCATCAACCGCTACGACCGGGAACGCCAAGCGACAGTTGCCGCCGATCTCGTCGGCACCGCTGCGCTGGGCGACGCCACCCGGAAGATCTACGAACTTCCGGTCATGAAGAGCCTGCCGAAGGGCGTGAAGGTCAGCCCGTCGGGCGATGCCGAAAGCCTGAACGAATTGTCGGAAGGCTTTGCCACCGCCATCACCGCCGGCCTGATGATGGTCTATGCGGTGCTGGTACTGCTGTTCGGCACCTTCCTGCAACCGATCACCATCCTGTTCTCGCTGCCGCTCTCGATCGGCGGCGCGATCGCGGCGCTGCTTTTGACCGGCAAGCAGCTCACCACGCCGGTGTGGATCGGCATCCTAATGCTGATGGGCATCGTCACCAAGAACGCCATCATGCTGGTGGAATTCGCGGTCGAGGCGATCCGCGATGGCAAGAAGCGCGACGAAGCGATCATCGACGCCGGCATGAAGCGCGCCCGCCCGATCGTGATGACCACCATCGCGATGGCCGCCGGCATGATGCCTTCAGCGCTGGCGTTCGGCGCCGGCGGCGAATTCCGCTCGCCGATGGCGCTCGCCGTGATCGGTGGCCTGCTGTTCTCGACGGTACTGTCGCTGGTGTTCGTCCCGGCGATGTTCATGATGATGGACGACCTCGGCGCGTTCATCTGGCGCTTCGGCAAACTGCTGCTCGTCTCCCACGCCGAAACCGAGCCCGCGGGCCACGCCTCTGATCACGACGAGCCGCCAGCCAAAGGCCCGCCGGCGGCGCCACCGGCGATGTCACCCGCGGCGAAGTGAGGATAAAGCCCTAATCGTTCCGCGCCACCGCCGTCAGCTTTGTCATGTTCTGCAGCAATATCCTGCCGCGCTGCAGGTCGAGGATGCCGTCCTTGCGCCAGAGCTGCAGTTGACGATTGACGCTCTCGCGGGCGGCGCCGACGAAGATGCCGAGTTGTTCCTGCGAGATGTGCACCTCCGATCCGAAATCGTCTGACAGCGCGCAGAGCCGGCGCGCGAGGCGAACCGGCAACGGCTGCAGCACCGATTCCTCCATGCGCTCGCTCTGCCAGCGGATGCGCTGGCACAACAGCATGATGATCTTGATCGCGACCTTGGGCTCGCGTTCCAGGAAGGCGAGGAAATCCTCGCGCCGCAGCACGAACAGTTCCGAGGGCTCGCCGGCGGCGGCATCCGCGGTGCGGCTCTGGCCGTCGAGCACCGCGACCTCGCCGAACAGGTCGCCCGGGCCCATGAAATTCAGCGTCAGGCGGCTGCCGTCGGAGGCGCCGGTCTCGATCCGGATCTGGCCGCGGCGGACCCCATACAGGGCATCGCCGGCGTCACCCTTCTGGAACAACATTTCGCCGACCGCGAGCTGCTGGGTATGGCAAAGGCCGGAAATGCGCTGCAATTCATCGGCGCCCAGATCCGCGAACATCGGATTCATTTTCAGGATGACCGCAAATTCGGCCTGTTTACTCATTGTAGTATTGCCTTCCAAATCAGTCCCAACCAGCCCGCTAGCCGGTTAGCAAAATTTGACCGCATGGAAGTGTGTCATAAGTCACATAACTTTGCAGTAGCCTTGGATTATTTTTGGCTTCTTTGGGCGCTGTTCCTTTCCGGGATAAACTCGCCCGATCGGCCGCGTGCGCCTGTGACGCGGTCGAACTCGATGCCGGTGACCCGGTCTGGAATGTCGAAATGAGAGCATTGAAATTCGCCGGCGCCGCTATCGCAGCCGTGATCGTCGTCATCGCGCTGCTGCTGTTGGTCGGCGTCCCCTCCTCGTTCCTGACCGCGCAGATCACGGCCCGGGTCGAGCGCGAGACCGGCTACAGGCTCACCGTCAATGGCGGCGCCGGGATCGGCCTGTGGCCGTCGCTCAACGTCACCCTGAACGACGTCACCCTGCAGGACCCGAAAGAGCGCGACAACGACAATCGCATCACCGCCGGCAGTATCCAGGCGGATATGACGCTGGCCAGCGTGTGGGCCGGCAAGCCCGCGATCACCGAACTCGTGGTCGTACGCCCCGTCGTCAACGTGCCGCTGCAGCGCGAGCGGCTCAAGGATGCGGCTCCCGCGCCGATGCCCCGGGCCGCAGGCGCCGGCAACGCCGTTTCGATCGAGCATGTCAGCATCACCGGCGGCACGGTGGTGTTTTCCAACCTGCGCGACCGAGTCGAGAACCGGATCGAGACCATCAACGCCGACGTCACCGTGGATGCCGATCGCAGGATCCGGATATCCGGCAATGCGCGCAGCGGCGACAGTCCGCTGAAATTCGAGATCAAGGCGGCTCCGTCAGCCCCGCCGCTCGAACGGCAGAACATCCCGACCGAGATCAAGCTCGATGCGCCCGGCCTGTTGCCGGCACAGCTTTCGGCCAAAGCCGAGGTGCGGCTCAACGGCGCGGTGGTGATGATCAACGGACTGAGCGGCGTGCTCGGCGACGACGCATTCAACGGCTGGGCCTCGATCGATCTGGCGAGCAAGCCGCTGGTCAAGCTCGATCTGGACTTTCAGCGGCTGGCACTGGCGAAATCGCCTGATCGCGCCGATTCTGCGGCGCAGCCGTGGAGCAATGCGACGATCGACCTCACCGGCCTCAATTATGTCGACGTGCAGGCGCGCATTTCCGCCGCCGAACTCACCATCGGCGACGGCCATTTCGCACCCGCCGCGATCGAGGCGACGCTGGCGAGCGGCGTGTTGAAGGCACGGGTCTCCAACCTCGGCGCCTATGGCGGAACCGCCAATGGCGACGTGACCATCGACGCCTCGACCGCGAACCCCACCTTTACGCTGCGTACCGATCTCACCGGCGTGCGCGCGCTGCCGCTGCTGAACGGCCTTGCGGATTTCGACAAGCTCGACGGCAAGCTGCAGACCAGGATCAGCGTGCGTTCGTCCGGCACCAGCCAGCGCGCGATCATGGCGAACATGTCCGGTACGACGTTTGCGGTGTTCCAGGATGGCGCCATCAAGGGGCTCAACCTCGCGCAGATGATCCGCTCGCTGACGGCGAGCACGCTGTCGGGCTGGCAGGAGAGCAGCGAACAGGCGACGGACCTGACGCAACTGTCCGCCTCGTTCAAGATCGACAAGGGCCAGGCGCAGACCACCGACCTCAACCTGGTCGGCCCGCTGGTGAAGATGACCGGCGTCGGCACCATCGACCTCGGCACCAAGCAGATCGGATTCCGCGTCGAGCCGAAACTGGTCATGACCACCGAAGGCCAGGGCCGCACCGCCGAGCCGGTCGGGCTCGGCATTCCCGTCATGATCGAGGGACCGTGGGGCGCGCCGCGGATCTATCCGGAGATGCAGGGCATGCTCGACAATCCTGAGGCGGCGTACGCCAGGCTCAGGGAGATGGGCAAGGGCCTGTTCGGCGCTGGCGGCGCCGGACTTGACAGTGCCGGCATTGGCGCCGCGCTCGGCGGCCTGCTCGGCGGCGGCCAGGCCGGCGCGCCGGGTACCGGTCAGAGCGGCAAGGCGAACGATCCACTCGGCGGCCAGCTCGGCGAGGCCATCGGCAATCTCCTGCAGCAAGGTTTGAGCGGGTTGGGCCAAGGCGGAACAGGTCAAGGCACCACGCGTCCGAGCCAGGGCCGCAATATTCCAAGCCCGAACGCGTCCACCCCAGCCGCCCCCGCCGAGACCACCGCGCCCCCGGCCCCCGCTGACACGACCGCGCAGCAGGACAGCCAGCCGATGAACGACGTGCTGCGGCAACTGTTCAACCGCTGAGCCACTGCTTCTGCTTCGCGCACGCTCTGCCCTCCCCGAATTCGGGGCTAACCATGCCGGCGGAGAGCCGGTCGGGGGCCCCAATTCGTGCTAGAACGGACCCCATGCGCGCCTCCCCACGGGGCCCACTTGCGGCAACGAGGCTGATGCGCCTTTCGAGGCATGGCGCACGAGGGTCCGGATGAGCGGGGTGAAGGATAAGATCTGGTTCCTGCGCGAGGGCCTGTTCGCCAAATACGTCATCGCCCTGGTCGGCCTCGTCGTGTTCGTGCTGGCCGTCAACGGCGCGATGGAAATCTGGATCAGCTACCGCGGCATCAAGACCACGCTCAACGACGGCATGTCGGAGAAGGCGGAGGCCACCGCCAGGCACATCGAGCAATCGATGGCCGACCTCGAGCGGCAGATTTCCTGGGCGACCCGCGCCTATTCCAACACGATCGAGCTGCGCCGCGCCGACTATGCGCAACTGCTGCGGCAGGTCCCCCAGGTCAGCCAGCTTTCGCTGCTCGACCCCCGCGGCCACGAACAGCTCCGGCTGTCGCGCCGCACCGTCAATGTCGGCAGCAACCTCGATTTCTCCCGCGACGTCTCCTTCACCGAAGCCTTCGCGCGCGGCACCGGCTATTCGCCGCCGTATTTCCGCGGCGAGCATCCGTATATGTCGATCGCGCTGTCGCATTCCGATTCCAACGTCACCGTCGCCGAGATCGATCTCGACTTCCTCACCGAATTCCTCGGCGACGCCCAGGTCGGCAAGGTGGCCTTTGCCTATATCGTCGACGGCATGGGCCAGGTGCTGGCGAGTTCGTCGAAGGGGCCCGAAGTCGGCAAGATCCTGTCCGCGCTGCCGCAGGTCGCAGCCTTAATCAAGCCCGGCGGCGCAGCGCTTTCGACCGGCACCGACGGCGCCGGTCATGACGTTTTGACCACGTCGAGCCCGGTGCCGAAGCTCGGCTGGCACGTGTTCTACGAACAGCCGACCGCGCAGGCGCTGACGCCGATCCGCGACCAGCTGGCGCGGATCGCGCTGTTGATCGCGCTCGGCCTCGTGGTCGCGATCATCGCCGGCACCATCATGGCGCGCCGCATGCTGGTGCCGATCACGGCATTGCGCGCCGGCGCACGTCGTCTCGGCGCCGGCGAGTTCGGCCACCGCATCGAGGTGAAGACATCCGACGAACTCGAAGAGCTCGCCAACCAGTTCAACAGCATGGCGGGGCAGCTGGCGGAGACATATTCCGATCTCGAATGGAAGGTGACGGAGCGGACGCGCGATCTGGCGCAGTCGATCAACGAGCTCAAGGTGCTCGAGGAAGTCGGCCGCGCGGTTGCCTCCTCGCTCGATCTCAACGCGGTGCTGCCGACGGTCGCCGCCCGTGCGCTCGAGATTACCCATGCCGACGCGGTGCTGATCTACGGCTATGACGCCGCGAACCGCCAGTTCAACCTGACCGAGGCGATCGGCATCGACAGTGCGGACGAAGGCGGCCATCGCGCCATCGACGAGGCCGGCAGCCCGCTCGGCGACGCCGCGGCGAACAGCGAGCCGATCTCTATACCCAATCTCGACGCGACATCAGAGCATCCGCTGCGCGACATGGCGGTCGACGCCGGCTTCCATTCGGTGCTGGTGGTGCCGCTGGTCGACCAGCAGGGCATTTTGGGCTCGCTGGTGGTGTTGCGGCGGAACGCCGGCGAGTTCTCGCCGAACCTGATCGGGCTGATGAAAACCTTTGCGCACCAGGCGGTGCTGGCGATGCGCAATGCGCGGCTGTTCACTGAGGTGGACCACAAGAGCCGCGAACTGCTGACCGCGAATGACACGGTGCGCCGGCAGGCCGACAAGCTGCAGCAGCAGACCGACCAGCTCAAAGACTGGAACAAGTCGCTGGAACAGCGGGTCGAGACGCAGCTCGGCGAGATCGAGCGCATCCGCCGGCTCGAGCGTTTCCTCGCACCGCAGGTGGCGCAACTGATCGCGTCCTCCGACGGCCATGAAGGCCTGCTCGACAGCCACCGCCGCGAAGTCACGGTGGTGTTCTGCGACCTGCGCGGCTTTACGGCTTTCACCGAGCAGACCGAGCCCGAAGAGGCGATGAACGTGCTGCGCGAATATCACGCCGCGCTCGGCGAACTGATCTTCCGCTACGAAGGCACGCTCGACCGCTATGCCGGCGACGGCGTGATGATCCTGTTCAACGCGCCGATCCAGTTCGAGGACCACACGGCGCGCGCGGTGCGGATGTCGGTGGAGATGCGCGACACCATCGGCCTGCTGACCGAGAAGTGGCGCAACCGCGGCCACAATCTCGGCTTCGGCATCGGCATCGCGCTCGGCTATGCCACGCTCGGCCAGATCGGCTTCGAACAGCGGCTGGAATACGCCGCGATCGGCAGCGTCACCAATTTGGCGTCGCGGCTGTGCGACGAAGCCAAGGCCAACCAGATCGTGGTGTCGCGGCGCGTCTACGGCATGGTCGAACCCTGGGTCGAGGGCCGAGCGATCGACGATCTCAACCTCAAGGGTTTCAATCACCCGGTGCTGGCCGCGGAGATTCTGAGCTGGCGCGAAGAGGTCGACAACGTGGTGGATGCCGCGGCGGCGGCGGCAAGGCGGAAGAAGCAGTCCTGAACGCGAATGCGTTCAGGCCCGGCGAAGCCCCTTGGCGAAGACGGGCGGGTGCCGTCGCACTCCACTGTCATTCCGGGATGGTGCGTTAGCACCAGACCCGGAATCTCGAGATTCTCCGATGTGCAATTGCACATCGTAGTTCGAGGCTTCGCATCGCCCCGGAATGACGGCCGGATTTGATTATCAAACAGCCACACACGCCAAATCATCCCGCAGCGCCACGCGCCCGAGGATTTGCTCGTAACCTTGCCCTCGAAAATCAGAGGGCGCAGGGAAGACCGGGTGCGCGCCGCACCCGCGGTCTCGTGCGCAATGTTGCAGAGGAATGCTGCGCCCGAGCATACAGGTTTGGCGGAGGCATCCGGCCTTCCCTGCGCAATGGCTTTACGGCTTATACGTGATCGCCCTGGTGACCCTGCTTTTTGTGACACCATCGCTCTCAGGCCGCGTTAGCCGCCCTCGAACTTGACGCCTGCATCGGGGCGTCAGACCCACACGATTTCACCGTACGCTAAAGGCCACCTCGTCTTGCGACCTTTGGCGTCCACCGCAGCCCTTCCCACGCCGTGACGATCGCGATACGCCCCTTGTGTCCGCGAAATCTGCCAGAATGTGCGAACGGGCGGTTCTCGCAAAACCGCCCGTCGCTGGAACTGAGCCCGTGACGCCCCAAAGGCGGCAGAGCCTGAGATCAGAGCAAGGGACAGCTCCGGTGGTCTTCCTCAACCCGAATAGTTGCAAGGGCTTCGAGCCCGAACCGAGCAAGGAAGGGAGTAGAAGATGGCACAAAACGACCTCGTTGTCGTCGGTATTGACGTGGCCAAAGACAAGGTGGATGCCTGCATTCGCAGATTCACGTTGCGGCAAACGTTCCCGAACACCGCACAAGGTCATCGCAAGCTGGTTGCCTGGCTGAGAAGATACCAAGTGGGCAAGGCGGTGATGGAGGCAAGCGGCGGCTACGAGCTGGAATGGCGCAACGTGCTGCACAAAGCCGGCATCGAGGTGCGGATCGTCGATCCCAGGCGGGTCCGCAGCTTTGCGCAGTCGGCCGGACGCTTGGCGAAGAACGATCCGATCGACGCGGAGATGATCGCCTGGTTTGCCGAGACGTTCAGCCAGGCGCCGGGCCAGACCCCTGATGCCGCGCGTGAGGAACTCGCGGCGCTGGCGAAAGCGCGCACGGCCCTGGTCGACGTCAAGATCCGCCTGCAGGCTCAGGACGAGCATGCGGCCCCAGAACCGGCCCGGAAGGCTTATGCGCGTGTCTTGAAGAACCTCGCCGCCGAAATGGACAAGCTCGAGGCCGCAATCTCTGCCAAGGTCAAGGCCACACCGGAGTTTGCCGAGCGTGCCGAGATCATCGAGAGTGTTCCGGGCCTCGCGCACGTGACGTCCGCGATCCTCATTGCAGGAATGCCCGAGCTCGGACAGGTCAGCGACGAGGTCGCCGCCGCCCTGATCGGCGTTGCCCCTTACGACGATGATAGCGGCAAGCGGCGCGGCGAGCGCTACATCAAGGGCGGGCGCCGCTGGGTGCGAAACGCATTCTACATGCCCTGTCTCGGCGCAGCTACGCAGTGTAATCCGGTGCTCAAGGCCTTCTATCAGCGTCTGCTTGCCAAGGGAAAGGAGCCCAAGGTTGCGCTCGTCGCCTGCATGCGCAAGCTGATCATCATTCTCAACACGATGCTCGCACGCCGCCAGAAATGGAATCCCGGCCGTCACGCCACGGGTTGACTGCGCGAGCGCACTTACTGCGCTCGGTCTCCGACCGTGCGCATGGAAAGCCAACAGACCGACGAGCGGGCGGGGTCAAGGCCGTAGCCGCCGAAGGCGGGGGCGCGTCAGCGCCAGCCTTGAGGCCGCCCGATCGCCGGGCTACTTCTCAGCATGGTTGCTCTGGCGGGATGGGATGCATGCATTGTGCGGTTGATTCCACCAACTCTCAAAGAGGATCATTTTCTTGATTCGGTATTGACACGATCAATCGCCAAGCCGTGAACTGATTTGCCCGTCGGGCAAGATTTGCGGAAGAGCAGCTGTCTAGGATCACTACGCACCCGGCCTTAGGAGGGCTCAACATCGCGTACACTATCGCCCCTCCCACGCCCGTGACGATCTTCATATGTGCCGCTCGAAATATGCGGCATATATTCCTTTTCCGAGGTAGATGCGGGCGAACTGTCGCCTTTAAAAACTTTCTAACGATGCGCCCTGTCCCAATCACAAGCGACATCGCGTCAGCGAAGGACACAAAACACGACGACGCCAAGATAGGCGCTGGTCAAGGGGCTCACTCAAACCTATTCTAGGTTGTTATCACTCCAATCTCGGATACTCCTCCCATGCTCGCTGAAGGCCATCAAAGGCTCGCCGACAAAATCTGGTCCGTAGCAAATAAACTACGCGGCCCCTATCGCCCTCCACAGTACCGAAAAGTGATGCTTCCGCTAATCGTGCTTCGGCGTCTCGATTGCGTACT